>JBHHVD010000075.1:0-15978 GCA_046754105.1 Candidatus Krumholzibacteriia bacterium
GTGAACTTCTCGAAGAGCTTCGCACGCTCGGCCATCGTCATCTTGCCGAAATCGGCCTCCTTGATGTTGCGCGCCTCGAAGAGCTTCGCGCGCTCGGCGATGGTCAGCTTCTCGAAGAGCTTCGCGCGCTCGGCGATGGTGAGCCGGCCCCACCCTTCTGCCAGGGTCTGGGCTTCGAAGAGCTTTGCGCGCTCGGCGATGGTCAGCTTCTCGAAGAGCTTCGCGCGCTCGGCGATGGTCAGGCGCTCGAAAAGTCGTGAGCGTTCGGCCAGGGTCATCTTCTCGAAGAGCTTGTTGCGTTCGGCCAGGGTCATCTTCTCGAAGAGCTTCGCCCGCTCGGCGGGCGTAAAGCGCTCAAAGAGCTTCGCCCGCTCGGCCACCGTCATCTTGCCGAAATCGGCCTCCGCCTTGCCCACGCGCTCGAAAAACCTGGTGCGCTCGGCAGGACTGAGCCGCTCGAAGATCTTGCTGCGCTCGGCGATCGTGAGCCGCCCCGCCTCAAACGGGTTCAGCCGCTCGAAGAGCTTCGACCGCTCGGCGGGCGACAAACGGCCCAGCAGACCGGCCAGCTCTTCTTCCGTCATCGACTCGGCTACTTGCGGTTGTGCCGTCTCGCCTGCGTGTTCTCCCGCGAGCAGGACATCGTCCGGACTGATCTGCTCCGCTCGGTAACGCTCAGCTGTACCAATCGCACCCTTCAGCCCTTCCTCCCTCGGTGGTGAATAGATAAAGGAGAAGTAAGCAACGGCGATAATGGCAACGACCGCGAGGCCGACAAACAGACCTCTGTATTTGGTACTCATACTGTGCCCCCCTTTGGGCTTGGGTTGACGCGTCCATACCTGTGTCCCTGTTTCAACCGATTCACCTGAATTACCAACTTGTACCGCAAAAGTTGATCGGAAAATGAGTTCGTCATCGAGAAAACACCTGCTCTTCCAGCAATACCTGTCCGTCGGCCGCGATCCTGACCGACAACGGCGATGCCGCGCCGCCCTCCCGCTGGAAAACGGCGTAGTATCTGCCCGATCCCAGGTGGGTCACGAGCGATTGCCCCTGGTATGCGAGGGTGATATCGACCTCGCGCTCGGAGGCCACTTCGACCTTCGATATCGCCAGATCGCCCTCCACGTGCAAGCCGATGGTTCCCTGGACGGTATCCAGATCGATGTGAAGCGCGGCGGCCCACGTGCCGTCATCGTTGATCATAATGGTACCACTGTTGTTAACCCTGAGGCTACCAGCTAATTTTCCCTTGTCGGGAAGAGCCCCATAATTAACTAAATGATAACCAATTACACCAACGAGCAAGCCCGCGGCGATTGCGGCGGCATACCGGAAGTTCGGTCTGAGCCCAAACCAGGTAAAGCTCGTACCGCGGCCGGCGGCAGGGGCGGTGGAGTAGCGATTGGGGTCGATCGCCGCCTCGACGCGATCCCGCAGCGTCGGGCCCGGGTCGATCTCCTCCACCTCTCCGAGCAGAGCCGAGAACTGAACCAGATCGTTGTAGTGCTCCCGCGTGCCCGCTTGTTCCACCATAAATCGCTCGAGCCGCTTCTTGTCCTCCGGGGTAATCGTGCCGTCAATGTCTTGCCACATGAGCTGTTCTGTTTTTTTGTCGATCATCTGTGGACTCCCCTTCGAACGAGAATGTCCCTGAGCTGTCGCCGTGCCGAAAACAACCGCGACTTGATTGTCTTCTCCGGAATCCCGACGATGTCACCCATCTCCTTGTAACTCATTCCCTGATAGTGTCGTAGCACAATCGCCACACGGTAGTCCGGCTGCAGCTCCATCAATGCGGCCTGGAGGTGGTCACCGAGCTCGACGTTGCTGTATGTCTGTTCAGGGTTCTTGGCAGTGACTTCGATGTCGGAGTCGAGAGGATTGAAATGGTTGCGGTGGTTGAGGATATTGATGGATTCGTTGACGAGGATTCGATAGATCCAGCTAAAAAAGCGATAGGACGAATCGAACGTGTGCAGCTTCTCGTACGCCTTGACAAACGCGGACTGCGTGGCATCCATCGCGTCTTCGTAGTCGTTCACCACCCGGTAGGCCGCGTTGAACATCTTTTTCCCGTACTTCTCCACCAGCATTCCAAATGCCTTCCGATCGCCCTTCAAACAGGCGTTAACCCACAAAACATCCTGGTCACTTGACATAATTACCGAGATAGGGCTCAAAAGTTGTTGGGTTTCCGTCCGATTTCAGTTTCGGTCCTGGGAGCAGAATCTCGCCGCCGCGCAAAACGTCACTCGCACGGGGCAGGCGTCGCGGTATAACCAGCTGATAAATAATCAGTTAAGTTACTCGATTTCAAAGATGCGGTCAAATCCCGCGATGTGGAAAATCTCACGGATGTGCTGGTTCATGTTCACCAGTCTGAGACGGCCGCCCGATTCGCCGAGGCGCTTCTGAGCGCCGAGCAGCACACCGAGACCGGCGCTGGAAATATAGTCCAGCTCGCCGAAATCGATTACCAGCGAACCGTTTGCCTGGTTGAGGACGGCCCGCGCCTTCTCCGTCTGGGCGGCGTCAAACCTCCCGGATAGCGAGATGGTTCCGTCGCCGATGTCCTTGATCTCGAACATATCAGTCACCCGCCAGGCGTTTGACCACCGTGACCTTCATGCGGCGGTCTTCATACTCGTACGATACCTTGTCGACGATGGACTTCACCAGGTGGAGGCCGAGACCGCCGGGGCTGCGCTCTTCGATGGGCTTGCCGGTCGTGACTTCCTCGACCGTGTCCGGGTCGAAGGGGTCCACGTTGAAGTCGACCAGCTCCACCGTCACCGATTCTGGGTCGTTCGACATCCGGATGAGGATGCGGTCCTCAGCCCCGGAATTGTATTTTACCATGTTCGTGAACAGCTCCTCCACCGCCAGGTTGATCGAATACGCAACGCCCTCCTCGAGCCTCAGCTCTGTTATGAACGCGCTGACGAACTCGAAAATCCCGTCGAGGGCCTCGAATCCCCGGTTGAACCGTTTTTCCATTTTGTCCGCCCGTTTGCCGGTCGCGTGCCGACCGGACTGCGCCGCCTGCTGAGGAGCCCCAATCGGCGCAGTGCGGTGGCAAGACCCGCACGGTACTTATTTGAGCAACATCAGTTTTCGGGTCAGCACCCGGCCGCCGGTGTTTAGCTGGTAGAGGTAGATCCCGCTGCTCACCGGGTTACCCGCATCATTGGTACCGTCCCACTCCGCCTCGTTCGTCCCCGGCGACCCGACGCCGTGGACCAGCGTCCTGACCCGCGCCCCCCGCGGATCGTATATATTTAACGACACAAATTGCGCGTTGGGAAGCGAAAACTGAATCCGCGTGTTGGGATTAAAGGGGTTAGGGTAGTTCTGAAAGAGCGCCAGCTCCAACCCCGGCACCTCGGCTCGGGCCAGGGGCGAGCGCATCTCGGTGCCGTCCGGCAGGACGACGATCAGACTGTACTCGTAACGGCCGCCCGGCTGGACGCCGCGGTCCATGTAGGTACGCGCGGTATGGCCCAGCAGGGCGCCGGTGTTGATTCGCCGCTCCGACGTCGAGCCGTCCGCCCGCCGCAGGATCGCGAAGCCGCTGATGGCCTCGTCGGCCCACAGCCGCCACGAAAGCTCGACGCCGCCCTCGCGCGCTTTGGCACCGAAGAACTGGATGAAGACCGGCACCGGGTCGGTGACGGTAAAGGCGGCGCTTAGTGTCGACTGCTGGCCGTCGGGGTTGCGCACCACCACGTCGTACGTGCCCTTGGGCACGCCCGTGAGATCGATCGATCCGGTGAGCTGCGTCTTGCAGACCCAGACCACGGGACTCGCCGGGTATTCGGTCATGCCCGCGTCGCGCAGCGCCACGACCGCCCCGCGGACGAAGGACGCTCCGGTCACGTCGGTGATCGGCACGATCGTGTTCAACTCGCCCGTCACCGGTGTAATGGACGAGAGAACCGGCGGAAAGTACCCGCCCCTGAAATCGGCCGTCATTGCCGCGGCGGCGGCCGGGATGTTCGAGACCACGACCTGGGTATCGAACGTGTTGTGGCTCCGGCTGCTCGGGTTGGAGGCATTGTCGAAGAGCGCATTGCTCGACGACCCGGGAAACATATCGCCGCTGTCACCGCGGCTGTTCGACGTCCGCAGGTGGTTCAACCCGTCGGCCTGTCTCAGCTCCACGTTCGCAGGGCGCAGGTTCGCCGTCGTCGTCGAGCCGCTGGTGTTGTCGCCACCGAGATTGTCCTCGATGTGCCAGATGTAGAACCCGTTGCCCCACAGGTTCTGGTCGAACGACGCGCCGGCCGTGTTGCGGTTTTCTACCAGGAAATACTCTTTGTTGGGGTTCGCCGTGAAATCGTAATACCACCCGTCTTCGCACGTCTCGAGATCACTGGCATAGCTCTCGCCGCCGCCGGTGACCGAGATGTTGTCCAGCTTGAACGGCCCGCCGGTGCCCGAATTGAAACCGGCAACCCCGTCCTCGTCCGACACTGCGAAATCCGACGTGAATTGCAGGATGATCTGGTAAGGCGTCGCGCCACTGAGAAACGGCGTCAGGTCGACCGTGACGGCGTTGGTCGAGCCCATGCCCGTGTACGTGCGGAGCGTGTTCTCCGTCGCCCCGACCTTGATCTTGACGAAACCGAAGTCGTAGGTCGCCTCGGTATCCCAGGAGACGTCGTACTGGAGGGTCACGGTGCCGACGCCGTCGTAGTTGAAATCCCTGCGGACGGCCTCGTCCCAGTTGTTGCCGTAACCGCCGCTTCCGGGCCAGTTGCGGTTGAGCGCCGCGAAGTTGGTCAGCCCGCAGTGCAGCGACCACCCTCCCGCGATCGGGTTGAAGCCATTGCGGTTGAACTTCTCCTCCATCACGTTCAGCTGTATGACCTCGGGGTTCAGCTCGACGCTGTTCAGCGTCGCGGTCTGCGAGGCGCCCTCGATCACCGTCGGGGAGAGCCACCCCAGCTGCACCTTGGACCACGCGCACATATGGGTCGGGTTCGGCGGCAACCGCCAGTTGCCCGACCCCATGAGGCCGTGGTGACCGATCCCCTGGCCGCCCTGGTTGGTGTCGTAGAGATCGGGCAGCCCGAAGGCGTGGCCGAACTCGTGGGCGAAGACACCGATCTCGATGGTACCGCTGCCGCATCCGTTGGTCGAACCCAGGGCGGGCTGGATCGTGTAATCCCGCACGCGGATGAAGCCGCCGCCGGTACGGGCGTCGTTGGTCACCCACGGTCCCGGAAACTCCGGCCACCCGTCCACGACCCAGCGGTGGGACCACATGTTGGAGGTGCCGCATTCGGCACCGATCTCGGGCTGAACGATGGCGACAAAATCCACCAAACCGTCGTCGTCGCCCGAATTGGGAAGCCCGTCCGGCCCGTCGTTGTCGTACTGGCCGAAATCCACCGAGCCGTCCACACCCTGCAGCGCCTCCAGGATCAGCTGGCCCGTCTTGGCACCGGGGTTGCAAATCCCCTGGCAGCCACCCTCGTAGAAGGCATCCGTGTTGGCGGCGGTCACCCATCCCCATACGTCACCGGTCAGGGTCACGTTGCCGTACGACATCTCCGTGTACAGGTCCGTCATTGTGCCGCTGGGATTCGTAAAGAGTCTCGCGGCGAGCGTGGCCGTCGGATACGGTGCCGCGCGGTTGCTGTACTCGATCATGATTACGGGCACCCTCACCGTTCCCGCCACGACGGCCCGGCGCCGTACGTCCTCCGGCAGCGAGGCGAGATCCAGCCCGCCGGGGTGGGTAAGCTCGAGTTCCCGCCTGAATTCACGGGCACGGCGTGCCTTGTCCACCCAGGCATTCTGGAACTGGAATGCCGTTGGATCGTCCGCGATGCGGTCGTAATACGATTGGGGCATTTCGACACCCGGCGCGGGCGGTACGATCTGCGCTACCGCCGGCGCGGCCACGGCCACCGCGGTCGCGACCAGGGCGAGAACGAACAGACAGTATCCAGTTTTCATCGAGGCTCCTTTCAGAGGCAGGGCAGACATCTCAATCGGGACAAGGGTGACCGATAACCGCTGCCGCCGCAAGCCAAATCACTTCGCAGACTCGGGTTCAGCGTCCTGTGGTTTGAGGATCACCCCTTCGTGGCTGCGGCCGTTCATCTTGATGGTGAGCGGCCTGTCGAAACGGAGGTGGCGGGTGAAATCGTTCTCGGCGGTGGCCCGCTGTCGCTTGAGCCATTTCCAGTCGAGGAATTCACCGTCATCGCGTGAATCGACCGTAAAATAGCCCACTCGGAAGGAGATGAGGTTCTGGAAGAAATGTGTGCCCTGCGAGGGTGTCACCTGCAGATCTTTGAACCCCGTCTCCACCATGACGCGAGCGCCGGAGATCTGATCCCACGTGACCGGAATACCGAGCCACGGGTCGGAAGATCCCCAACGCCCCACTCCAACCAGGATGTAGGGCGTTTTGGCCGCTTCCAGCTGGCGATTGAGCTGGCCGATCTCTTCGGCGGCCTCCCTGCTCGCCGCACGGTCGAAGCGGTCGATGTCGACGTAGACCACGTCGCGAATGCCTTCTATCATTCCGTCACCGAGAACCCGGGAGCTGTGGCAGATCGCCATCGAGTGATCGGTATCCTCGAGGTTGAGTTCGTCCCACTCGTGACTGATCACCATGGGTCGCATCTGCAGCACGCAGAATTCATGGTGCTCGCCTTCTCCGGAACGAAGGTTGGCGGCGAACTCGATCTCGACCGGAGAGCTCATGCCACGGGTGCCAAACTTCAGGATGAGCTGGAGGATATCGGGCAGGGGAAAATGGCCGTGTTTGAGAATCGGCGCGAAGCTCACGATACGCGGCCCCTGTCGTGACAACCCATCGTAGACCGTGTTGTTCTCCTTCGAATACGTCGAGGCGACAAGCGCGAGCGCTTCATCCTTCTCGGCCACTCTGAGGTCCGCCTTGACCAGCTTGATCTCGCGCAGGTGGTCGGAATCATCGTCCGGGTCTGGCAGCTCGAGGGCATAGAAATCCCGCTGGGAGTTGTCGAGGATCTCCTCAACCGTCGAGAACTGGATTGCGTGTTGCGGGTACTTGGGTGAAAAGCGGAGCGCTCGCCCCCCCTCCATCACCTGCACCCCGAGTCCCAGCGCTACCGACGCGATCCCGTCCGCGGCGTCCATCGGTCCGGTCGGGTAGTAGTTGTGTGAGCTGGCCGATCCGGCAAAGTCCGGATAGAAGCGTTTTCCGCGGGGGGACCCTACGAGCTTCTGGATGATAACGGCCATTTTCTCTTCCTCGAGCCGGTACGGCGTCGCCTTCATATAACGCTTGGCGCCCCGGCAAAACGTCGATGCGTAAACGCGCTTGGCGGCAGCCAGGAGTTCTTGCAGCCGCACGTCGTCGTCCCGGTGATTGTTGGGCAGCATGAACGTCTTGTAGATACCGGCAAACGGCTGGTACTGCGAGTCCTCGAGCAGGCTCGAAGAGCGCACGGCCAGCGGGTAGCGCGCGAGGTCGAGCAGGTCTTTGAGCCACTCGACGACCTCGCCGGGAAAACTCGAGTCGAGAAACCGCCTCTCGATGTCGTGGTCGTCGTCCGAGGTCAGGGCGACGTCCCACAGGTTGTTGTCTACCATGAACTGTTCGTAGACGTCCGTGCCGATGACGACCGCCGGCGGCACCGTGACCTTGACGCCGCCGAAGCGGTTCTGGAGTAGATACGAATGGATCATCGAGTTGACGAACGCCAGCCCCCTGCCCTTGCCACCCAGCGATCCGGCCCCGATACGAGCGAAACTACTCGAGGGATCGAACGTGTTGCGGTCGAAATCGACGATGCTGCCCTGGTGCTGACCGAAACGCAGTTCCCTCAAACATCGAATCAGGTATTCCCGAAGGTCGTGGATCGAGGGGTAATCCGACACCTTGCGCGGGCGCAGCTTGTACGCGTAGAGGAACTCGGTCCGCGCCTTGAGCCAGTTGGAGAAATGGTTGTGCTCGCCGTGGTAGCGAATGCTCTCATCCGGCACGATGTGGAGCAGCTTTTCCAGGCTTCTCAAGTCGGATGCGCGCCCCACCTCGCTGCCGTCCGGCAGACAGAACACGAAGTCGCCGAAGCTGAAGTTCTGTTTCATGAACCGGCGCAGGTCCTTCAAGAGCGTCGGCGAGTCCTTGAGGAGAAACGACACGCCCAGCTCGTCGGCCACCTTTCTGTTGTCCGGATCACGTGATTGCAGGAGGATGGGAACGTCGGAGTGTGACACTTGTATGGCTCGTGCCAGGTCGACGCCCGCCTGCTTGTCCATCTTGCCGTGACGGGGAAACTGCATATCCGATATCACGCCCAGAATGTAATCGTGGTACTTCTCGTAGTACTCCCACGCCTCCTCGTAGGTCTCGCAATGCAGAATCTTCGGGCGCGCCCTCATGCGCAGCAGTTTGTGCGCCGTGTTGACGCCCTCCGAAATCAGGCTCTGCGAGTGCCTCATCAATTCCGTGTATATGATCGGAAGGTACGAAGAGTAAAACCGCACGTTGTCTTCGATGAGGATGACCGACTGCACGCCGACCAGCTCGGTGTCGTGCTCGACGTTGAGCCGGTCCTCGATGCACTTGATGATGGCGAGAAAAATGCGGAAATCGCCCTGCCACACGAACACCTTGTCGAAGAGTGACAGGTCGTATTGCGTCATCAAATCGTTCAACGCCTGACTGTCGTACGTCAGGAGCACGATGGGTATGTCTATGCCGGCCTTCCTCACCGCTTCGGCGAAATCGAGCGCGTGCATGTCTTCCATGTGCAAGGCCGTGATGATCAGGTTGAACCGTTTCTCCTCCAGCGCCTTGGCGATCGCCTTGTGCCCGCTGGACACGCGCGTTATGCCCGGCGCGTCCGTGAGGTTCAACCCCATGTATTCGTTGAGCAGAGACTCGTAGAGCCGTCCGTCCTCGGAGAGGATAAACGAGTCGTACATGCTGGAGACGAGAAGTATGTTGTGGATTTTGTCGCGGACGAGGTCCTGGAATTGCTGGTACGGGTTGCCGTACCCGTGCTCGAAATCGGTGAGGTCGAATTCTCTCATCGGATCCACCCCGCTCGCGTGCCCTGGTTGGCTTGGTGGGACGGGGCGGCTCCGGCCCAGACAGTCCTCGGCGCGCTACTCTCTCTTCGAAACAAGCCATTCGCCGCGCGCCTGCGGAACTCGCCTGAGCCCCCCGTCCCACCATCACCCGCGCCTGTGCCGCCCGAAGCGGGTCCTGTCAGCGAACAGCCCACCCGTGCTCGAAGGCTGCGCGGGGGCGGGCGCCCGTTCGCTGCCACCCGCATCGGGCCTTGGGACTGGCTGCTGCCCGCTCGCGGGGGCGGTTAGACGACGCCCTGGTCCATCATGGCGTCGGCCACCTTGATGAACCCGGCGATGTTCGCTCCGTTCACGTAGTTGCCCGCGGTGCCAAAGCGCTCGGCCGCCTCGACACATGCCGAATGAATCTCTTTCATGATGTGTCTGAGCTTCTCGTCAACTTCTTCCCTGGACCAGCTGATACGCATGCTGTTCTGGGCCATCTCAAGCCCAGACACGGCGACACCACCGGCGTTGGCGGCCTTGGCCGGCCCAAAGAGGATACCCTTGTCCAGGTAGAGATTGACCGCATCAGCCGTGCAGGGCATGTTGGCCCCCTCGGAGACGACAAAGACGCCGTTCTTTAGCAGATTGCGGGCGTCCTTTTCATTGATCTCGTTCTGCGTCGCGCAGGGAAACGCGCAGTCGGCCTTGTGATCCCACAGGGGGTTATAATTGAGGGAAGCGTCGAGGGGCACGTAGGTCGCGCTCTTGAACTCCTCGGCGTATTCCTTGATCCGGCCCCTGCGATTGTTCTTGAGATCCATCACGAACTCGAGTTTCTTCCTGTCAATTCCTTCGGGGTCGTGAATGTACCCGGACGAATCCGAAAGCGTCGTCGGCTTGGCCCTCAGGTCGAGCAGTTTCTCCACGGTGAACTGCGCGACATTGCCGGAACCGGATACCAGGCACGCCTTGCCTTCGAGGTTGTCGTCGCGCGTCGCGAGCATTTCGGCGGCAAAGTAGACGGCGCCATACCCGGTCGCCTCGGGACGTATCAACGAGCCCCCCCAGTTGAGGCCCTTTCCGGTCAGCACTCCCGTGAATTCGTTGCGAACTCGTTTGTACTGTCCGAACAGAAAACCGATCTCTCGCCCCCCCACGCCGATGTCACCGGCGGGTACGTCGCTGTTGGGACCGATGTGCCGGCAGAGCTCGGTCATGAAACTCTGGCAGAAACGCATCACTTCCCCGTCGCTCTTGCCCTTGGGATCGAAATCCGACCCGCCCTTGCCGCCGCCCATCGGCAGCGTGGTCAGGCTGTTCTTGAACACCTGCTCGAACGCCAGGAATTTCAGGATGCTCAGGTTCACCGACGCGTGAAAACGCAGCCCGCCCTTGTAGGGACCTATCGCGCTGTTCATCTCGATACGATAACCGCGGTTGACCCGGATCTCTCCATTGTCGTCCGCCCACGGCACGCGAAACATGACGACCCGCTCCGGCTCCACCATGCGCTCGAGTACCCTGGCCTGGCGATACTCGGGATGACGGTCGAGAACGGCCTCCAACGAATCCACGACTTCCTGAACGGCTTGATGGAATTCCTGCTCTCCGGGATTCTTCGCCTTGACTTCGCCCATGAAGTCTTCTACGTACGCAGACATACTTTGTACCTTCCTCCCATGGATCGAGAGACGCCGATTCGCCATGTGATTTATCTCGCTGCCGGCGCTACGGTTCGACTCGGCGCATTCTCATTAAACTCAGGCGATTCTAGCGACTATTACCGGCCCCTGTCAACCGCTAGCGCACCCGCTGCAGGCCCGTGCCACGGCAAGATTCCGATTGAAGGCGGCGGCGGCGTCGTGGCATTATCTAGGACCACCGCCTGCGAAAAACTAACCCCCAAGGAGTGTCCACATGAGATCAGAACTCGTAGCTCGCACGTTGCGGCGCTGGACGGCTGCCGCCGTAATCGTGCTCCTGGCACCGCTAACGTCGCGAACCGGCACGGCCGCTGTCATGACCACCGATGACGTCCTCAAGACTCGGCGGGCGACCGAGGCGCAGATCAGCCCCAACGGCCGCTGGATCGCCTATACGGTGCGCCGGACGCGTGCGGCCGGGGACAAAGCGGGGAGTGATTACCGGGAGCTCCACGTCGTCTCCTCGCGCGGCGGCGACAGCCGGCCGTTCGTCACCGGCAAGGTGGGCGTCAGTTCCCTGCGGTGGCGCCCGGACGGCGCGTATATCGCGTTCCGCATGAAGCGGGGGGAGAAGGCGAAGACGCAGGTGTGGATGATCCCGGCGGACGGCGGCGAGGCCTTCGAGGTAACGAACGCTCCGACCAGCGTGCTCTCCTTCCGCTGGCACCCCGACGGGGACCGCCTGGCCTACGTCGCGGTCGAGCCCCCCACGGCGCGCGAAAAGGCCCTGAAGAAAAAGGGCTACGGCTTTACCTATTTCGAAGAGAACCTCAAGCATCGCAACCTCTACACCGTGGCCGTGGACCCGAGCGGAAAGGCGTCCGACCCCGAACGGGTCACACGCGGCATTACCATCTGGACTTTTGACTACAGCCCCGACGGCACGGCGATCGCCGCGGGCGCGAGCGAGAAAAACCTGATCGACTACCGCTACGCCTTCCAGAAGGTCTATATCATAAACCCGGCCAGCGGCGAAGCAAGGCGGCTGACAGACAATCCGGGCAAGATCGGCAGGTTCGCCTTCAGCCCCGACGGCACGCGCCTGGCATACGTGGCGGGCCGGAACCAGCGTGATCACAACGTGAGCCACGCCTACGTCATCCCCGTCGCCGGCGGCGAGGCCCTGGACCTGACACGGAAGGACTTCCGGGGCCACATCAACTGGGTCGGCTGGAAGGACAAGGACACGATCCTCTACCGCGCGGGTGAGGGAATGTGGAACACGCTCAACCTGGTAAAGGCGAAAGGCGGAGAGCACAAGACGATCCTTCATTCGAAGAAATCGGGTGTCATATTCGGCGCTCCGAGCTATACCCGGGACTTCAAGAAATTCGCGATGGTCGGCTCTGCTACCGACGTGCCGAGTGACGTCTATCACTGGACGCCGGGCCGGCAACTGGAAAGGCTGACCCATCTCAACCCGTGGATCGCCGAGCGCGACCTCGGGCGCCAGGAGGTCATCCGTTACAAGGCCCGCGACGGCCTCGAGATCGAGGGGCTGCTCTACTACCCGGTGGGCTACCGCGAGGGCAGCCGCTATCCGCTGGTGGTGATCGTCCACGGCGGTCCCGAATCGCACTACACGAACGGATGGAACGTGCGCTATTCGAGTCCCACCCAGGTACTGGCCGGGAAGGGCTACGCCGTCTTCCTGCCCAATTATCGTTCCAGCACCGGATACGGCGTGGACTTTACATCGGATCACCTCGGCGACGCGGCGGGCAAGGAGTTCGATGACATCGCCGACGGGATCGATCATCTGGTGAAGACGGGCATCGCCGACCGCGACCGCGTCGGTCTTGGCGGCGGCTCCTACGGCGGCTACGCCGCGGCGTGGTTCTCTTCGTATTACACGAAGTACGTGCGTGCCGTGTGCATGTTCGTCGGTATCAGCAACCTGGTGAGCAAGCGGAGCACGACGGATATCCCGTACGAGGAGCTGTTCGTCCACTCGGGCAAACCGCTCGAGGAGATGTGGCAACTCAGTCTCGAACGAAGCCCTGTCTACTACGCGCGCCAGAGCCGGAGCGCGGTCCTGATATACGGCGGCGAGGCGGACCCGCGCGTTCACCCGTCGCAGAGTCTCGAGTATTATCGCCGGCTCAAAGTGAACGGCCACCCCGCCGTGCGCCTCGTGCGCTACCCGGGCGAGGGTCACGGTAACGCGCGCCAACCCGGCAAGATCGACGTCCTGCACCGTACGCTGCAGTGGTACGACTGGTACGTGAGGGACGCCAAGCCGTTCGACGGGCCCATGCCACCCCTCGACATCAGTGACACCTACGGAATCGAACTCGGAGAAACCGAAAAGGCCGGGGACGTAACCATGGGCGAGTGAGGGAGCGTGTGCCGGGAGGCCTCGCGCGGGTTTTCGGCGGCGCGCGGCTCGATTCGCGGGCCGTGCATCTAGCCGGTAACAACGTAGGCGACGCCGCCGAGGACGCACGTCACGTCGCTGCCCAGCGAGAGGTACCTGGCGAGTTCTGGGTGTTTCTCGATTAGCTTGAAGTAATCGTCGGTGAGGAATTTTACGGCGACCGTCTTCATGCCATCCTCGTATTCGGCGTCCAGCCACACGCCGCCCTGCTGGTAAAACGTCTTGCCGGCGATGAAACGGACCGCGCTGTTGTCCCTGTCATCCACGACGCTTTTTTTCTTTTCCGCCACGAGGTCCTGGCTCATTCCCACCGACGCCCTGCCCGTCGTGGATTCAAAGGCGGCGCGGGCACCGCGCGCGACCGACTCCGGCGCGTCAAAAACGGACTGCACTCGGGAGCGCGACAGCCGTCCCGCGCGTTCCTCCTCGAGGATGAGGAAAGACGTGTAGGGAGTTACGATCCCGTGCTCGGTGGCCAGCTCGATCACCTCGTCCACGAGTTCCTGGTCGTGCCCGTTCTCGCGGATTTCTTCCATCAGGTAGGCAACCTTGCGCGTCGCCCAGATACGGGGAATGAACTCGTTGCGGCGTTCCCTCTTTTCGAACGCCGCCTCGAACGTAAACTTCTTCTCCTCGCCATCCACTTCGCCGGTCAACTCGAGCAGCGACGAGCCACGGCCCTTGTAGCGCCCGAACACTACGAGCTGGCTGCCGTTGAAGAGGTCAGGAAGTTCCCTGGGAAAGACGTCCGAGACCCTGATCTTTCCGAAGGAGAGCGAAATGTCCGACAGGACCGGTTGGCTGACCTTCGCATAAAAGCTCGCCACCGCGACTTCGATGCTCTCCTCGGGTTTGACGTAGGACACCGTACCATGGTTCCCGCCGGCCAGCTTGTCGAGGAGCCGGGTGTTGACGTCGTACCCGACCCCGAATACGAAGAGACGCGCACCGCCGCGGTTGCCCCCGCGGACGTTGTCGAGGATGTCGGGCACCTCGGTCTCGCCGACCGTCGGCTGACCGTCCGTAAGGAAGATCAGCTGTCGCAGGCGACCGGAACTCGGCACGTCGAGGGCACTTTCCAGGGCGGCGTTAATGTCGGTGCCCCCCCGCGCCCTGACCTCGTCCACGAATTGCATGGCGTCCCGGATGCCGGGGCGGTCCGCCGGGGTCAGCCGGTCTTCGAACCGGGTCACGGCGGAGGCGAAGGTGATAATGCCGAAACGATCGTCTTCACCCAGGTTGTGCAGGCAGTAGCCGAGCGCTTCCTTCGCCTGCTCGATCTTCTCGCCGCGCATGGAACCGGACCGGTCGATGACAAATATCACGTCCCGAGCGATCGGCGTCCGATGCTGCGCCAGCCGGCCCGGCGACAGCAGCGCCATGAAATACCCCTCGTCGCCCCGCCGGCGATGGGTGACGAGGTTCAAGCCCACATCCTCGGCCGACACAGTGTAGTACACGACGAAATCCGGTGCGCGGCGGCGAGCCGTTCCCTCGTAGCTGCAATTGGCGGTGGTTCCGTCGATCCTGCGTTCGACGTCGTACGTAGGGCTGTAGAGGTTCTTGATCGGTGTGTCCGCTTCGATATCGACATCGATCGAGAATTCCGCCCTGGCCGGCTTGTCGCCCACGTGCGAGTGTAGCGGGTAACGGTACGAGACGAGCCCGCCGTCGTTGGACAGCAATTCGTGGTAGACGATCTCGACCCTGACGTCGCCGCCGGCCGGCACCGGGTACACGCGCGCCCTGAACAGATCTTGTTCCAGGTACTCGAGCAGACCGGGATCCTTTAAGCGTCGAACGATGTCCTCGTAGATCTTGCGCGCGCGCCTCGCCTCGACCAGTTCGGCGGCTACCTTCTCGCCGTTCATCCACATCGCGAAATCGGTGATCGACGCTCCCCTGGGCAGCGGAAACAGGTACGTCGCTTCCAGATCGCGGCGGCTCGAGTTGCCAAAGACCTGCTTTACCGTCGTAACGCTGACCTGGCTTTCGATCGTCACCTTGACGTGGTGATCCTTGACGGAGATCGGATTGCGGTATTCCCGAACCCGCGGTTGCGTATCATCGATCAGGACACCCTGGGCGCGGGCGGACGAAGAGAGGCAGAGCAGGAACGCAGCGCCTATTACTATGTAGTTTATGTTTCGCATACCGGAGTTATATACAACCGGCCGGCGGTATTGGTTCCCGGCACGGAGGGGATCATCGCCCGGCGGACGCGGACGGGCGCCCCGGAACCGCCACGGGGAACCATGGGAGCACTGCTGCCCTAGCGCTTCACCGTGGCCTGGATCGTATCCGGTGCACCGGTCACGGAGTGGCGAAATCGGAGTTCGACCGTGGCGGCGTTGTTGCGGTCATTGTTCTGGAAATAGTCGAAGTTCGCGTCCTTCCAGTACGGAAGTAGCGGGAACGAGTCGCGCACCGGCGAGGTGGCGACGAGCACGACGTCCTTCGCCTGGCGACTGGCCGCAAGGGAGGCAATAATCGTTTTGTCCTGGACCCACACCGACTCGGTGTGGGCGACCACGAACTGAGTCGGCAGCGGTGGCGTCTGGGATTCGATCACAATGGATTCCTCCGTACACGAACACGCAAACACCAGGCCCAGTACCAGCAGCTTCCTCATATCATCTCCTGTTCTCCAGCGACGGGAATCGTCATTCCTTGGTGAGCGCCCCGAGTAGGGCAGTGAGCAGCGACCAGAATCTCGCAACCGACGGGATGTGTATTCTTTCATCCGGCGAGTGGGGATGCTCGATGTTCGGGCCGAATGAAATCATGTCCATACCCGGGAATTTCTCCCCGATGATACCACACTCGAGCCCCGCGTGAATCGCCAGCGCCTCGGGCTCCTTCCCCAGG
>JBHHVD010000076.1:0-15871 GCA_046754105.1 Candidatus Krumholzibacteriia bacterium
ACGGGTACCGGAACGGGTACGGGTACCGGAACCGGCACGGGAACCGGAACGGGTACGGGAACCGGAACGGGTACGGGAACCGGAACGGGTACGGGAACCGGAACGGGTACGGGTACCGGAACGGGTACGGGTACCGGAACGGGTACGGGTACCGGAACGGGCACGGGTACCGGAACGGGTATACGTTGAGCGAAAACACCCCCACTGAGAAAGACGCACCACTGGATCGCTCACGAAACGATGCGGGCGGACGGCGTGATGGTTGTCTCGACGGTAGGCAGCCTCACGTCGTCCCTGCGTCGCGACCCTCGCGCGGGCTCAGTGCGTGGGCGTTCGTGCCGTTCCCGTTTGTGTTCTACCTGGCCACGTGCTCACGCACCATCGGCCTCGGTGACTCGGCGATGCTGATGGAGGCGATCCACGACTTCGCGCTCAGCACGCACGTCAACTCGCACAATTTCACCGTAGTCCTGGGATGGCTGGTCGCGCGCCTGCCGCTGGGCAGCGCCGCTTTCGAAGCGAATCTCGCCTCGGCCCTGGCCGGCGCGCTCACCATCGTCCTGCTCTACGGCGTCCTCTACCGAATGACGGCGAGCGCGGACGCTGCGGCCCTCACAGCCAGCCTCGCGATGGTGTCGCATTCGATGTGGTGGCACAGCACCATCGTCGAGTCCTACGCCGTCAACGCGCTCTTCACCGTTCTGGCGCTGGGACTGCTGGCCAGCCTGCAGCGGCGCCACACGGAACGCAAGTTGTGGGCGTTGTTCTTCGTATCCGGCCTCGCCCTCTTCAACCACGTGCAGATGGGGATCCTCGCCGCCGGCGCTCTCGTCTACCTGGCAGCGCTGAGTGCGCACGTTCGCCACGGGCGCGCGCGCTGGCTCGTTCGCACGGGCGCGCGCTGCGCCGCGGCCCTGGCGCTGGGCGCAATCCCCTTTCTCGTCCTGCTGGCGCGGGACGCGTCGACGTACGGTCTCCGGAATACGGTGTGGCAGGCAACCGGCGGGCCCTTTCACGGCATAATGCTCAAGGGCCAGGTGCTGCCCGGCCTCGGCGAAGCCGCCTACCTGGCCGCGCTCCAGTTCCCGGGCGCCTATCTCGTCGCGATCGGGGTCGGAGCCGTCATGCTCGCGCGCTCGTGGCGCGGCTCCCCGTCCCTTTTTGCCCTGATCGCGGTGTTCGGGGTCAACACCTGGTTCTTCATGACCTACAACACGTGGGACAAGTTCGCATTCCTTCTGCCGAGCTTTCTCATTCTCGCGTTCGCCGGCATCCTTCCCGTGCGGTGGGCCGTCCGCTGGGCCCAAGGCCGGTCGCGCCGCCTTTTCACCCTGGCCGCGGTCTTTACCGTCTCCTTCGCCACGCCCATCTATCTCTACGGGCGGCTGAGCGAGTGGGGCCGGTCACCTGGGTTCTGGCACGCCCGCTACAACAACGACTACACGTTCAACACCCACGACTGCGCTGAGTTCATCGCCAACCCCAACAAGGGCACGTACCGCGACATCACCACCTTCGCCGCCCGCGTGTTCGAGAGGCTTCCCCGGGGAGCGATCCTCGTCGATTCCGACTCGCGGACGTTCTATCCGCTGCGGTACTATCAGGTCTACGAGGGTGCCCGTCCCGACATGAGGCTGCGGCTCGTCAACTCGTGGGGCTTCGACGGCTGGGGGCTGTCGCCGCAGGATTTCTCCGCGCTCCTCGAGCGGGCGCGCGCAAACGGCGAAGACCTCTTTGTCGTCTCGCTCGGCCATCCGTTTGAAGAACTTCTGGCGGATACAAAGGGCCGGTACGAGTTCGAACCCTTCCCGCTCGGGACCGACCGCTGGATCTACCGGCTCTCCGTTCCAAGACCTTTGTGATTGGGTTTCCCGGGCGGAGCAAGGAGGTGCCGACGCTGCCACGAGTCTTCGCGTTCTTCGCCGTGCTGGCGCTTGCCGCCCCGGATCAGCCCCGGGCTCCCGGAGCGACGCCCGCGGTTGCGTTCTTCGACTCCACTTTCGCCGACGCGGATTGGGCGGCGACGGTTCTTACTTTCAATCATCCGGGCGCGTCCGCTGCCCGGTCGGCCGGCGGCGGCAACCCGGGTTCGCACCGTACGGTGACGACCTTTCGGGCCAACCCGGGCGAGTCGCGCGTGGTCATCGTCGAGCTGCGCGCGGGTGCCGTCGCCGACCCCTCGGCGCTCGGCGGCATCGCCGTCATCGATTACGCCGAGGACCAGCGATGCTCGTCGCTCGACGGCTGCGCCGGCCTGGGGCAGGGTTGGGCTCCGGCGCTCCGTCAGGGCGGGAGGTTCTACATCGCTCAGGGGTCGACCACCGGTGTATTGGAGGGTTGGACTTCCGTTTCCAGACACGGGCTGATGGAGGCGGAATTCACCGAAGTCGTGATGACGGCGACGTCCGACACCGATCCATCCTCCCACCCCGATTTTTCGGCGTCCGGGGGCACGGTCGAATTGGGGTACGCCCGCACAAATCGCAAGAACGCCCCGCGAACAGGCCGTCTCGACAACTGGGCGGTGACGGTGACTGGCCCGGGCGTACCGGTGGAGCGCTCGAGCTGGGGCATGCTCAAAGACCGCTACCGGTAGGCCCCGCTCCTGGCGGGCCGGCACCGACCCCGAGGACGCTCCACCTTGGCCAGCAGCTGAGGGGCCTCGCGCAGGTCGTACGTCAGGCGGGCGTGCATATGTGTGGTGGCCCGCGCGTGCCAGCGGCTCCTCCCCGGCGAGGCCCTGCCCACGCATCCTCCCCCGATACGCTGACCCTGGCGCCCTCAGTCTCGATGACGGAATGGGCGGTCCCGAATCCCTTGCCATGGCCATCAATGTCGCTGTTCCCCGCGGCAGCGGCCGACCGATTCCCGCCGGGATGCGAGACGGCACAATCCCATTCCCACAGAAATCATAGAATAGATACGGTCCGGTAAACACATGACAAACATCAACTATATCGAAGCACCCACGGGTGGTACGATCCTCCCGACGGGCCTGCGGAAGGAGAGGGACTCATGAGCAATAGTAATCGTCACGAATGGACGTCCTTCTCACACTGTTCGCGTGTGCTCGCCCATGTCGTAATCGGCCTGCTTCTTGGCGTGGTGATGGCCTCGTGCGGCGGCGATTCCAGCCCGGTGGCACCAACCAACGGGCCATCCGGACCGTCCGGGTGGTTTTGGCAAAATCCGCGCCCCCAGGGAAACAACCTTCTGGCCGTATCGTTCACCGATGCGAACACGGGGACCGCGGTCGGCGAACTGGGCACGATCGTGCGGACGACGGACGGGGGTGGTCCGTGACGGTCAACATCGATATTGGTGCGCCGGTGCCTAATACGCTTCCGTTTCGTCGGGGGATCTCTCGACAAGCACCTCGAACGACCCGATGGTTTCTGCGCGGTGACCGGCGTACATCAGGTTGTAACTTTTGACATACGTTCGCTCCTTGGTTCCGCGCTGGGGGCTGGCATATCGTTTTCCTTCCCGGGAAAAGACGCGTGCCGGGGTGGGGTCCGACGGGCCCGTGGCGATCTGTACGGCCCACGGTATTATCGTGTTTGACCGCATCCTCTACCTGCGGTAGTGTGACCGGGAAACGGCCGCTTGGGAGGACCTGGTAACGAGAATGAGCGAGGAACCCCGGAACGGACGACCCGGACCACCGGCACCCGGCCCCGCGGACCCCCGAGCGGAAGAAACCCCGCCCGGCGACGACCATTCCGCCCGGACCGACGCGACGCCTCCCGGCCCTCCCCTCGAGCCCATCACCTCCCTCGAGCGCCACGATTCGCTGGACGTCTTGCGCGGCTTCGCCGTTCTCGGCATCCTCGCCATGAACATCTACTTCTTCGGCTTGCCGGCGCGGCGGCGTACAGCAATCCCACGGTGTACGGCGGCGCCGCGGGCGCCCACCTGGTGACCTGGGCGGTCACCCATCTCCTCTTCGAGGTAACGTTGGTCGCTGCGTGTTCCCTCCGGGACATGGCGCAACTCCTTGGCAAGCATTTGCACACACCGCGGTCGTAACTCCGTGTCGAAGCGCCATCCGACGTCGCCATCAATACTCTGTTTGTGCCATTCGCCGGCAGCGCTACAGTGTCGTTTCGCGACCGCGGTGGCTGTCTACCGGCGGGAGAGCGTCGCCTGCCTGGCGAGATAGACGGAAACGTAGCTGAATCCCACCAACTTCTTGCGTTCCTCATCCCAAAGGCGGTAGCCAAGGGACTTCAGACTCGACCACACGGTGATGTGTTTCGCCGCCTGGAACATCGGATGGGATTCGTGGCACTTCTGCAGGTTGTAGTTCGGAATTCGAGGGCTCAGATGGTGAACGTGGTGGAAGCCGATGTTGCCACTGAACCATTGGAGGACGCGCGGCAGTTTGTAGAAAGACGATCCTTCGAGTGCGTGTCGAACGTAGTCCCACTCGCCGTGACGCGCCCAATACGTGTTTTCAAACTGGTGCTGCACGTAGAACAGCCAAACGCCAGCCGAGCCCGCGACAATCATGATGGGTAGTTGAATCATGAGGTATGCCTTGATACCAATGATCAAGCTCGCCGCAACCACAATACCCACCAGCGCCAGGTTGGTTCGCACCGTACTCCAGCGTGCACGCGGGCTGTCGCCCGGGCGCCAGTAGCGGTAGTTGATAAAGAAGACGTATAGCGGTGCCAGCCCGAAAAGAAAGAAAGGGTTCCGATAGATCCGGTACCAGATCTGTTTGCGGCGCGACAGCGCCACGTACTCCTGCACGGTTAAGGTCCATATGTCGCCACCGCCCCGGCGGTCCAGGTCCCCGGCATGGGCATGATGCTTGGCGTGTTCATGGCTCCAGTAATACGAGGGAAGGAAGGTCAACAATGCGGTGCAGAATCCCAGGAGGCGGTTCGCCTTCATCGATTTGAAGAACGAGCCGTGGCCACAATCGTGCACAATAATAAAGCTCCTGGTCAGAAATCCAGCGGCGGGGATAGCGAGCCCCAACGTTACCCAATAGGAAACGTCGAGGGCGAGGTACATCACGTACAGTAACGCAAAGTACGGGATGATCGTATTCGCGATTTGCCCCAGACTGCGAGCCAGGCTCGGCGCCTCGTACTTGGCGACGACGTTGCGCCACGATCGCCGGCCACCGTTCGATTGTG
The DNA here is from genome assembly GCA_046754105.1 of Candidatus Krumholzibacteriia bacterium. Classification (GTDB taxonomy): domain Bacteria; phylum Krumholzibacteriota; class Krumholzibacteriia; order WVZY01; family WVZY01; genus JAZGDW01. The sequence goes on from JBHHVD010000076.1 coordinate 5,151, forward strand.
TGGAAGAAATCAATTCGCTGTCATTCCCTTCTCGACACCCGTGAGTGGCGCAAGTTTCGGGCCACTTTGTCTTGCGGCTCTTTCCACCCTCGCCTGTCCGTAGTATCTCACGCCTCGCCATTATGCGCTCCCCTTTTCTTGGGCCGTGTCGGGTTGCGGGGACAGTTACGATCTCGAGTGCCGCCTGGACAGCCCGACCGCTGCGACCAGCCCGGCACTGCAAAGCCATGCAAAGAGGTCGCCAACCCGCGAGTAGATCGTCCGCACGCCGCGTGTTGGCACATACGCCACCATTTCACGCTGGTTGGTCGTAAAGTGGCCCATGCTGGCCAGGACCCGTCCCTGGTAGTTGGTGGCCAGTGACAGGCCGTTGCTGACGTGGCGCACCATGTTGAAGCCCTGTTCGACCGCTCGCAGACGAGCCATATGGCTATGCCAGGGATCGATCTCACGCCAGTCGTTGGAGGGTACCAGTATGATATCCGCATCCCGGCGCCCGGCCTGTTTCAGGTGCCCGGGGAACTCCATGTCGTTTCCCTTTCCGCCCGAGGTCAAGTCCGCCAGGCCTTCCGGACAAGGCGGCCTCTTCGTGGATACGCCGCAGACCCTCATGGCCTGGGGCGTGATCTACTTTGCGCTGATGACACTGTGCGAACTCATGATATTTCGCAAGTCGGCGAAGACCCTCTCCGGCACACCCGCCGAGTCTATCTCTCAGTATACTAACTAGTTACGAGGTCCTTGCAGAGACTCTCCGGCCCTTGGATGTTCAGGCGACAACAGGTTCCCCCGAAAGGGCATCGCTGGTATAATGACGGCCCGAGAATGAGGATGCTCAGGCACGAGCGCGATCCGAACGAGCCGTTGGCAAACCCACTGGAGCAACTAACGTGACAGAACAATCTCCGACCGCCAACCTGGCGGTTTTCTGTGATTTTGAGAACATTGCGATCGGCACACGCGAGTCCAACTATGCCGACTTCGATATCGGCAAGGTCGTAGAGCGCTTGCTGCTCAAAGGCACGATCGTCGTCAAGAAGGCGTACTGTGACTGGGAGCAGTACAAGGAGTTCAAACGGCCGATGCACGAGGCCGCGTTCGAGTTGATCGAAGTCCCGCATGTCCGGTTGTCCGGCAAGAACTCCGCCGATATCCGGATGGTTGTCGATGCGCTCGACCTCTGTTATACGAAGCCCCACGTCGACACGTTCGTCATCCTCTCGGGTGATTCGGATTTCTCTCCGCTGGTGAGCAAGCTTCGTGAGAACAACAAGACTGTGATCGGCGTGGGCGTCAAAGGTTCGACGTCCGATCTGCTTACTGCGACCTGCGACCAGTTCATTTTCTACGACGACCTCGTGCGAAAGCCGGAACGACGCGGGCGCGTCCGCAAACGCGTGCCGGCATCGAAGAGCCGGGCCAAGAAAAAGCCCAAGGCGAAGGAAGAAGAAGAGCGGCGCCAGCGCGGGCTCGATCTCATCGTGGAAACCGTCGATATGCTGATCGAAGAACGTGGCGAAGAGGAAATAATTTGGGGATCGATGGTCAAACAGACACTCAAACGACGCAAACCGGGCTTCAACGAATCTTACTACGGTTTCCGCGCGTTCAGCCAGCTGCTGGAGGAAGCGCAGCGACAAGGATTGATCAAACTCCAGCACGACGAACGCTCGGGCGGCTACATTGTGAAAGCGGTTTACGCCGACGCGTAGACCAAACCGGCCACGATTCCCCGCGGACTTCAGGTGCGATTCGGCACTCTGCCGGGGCAGCGCTCTTGTCCCCAGGCAAAGAGACGACGAGTGGGAGGAGTCGTTTCATTGTTGCAATTCACTGTCCGGCGTCACCCCTGGGGCCGTGGACGACGCAATAACCTCACCAGCACTGCACCGGTAACGGCACCGTAAACCGCCCCGAACAAAGTCCAGACGACCACCGCGTCCAATCCTCCTTCCTTGCCGTTCAGGCCGAAAGCCGCGCTCACAGGCCACCCACCTACGCCACCCGCGAAGAATCCCACCAGGCATGCCAGCACCCACCAGCCGGCGACACGCGGAACGTGCCTGCGCAACGCGAGCCGCCACTGCAGAAACCCCGCCGCCGACGGAAACAGGCACGCCCCAACGATCCAGGCGACGTCGGTAATCCAGGTGCCGCCGGGATCGACCGCGAGGCCGCCGAAAACCACGGCGCCAAACAAGACCGCTGCCATGACGCTGCTCGGCACCCACCAGCGCGCCGGGGCCACCCTCCGGCGTAGCACCAACCACTGCAGCACGGCGGTCAGGATCCCGCCCAGGGAGATGGACATAAACCCATTCTCGATGATGTACCCCGGGTGGCCCAGCGCCACGCCCAGGGGTCCGCCGATGCCCCACCCCACGGTGCCCGCTAGTACCCACCACGACCATACGCTCCACGCCGCCGGGATTGGTCGCACCTCGTTATACGAATCTGCGGTGGTATCGTCCATGCTTTTCCCCCTCCTGCTAGTTGGGCGGCTCCGTCCGGCACCCACCCGGCCGAGTGTTGACATTGTCAACATCAATACTACGCAAGGGAGTTGACAATGTCAACATCTCTTTGCTATAAAACGGGAATGGCCGGACGAACAGGCAGATATCATCACGGCGACCTTCGAGCGGCTCTGCTCGCCGAAGCCGCCGCCATGATTGCAGATGGAGGGGTTTCGAGCGTGACGATGCGGGCGATAAGCGGGCGCCTCGGCGTGTCGCGGGCTGCGCCCTATCGGCACTTTACGGACAAATCGGCGCTCCTCGTTGCGGTTGCCGCGGCCGGCTTCGAGCACCTCAAGAACCGCCTGCAGGCGATTGACGCGGGGGCCCCCGGATCGAGCGTCGAGCGCTTCCGGCGCATGGGCGAGGCGTATGTGCGCTTCGCTCTCGAGAATCCCGCGCATTACCGATTGATGTACGGCAAAGAAGCGCTCGCTCGACGCGACGTACCGGAGTTGCGCGAGGCGGGAGACGCCTTGCTCGCCTTGTTGGTCGGCGTGGTGCAGGCGCACCAGCACAGCGGAGGGATCAAGCGCCGGGATCCGCTCACCCAGGCCTACGTGATGTGGAGCGCCGTACACGGTCTAGCGTCGTTGCTCGTCGACGGACAGATCGAGGCCAACGACGTTGACGGGCTGATCCGGCAGACCACGCGAACCCTCCTGGATGGGTTGCGCGTTCGCCACCAGGGCCCGTGAGCGTGCTCGCGAAACGCCCCCCGCAAATCCAGCCCGCCGTCGTCATCCAGGGGCGTGGGGCCCGGACAAGTCACTTCGCGCCAAACGACGCCTCGATCGCGCCGATGGTTCGGCGCATGTCGACGATCGGCACGTCGAGCGCTACCATGCTCCAGTTCATTGGATAGAGCGGATGAGCACCCAACGGGCGTTCAACACGGCGGGTACGGCGAGGTCGTTGAAACCGTCCAGATTGACGGCGGCTCAACGCCGATGACGCTCGACTTCGGTTTATCGTGACTCAGCATTCAATGTTTTTTGCCAAAAGTGTTTCTAACTCGGACCGATTGTTTGAAATATTTCGTCCAAATTATCGCCCATCCTAGCGAGAAAGTGACTATTCCTAGAAGCGTCGGCATTGCGCCAAGCAGTCTCTCACGGCTCACCGGAGGCTGGCCCTCTTCATGAAATAAAAGGCCACTTACTATACGCAGAGTCAACAAGATCGCTGCACTCCACAACATAGCGATATTCCACTGCGGTGCTTTGGCGGATTTCAGTAGAATGAGCAATACTGGAATTGTAAGTAAGAGGAGGATTGCGAGCAAAAGAACAATGGGATACTCGAAAAACCATCCGGAAAGGCCCGCCGAATAGAACATTAGGACGGGGATCGAACCGATGATGTAGACCAATAGCCAACCCTTTCTGCCTTCCACACTTTCTCCTGCCATCAGAACCTCGCTTCTTGTTAATTGGGAAACTCGCGTCTAAATTCAATCGATGCAAACGGCCTGACTTCTACTTCAACCGCAACCGCCAAACTGCCGTGGTATGATAACGATTCATGGAACCTGGTGCCGCCGAGGACGTTCAGAGAACCCTCGGTATTGACATTGTCAACATGAACGAGGGTGTTGACCGTGTCAACATCCTTTGCGATCTAATCCCAGCTTCCCTCTCTTGAGGGTCAGCGGAGCATATCGAAAAGCGCCATCCGCCCGCGGAGTATGAGGAAGTGTCTTATCAGCCGGAGGAGACCCCAGCCATGGTCGCTGGAGTCACGTAACCAGGTCTCCGGAGAAACCGGGGCGGTTCACCTCAGTCATTCTTTTGCCGATAGAGCCGCAGTCGTGGCGCTGACCCGGAAATTCCTATTCCCGGTTGAGATTTGATCCGTTAATCTCTGTATCAGGCGGCGGGCTCTGGCGCGCCGGAAACAACAATCGCTGCTTTCCACCAACCGAGGGGGACATCTATGATAAGCGCTTCCACACCCCAACCCGCATCGATTCTCCGTCTCCTCATTTGCGTGCTCGGAGTTCTAGCTGTCGCGGTCGTTCTATCGTGCGGCAATGACGCGACGGCGCCCGCCGATCGCCAAGGGGCGACCGGCGGCAACACACTTGGCAAGATCGCCGTAACGGTGTCGGGCATGCCCGCCGGCCTGGATGCGGATGTCAACGTGGTCGGCACCGCCGACTCATTCCACGTCACGTCGTCGACCACCCTCGACAGCCTCACGCCCGGCACATACGACATTTCCGCCCTCGACGTCGTCGACCCGGTTCTCCCCGTTATTTGGGAGCCGATGCTGTCGGCGTCCCAATTGACGGTCACCGCCAGTAACACATCGAGCGTTACGGCGGCGTACGATTCGGTCCGCACGCTGATCCACACCGAGCTGCGCACCGCGGACGGCTTTAACGGCGTCTATGCCAAGGGTGACTACGGTATTCTCGACCAGCCTGAGGACCGTCCGGAATTCAACGGAGCGCCATTCGTGGCCAACCCGTGCGGTTCGGGCTGGAGCGGCGGGTTCTCTATTGCAAAAGACGTAGGACAGGTCCACGCGGAACTCGACGGCGCGTTTGCCGATGTGAATTTCCGGGCCGCGTTACCCGACATACGAACGATCCGCATCTCCTGGACGGCTACGTCGGACCCCGTGTTTCAGGGAAAAACCGGATATTTGACATCGGGATTCTCCGAGCTGCCGTACCCTCATTTCTACGGTGACGTGTTCAACCCCCAGGGCGACAGCTTGCGCGTCACGATTGAATGGAGTGCTGTGCTTCATGGAACGCCCAATCCGGTATCGAGCCAATACGCAGCCCGCTCAGCGGCGACTTCGACCGTCGCCGCATGGGATTGCAATACCCTTGTTTTCGGTCAGGAGCTATTCCGAATGTCAACGCAAGGAGCGCAGCCAGACACGCTGACGGACGCTGGAACCGTTTCGTTTGGCACGCGCTCTACTCAAATATTGCTCAGGATCAATCTGTCAGCCAGTGCAACGGGCCGGGTCCAGCACTTGGATGGTATATCGCTCCACGCCGACGCTTCGGGCTGGGTGAAAATCAGTGTCAACGAGGTGGCACCGTAGTTTCGTAGCGCGTGCCGTTCAACAGTCCTTGATCAATAGCCTGTAACGCGGACCGGTACGTTGCGATTGGTCATAGAGCGCATCTCCAAAAAGCTCTGGACAGCGGGTATAATTACGGCTATTTTACCTACATGTTCGAACGTGTCCTTGGCAATCAGTTGAAAGTGGGTAAACGCAGCACGCTGGTTCTGGGACCCCGGCAGGTCGGAAAATCCACCCTGCTCGGTAATCTCAAACCGGACCTGACGGTCAACCTGGCCAGCCCCACAGCGTTCCGGGACTATGCCACCCACCCGGAGAGACTGGAGCACGAACTTCGTGCGGCTGGTAACGATGTGCGCACTGTATTCATCGACGAAGTGCAGCGCGTTCCGGCTCTGCTGGATATGGTCCAGGTTTTTCTCGACGAGCACCCCAGGCGCTTCCGTTTTCTTCTGTCCGGTTCGAGCGCCCGGAAACTCAAAAGAGGTCAGGCCAATCTGCTTCCGGGTCGCATTCACGTCCACTACCTCCACCCTCTACTCGCTTGCGAGCTGCGTCAGCAATTTGACGTAGACCGGGTCCTGGCCCACGGCACACTTCCTGGTGTCTATTCCGAGCCCGACCAAACGACCCGTGAGGCTGACCTACGAAGCTACGCGGATACTTATTTACGTGAGGAAGTACAGGCAGAAGCTCTCGTACGCAACATCGGTGGCTACGGGCGCTTGCTCGAACTGGTCGCCGCGTCGTCCGGAAAAATTCTCAATCTCAATTCCCTGTGCCGCGACGCTGCGTTGAGTTATGAGACTGCACGGCGATATGTCGAGGTGTTGGAAGATACGCTTGTCGTGTTCCGGGTTCCCGCTTGGAGCGGATCCGACCGTACAAGCCTCGTATCCCACCCAAAGCTGTTTTTGTTTGACCTCGGCGTCAGGAACGCACTGTTGCGCCGCCCCCTGGATAGAGCGCTTGATGATGAACGGGGATTCCTGCTCGAGCATCTTGTCGCTTACGAAATGCATCGCAGACTTGGCAACACTCTTCCGAGAGCTGCGTTGTATTACTATCGCACTCGCCATGGCTCCGAAGTGGATTTCGTCCTTGAAGTCGATCGGGAGCTTTGGGCCATCGAGATCAAAGCGGGACGCCGAATCGACCGCACGGCGCTCAGAGGTTTTGAATCGCTCTCGGATCGGACCCGGCGGCTGAAAAGACGAATTGTCGTATTTCTGGGCCCTCGCAAGCAGAAGATTGAAAACGTGGAAGTCCTCCCGCTGATTTCGTTCCTGAATGAACTCCCGAGCTAGTGACCTTGAAAGCACGCCGCGTCAGACAGTCGTCACCGGATAAAAAAGATTGGCGTCCCCAAGGGGATTTGAACCCCTGTTGCCGCCGTGAAAGGGCGGTGTCCTGGACCAGACTAGACGATGGGGACGCGTGTACTAGGTTCCAACGTGGGAAGTGCATTACAAGTACCACCCAAACCGGCGAAAGTCAAATGAAAACCCGCCTCCTGCGGACGTGCATCTAACTATGACGCAACCGGTTAGGTGTCGAACGGCAGCTTGAGTTGGCCCGTGTGACCGGCTCTTTTCTTGCGAGGATCCGGGCGCAGGAGCCGTACCAGCGATTTGTCCAGCTCGCCCTTGGTCTCGCCGAAGCCATCGAAGGCCCCGGCGCGGATCAAGTTGCGCACCGCCGCCCGCGAGATGCCCTTGCGGCCGAGCTTGTGGACGAAATCCTCGATCGATGTAAACCCTTTCTTGCCCCGCACGCGGACGATGAAATCCGTGGCGGCGCGATCGAGTCCCGACACCGCACACAACCCCGTCCGGATGCGGCCGTCCTCGGTAGTGAACTCGACGGAGCTGCGATTGACGTCCAGGCCCAGGACCATGTCCTGTCGCGACAGGTAATCGAGATACACCTGGAGCTTGTCCCGGTTTTCCGCGTGCGTGTTGAGGAGCGCCGCATAGAACGCGCCCCGGTGACGCACCTTCAGGAAGAAAAGCTCATAGACGAGGAGCGCGTCGGCAAAGACCCGTTCGCGGCGCATCGTCTGGTTGACGTAGTGCAGAAAGCGCTCGAACCAGCCGTCGGCCACCTCCATCGGCACGTCGCGGTTGGCCGTTCCCTTCATGAACTCCGAGCGGAAGCTCGCCAGCATGCGTGGGTTGGCCGAGCGCAGTTCGTCGAGCATCCGCTCTGCCTGCTCGGGGCTCTTGCCCGCCAGGTGGCAGAGAATGTCGCGCAGCTGCTCGTCGTAGAGCACAAATCCCCGCGTGCGCCGCAAGATACGAAACACCTCCCGCGGGTCCGCATCGGAGAAGATCGCCCCGGCCTGAAACGATTTCAGGCGCTCGGCGACGATCTTCTGGTCGTCGCGCACGCGCATCAGTGTTAGGAAGTTGGTCAGGTCATCCATCGACTCGAGATCTACCGATTCGCGGTGCTGTTGAATGACCTGCCCCTCGAAGAGAAAGATGCCGAGTGTTTCCCCTTCCCGTACCGCCCGCCACACGGTCGTGTCACTCCCGGGCAGCTGCTTTCTCGCGTACGCCGCCTGGTCCGGTATCCGCAGCCGCTTCCTGGCTCGGCGCACGACACCAAGCGCGGTGAGCGGCGTGAAGTCGATGCGAAAGACCGAGCCGATGGGCAGCGTGTCCCGGCTGGCGTGTATGAACACGTCCCCGGTCCGTTCGTCGACGGTATGCGCCAGTATTCCTTTGAGGTCTACGGCGGCAAGTGCGACGCTGCGCCGCGAGCGGATAATGCCGCACGGCAGGTGCTCGAGCAACGAGGCCCGGGTCAACATGTCGCGTATGGGAATGGAGCGCTTGTAGACGCTTCCGAGCTGGCGGTCGTTCTCGCACAGATTTTTGATCGGGACCCCGGGGTTGCGCGCGACGATCTGGAGCACTTCCTGGCTATCGTCTTCTCCGACGTCCAGCACTTTCGCCACCATGCGCACGGCGCGCGCGGGTGTGACACGCTCGATGGACGGTGCGTGAACGAGGGCCGCCGGCCCGAGCCCTTCCGCGAGGATCCGGATGGCGGTCTCGCGGGATTCGGCGGGCAACTGAATCTCTATCTCGCCGCGCTGCGTGCCGAACATGGGCTGGAAACCAATGTCGTATTCGTAGGGGTCGTACGACGTTATGCCGAGCACGTAGGCACAAAACGACTGCACGGCCAGACCGGAGGCGGGCCCGAGGGTTATCCCCGAGCGCCGCAGGCGGCCGAAGACGTCGTGCCACAAGAGGAAATCGGGCACGAGCCCGGCGGCGGCGATCCCGTCGATCTCGCGCTTGATGATCGACCGGTACTGAAGGTTCTGCGAGTGGGTCAGGTCGGGGTAGCGCTCGGAGAACCCCTCCGTGCAGCGAACGAGCAGTTCCTGCTTGGCGTCCACCGGCGGTCTTATGAGCGAGGCGGGCGGGGGCAGGCTGTCGAGCAGGTCGCCGTCGATGCGCCCGGCGATCTCGGCCGCCGCCTCGTAGGCGTGGGGATAGATGCCGTGCAGGCGCACCATCTCCGCCGGCGGGCGCAGGCTGCGTTCGGGCAGGCTCTGCCCGAGCTTGAAGAAATCGTCCTCCTCGCGCGGCTTCTGGATCCCCCGCACGAGGCTGTAGACGTTTCGCATCTCGTCTGTGACGTAGCGAACCTCCTGGGTCAGGAGGGTCCGCACGTCGCACTCGCGGCCCAGCTGCAGCAGCTTTTGGGCGAGGATCTTTTCCTCGCTCTCCCCGTGATCCTGTATCTCGATAAAAAAGTTGTCCCCGAAGATCTCGCTCAGCGTCCCGATGACCGTGCGTGCCTGGTCATCTCCCCCGGCATGGGCCAGCGTCGACAGCTCGCTGCGCGCCGTCCCCGCGAATGCGACGACACCGCTCCGGTGCTCGTGTAGCTGCTCGTGTGAGAGTGCCACTCCGCTCTCGTGCGCCGCCGCCGAGAAGCTGGTCAGCGCCACCACGTTCGCCAGGCCGCCCCGGTCGAGGGCGATGAGCGTCATGGGAAAGCGGTCGCGCCCCGGCTCCACGCACGACGTATGGTGTACGACGGCCCCGTAGACGGGCTTCAAGCCGTAGCCTCTCGCCGCCAGGTGAAACTCGATGTAGCCGTAGGTGCCGTTGGTGTCGGTCAGGGCGACGGCCTGGTAGCCGGCGCGCCGGGCGTGGGCGCAGATCTGTACCGGCGTGGACAGTCCCATGCCCAGGCTATAAGAAGAGTGAACGTGCAGATGTGTGAATTCAGGGATTCCGCTGTCCGCTACCACGCGACGGGTCCTCGCAAGACCGGTGAAACAGCTTTCGTAATTCGCCCCGAATATAGCACACAGGGCGGGATTCGGGCTATAATAACAGGGAAAGCGGTTCAGATGCTCGCGAGGCGTGTTCCGCCTTGCCCAAGCCAATCGCCCTGAGGGAGGAACGCATGCGCCGCCTGATATTGTCCCCGATTGTCGCAGCCCTGTTTGTGCCGGGGCTGGCGGCGGCGGCTTCGATCGTCACTATCAGCAGTGACTTGCAGACCCAGCGGTGTGTGGTCGATCCCACCCCCCCGGAGTCCGGTCTCTACACGTGTTCGTAGTGCCCGACGCCAACGGCGTCTCCGCGCTGCGCTTCGCCGCTCCTGGCGGATGCCGCAGCCGTCGTGCCGGAGTAGTTCACCGGGGCTCCGAGAACGCGCCAACCGCAAAAAAAATGGTGAGTCGCCCGGGACTCGAACCCGGTACCCCTTGCTTAAAAGGCAAGTGCTCTACCGGATGAGCTAGCGACTCACCGAAAGAGGCGCTGGCGGCAGCGCCCATGGAATGCTGCAGAATAGGCTCGCGGGAAACGCCCTGTCAATCGGCGAAATGCGACAAGACCCGCGCAGCCGCGATCCGGAACGGGCGCGCTTCCGGAAGAGCCCGCCCTAGGCCCGCCGGACCATCGCGCTGCGCTCCGGGCCTGTGGACACCAGCTCGATGCGGCAGCCGATCAGTTCCTCGAGGAAGCTCACGTATGCCGCCGCCCTGGCGGGAAGACGGTCTTTGTCCCGTGCCGCGGTTTCTTGGCGCCAGCCCTCGAACGTCTCGTAATGCGGACGGCAGCACCCGACCACCCCCGCGTCGGTCGGAAAGTAATCGAGCCTCTTGCCGCGGCACCGGTATGACGT
>JBHHVD010000077.1:0-15854 GCA_046754105.1 Candidatus Krumholzibacteriia bacterium
GAGGCCGCAAAGACCGAAGAGGCCGCAAAGACCGAAGAGGCCGCAAAGACCGAAGAGGCCGCAAAGACCGAAGGGGCCACGGAGGACGAAGCCAAGGAAGGACAAAATGCCGAAACTTAAGTCGAATCGCGGCGCGAGAAAACGGTTCCGGGTCACCGCCGGCGGGCGATTCATCCGCAATCACGCCAACAAGAGCCACATTCTCACCAAGAAGACGCGCAAGCGCAAACGAAACCTGCGCAAGTCCTCCGTGGTCACGGCCGCCGATCACCGGCAGGTCGGACGCCTGTTGTTCGGTTAGGCCGATCGACGGGCTTCACCGCCTGCAGCGGCGGTTGCGATCTCCGGGCCGCCCCCGGGGCCGGAGATGGATCTGATGACAAGAATAGACAGGAATAAGGGAGGCATCGAATCATGCCGCGTACAAAGAACAGTGTAGCGAGCCGGGAGCGGCGCAAGAAGTACCTCAAGGCGGCCAAGGGCTATTTCGGCGGTCGCAGTAAACTGTACCGCACGGCCAGGGAGACGGTAGAGCGGGCGCTGGCTTTTGCGTACCGGGACCGGCGCCAGCGCAAGCGCGATTTTCGCAAGTTGTGGATCGCGCGCATAAACGCCGCCGCCCGTGTGAACGGTCTTTCCTACAACCGTTTCATCAGTGGTCTGCGCAAGGCGGAGGTCGATGTCAACCGCAAGATGCTGGCTGAACTTGCGGTCAACGACGAAGCGGCGTTCAAACAGCTCGCCGAGCTTGCGAAGTCCACGAACGACACGACGGGCTGACGGTTCTATGGACGCAGAATCCCTCGAAAAATCGCTCGAGAAAGACATAAATAAGGCAAGCACCCTCGACGCTCTCGAAGAAACCCGCGTGCGGTACCTGGGCCGCAAGGGCCACATCACCTCGCTGTTGCGAAACATCAAGCAGGTAGCACCCGAGGAACGCCGCGAGCTGGGCCTGGTGGCCAACCGACTGCAGAAACTCGCGGAAGGCCTGCTGGAGAAAAAGCTCGCCGCCCTGCAGTCCGCCCAGACGACCAGCCGCTTCTACCAGCCGCCGCACGATCCCACGCTGCCCGCACACGACGGTATCAACGGCCACCGTCACGTACTCTCCCAGGTGTTCCGCCAGATGCGGGACATCTTCTTCGGGATGGGGTACAGCCTGGCGTCGGGCCCCGAGGTCGAGCTGGAGTACTATAACTTCCAGGCGCTCAATTTCCCGGAGGATCACCCGTCGCGTGACCTGCAGGATACATTCTACATAACCGACGACATCCTGCTCCGCACCCACACATCCCCCGTGCAGGTGCGCTACATGCAGGAGCACAAACCTCCACTCAAGATCATCGCGCCGGGCCGGGTCTACAGGAACGAGACAATAGACCCGTCGCACGCCGCCGAGTTTCACCAGGTCGAGGGACTCTATGTCGACACGGACGTCTCGCTCGCCGACCTGAAAAAAGACGTAGAGATCTTCATACAGCAGCTGTTCGGGTCCAGGACGCGCGTGCGCTTCCGGCCGCACTTCTTTCCCTTCACCGAGCCCAGCGCCGAAGTGGACATGTCGTGTTTTTCGTGCAAGGGCAAAGGATGCGCGGTGTGCGGACGGGTGGGCTGGCTGGAGATTATGGGTGCGGGCATGGTACATCCGAACGTGTTTCGTGCCGTGGGGTACGATCCGGAAAAATACTCGGGCTTTGCGTTCGGGCTGGGGGTCGACCGCGTGGCGATGCTCAAGTATGGAATTGACGATATCCGCCTGTTCCTTGCCAATGATTTTCGATTTCTCTATCAGTTCTAACGTGGGAGAGGCCCGATGCTGATCAGCCTGTCCTGGCTGGGGAAGTACGTCCAGGTGCCGGACGACACCAAGACACTGGTCGAAGAGCTGACCATGACCGGGTTGAACGTGGAGCGTGTTCTGCAGACGGGATTCTCGGACCCGAACGTGGTCGTCGGCCGCGTGTTGTCGGTGGCCGACCATCCCAACGCGGACAAGCTGCGCGTGTGCCGGGTGGACGTCGGGGACGATCCGGTGCGCGAAATCGTCTGCGGGGCGCCCAACGTGGCCGAGGACCAGAAGGTTCTCGTCGCCTTGCCCGGCGCCCGGCTGCCCGACGGGACACGGATCAAGGCCGCCAAGATACGCGGCGTGAGCTCGCAAGGCATGATCTGCTCGGAGCGGGAGCTGGGACTTGGGGACGATGCAGCGGGGATCATGGTGCTGGACGCCGACCTTGCCGCCGGCGCTCCGATCGGCGACGTGCTGCCGCCGCCCGACGAAGTGCTGGAAATCGAGGTGACCCCCAACCGGCCGGACCTGTTGTGCCACGTCGGGGTGGCAAGGGAGCTGGCCGCCATCCAGCGCTCGCCTCTCGTTGTGCCGAGCGTCGAGGTGGCCTCCCGGGGCGACGACGGCACTTTCGAAGTCGAGATCGAAGACGCGAAGGACTGCGCGCGCTACGTCGGCCAACTCGTGCGCGGGGTCGGTGTGGGTCCGTCACCGATGTGGTTGCAGGCGGCGCTCGAGGGCGTGGGGCAGGGCAGCGTCAACAACATCGTCGATATCATGAATTACGTAATGCTGGAATTGGGGCAGCCTCTGCATGCCTTTGATTTCCGCCGCGTGAAAGACCATCGTATTATCGTCCGCCGCGCCCGCGAACGCGAGCGCCTTCTCGCCCTCGACGGGGCGGAGCACGAGTTGTCCCCCGAGGAGCTGGTCATCGCCGATCCGCGCGGACCGGTCGCGATCGCCGGGGTTATCGGCGGTGAGGAGTCGGCCGTGCACGCGGACACCGTCGACATCCTGATCGAGAGCGCCAGCTTCGAACCCGGCGTGGTCCGGCGGGGCCGCAAGCGGCTTTCCATCAGTACCGACGCTTCGTACCGTTTCGAGCGCGGTGTGGACCGTGACGGCTGCCTGCGCGCGGCGGCGCGGGCGGCGCAGCTGGTTCTCGAACTGGCCGGCGGTGAAATGGGGCCCGTCGTGGACGCGTACCCGGCACCGGCCGGGCCGCGGATCATCACCATCCGGCGCGCGCAGACGCGGCGGATCCTCGGCGCCGAACTCACCACCGCCGAGATCTCGGACCACCTGGCTGCGCTCGGCTTCGAGACCCGGGAACGCTCGGAAGACGCCCTGGCGATCGAGGCCCCGGCGTTCCGCCCCGACGTGCAGGAGGAAATCGACCTCATCGAGGAGGTGGCCCGCATCTACGGCTACGACCGCATCGGCAAGGGCTGGACGTTCCGGACCACGACATTTGCCCATCATCCACCCTACGAACAGTTTACGGAATCCCTGTGCGATCACCTGGCGGCTCGCGGCTATTGCGAGGTGGCCACGAGCTCGTTTACGGACGGACGCGAGATCGCGGATTTCGGATGGCCGGACGGGGACGTGCGGCGCAGCCCCATGCCGCTGCGCAATCCCCTCAACTCGAACCACCGCTACCTGCGAACCAGCCTGCTGCCGGGGATCCTCGACGTCATCCGCTGGAATCTCGACCGCGGCATGCGCCGGATCCGGTTGTACGAGACGGGCCGGGTCTTTTTGGCGCCGGGCGGCGCGGACCGGCTGCCGGACGAGCGCATGCGGCTCGCGATAGCCGTCAGTTATCCCGGCGCGCCGGACTTCTGGAATCACTCGAAGACAACGCCCGATCTTTTTGATATTAAACAAGAAATAGAAATTATTCTCCGGTCGTTCAATATTGACTTGGGCTCGGAGGTCCAGTATGATTTTGACGTGGCGACCGGTCAGTTCCGGTACCGTCTCAAGCAGGGCACCCTCATCGAGGGCGGGGTCGTTTCAGACCAGGTCAGCCGCCGGTACGATTTCGAGCAGCCGGTGTGGTACGCGAGCCTGGATCTCGCCGGGCTCTTCCAGCATCACACCTCCCAGCCACGCCTCAAGCCGCTCGTCGAGTACCCCAGTTCGAAGCGGGACCTGTCGCTGATCGCCGGTCCCGGCGTGGGGTACGCCAGGATCGAGAAATCGCTGGTCAAGTCGGGAGGGCGGTTGCTAGAATCGCTGCAACTGTTCGATGTCTACCGCGGCGAGAAGGTTGACGGGGATCGCACGGCGTACGGGGTGCGGTTGACCTTTCGTTCCACGGAGCGCACGCTGACCGATGGAGAGGTCGACGAGATTATCGACAAAGTGTTGACAAGGTTGCGGAATGAACTCAAGATCGAACTGAGGACATAAATGAAGGGTCGCAAGGCGCCGAAATTCGACAAGCTGGAACTTCTCGAGGCCCGTATCTCGCAGGTGGCCGAGAGGTTCGCGCAGGTGGAAGCGGCGTGCCGGGCCCACGAAGAAAAGAACACGGTGTTGGAAAAGCAACTCGACGAGCTACGCTCGCACAACAATGAGCTTTCGAAACAGATTTACAAACTGAAAACCGCCAAGGCGGTGGAGCCCGCCGCGCTGGTCGGAGAGAAAAAGATTTTAAATAAGATCGATAGAATGCTAGAGAAATTCGGGGAACTGCAAATATGAAGTGTGAAGGGCCTTTACGGCATTAGAAGCGGTATTGGCTTGTAGTTGCCAATGTGAGAAGACTCAGGCGGAAGTCCAAATGGAACAACCCAGTGTCATCACGGTGCAAATATTTGGACGTGAATACAAGATCAAAGGACACGCAGATAAAGGCTACATCGAAGAAATGGCCAAATACGTCGATGAAAAGATGAGGGAACTGGCGGGCAATTCGTCGCTTCCCTCACAGGACACCATTGCGATTTTGGCGGCGCTCAACATCGCGGACGAGTTGTTTCAAGAGCGCGGCCAGTTATCTGAGACGTTTTCCTCTGTGGAGCAGAAAGCGGATCATTTGATCTCGTTGCTCGATCAGAGTCTTCTTGCTGTGAAATGAAGTTTTTCATCACGGATCATGATAACCCTTGATGGGGAAATATTTCTTTGGTATCATTCCAGTAGAATTCCCTACCATGTTTGTGATGGAAAGGTGACTATTGAGCCAACACCTCTTTGTGGGAATCCCGAATTTAGTAGGGGCTGTCGCGCCTCTTCACGGAGGAAGACAAAACTTACTATGAGGGTGTCCACTTGAACCGAAAGGTTCAAAAGTTCCCTTACACACGGCATAGCGTGGGGAATTTTCTTTTTTCCTCTCCCCGAGTTTCTTCCTGATTCAAAAAAGCCAAGCAACTGACACACGTTCGACCCGTGTCGTTCATGGGTAGGGGGAACTGCCATGGATACCGTAGTCATTCTGGTGCTCGGCGGCGTGGCGGCCCTGGCCGCAGGTTTTTTCATCGGGGCGGTGCTCGGCCGGCGAGCAGCATCGAATCAGCTGGAGAACTCGAAGAGACTGTCGGATACGATCATTGGCGACGCCCAGAAGAACGCGGAGAATTTCCGCAAGGAAGCGGAGATCGAAGCCAAGGACACGTATCTCAAGATGAAACTCGATTTCGAGGAAAAAACGCGGTCGACCCGCGAGCAGCTCAAGGAGCAGGAACTCGTTCTCATTACCAAGGAGAGCAATCTCGCCCGCAAGGTCGATCTGATGGACAAGAAGGAGACGTCGCTCGGCGACAAGCAGGAGGCCCTGGAACGCCGGCAGGAACGGCTGGACCAGAAACTGCACGAGACGAACCGCCTGATTGCCGAGGAAAACGTGCGCCTGGAGCGCATTGCGGGCATGAGCAAGGAAGAAGCTAAGGTCATGCTGATCCGCAACCTCGAAAGCGAAGCGAAGCTCGAGGCCGCGCGCCGTATCAAAGAGTCGCAGGAAGAGGTGCGGCGCACCTCGCAGCGCGAGGCGCAAAAGATTATCGCCCTGGCCATTCAGCGCTACGCGGCCGACCAGAGCGTGGAGACGACGGTATCCGTCGTCGATCTGCCCTCCGACGATATGAAGGGCCGTATCATCGGCAAGGAAGGGCGCAACATCCGCGCCTTCGAGAAGGCCACCGGCGTGGACGTAGTCATCGACGACACCCCGGAGGCGGTAACACTCTCCTCGTTCGACCCGGTGCGGCGCGAGGTGGCGCGCCTGGCCCTGCAGGCACTGGTTCAGGACGGCCGTATCCACCCGGGCCGTATCGAGGAAGTGGTCGAACGCACCCGGGAAGAAATGGACAAAGGCATCCAGGATTTCGGGGAACAGGCGTGCATGGATTTGAACCTGCACGGCATGCACCCCGAGCTGGTCAAACTGGTCGGCAAGATGCGCTACCGCGCCAGCTACGGCCAGAACTGCCTGAAGCACTCGATGGAAGTCGCCTACCTGTGCGGGATGATCGCCGCCGAGCTAAAACTCGACCAGCAGTTGGCACGGCGCGCGGGGCTCCTGCACGACGTCGGCAAAGTGGTGTCGCACGAGGTCAACGGATCGCATACAGAGATCGGCGCGGACTTCGTACGGCGCTACGGCGAGGACGAAGAGATCATCAACGCCGTGCGCGGGCATCACCAGGACGTAGAAGCGACATCGCTATATACGCCGATCGTGGAAGCGGCTGACGCCATCAGCGGTGCGCGGCCGGGCGCGCGACGAGAAACCCTCGAGGCATACGTCAAGCGCCTGGAGAAACTCGAGACGCTCGCGAACGCGTTTGACGGCGTGGAGAAGGCCTACGCGATACAGGCGGGGCGCGAGATCCGCATCCTGGTCAGCAACGACCGCGTTGACGACGCGCAGGCGGCGAAGCTCGCGTTCGACATTTCGCGCACGGTGGAGAGGGAACTCGAGTACCCGGGCCACATCAAGGTTGTCGTCATCCGCGAGACAAGGGCCGTGGAGTACGCAAAATAGAAAACGAAGTGAGGGACAAATTGGTTATTGCGTTTATTGGTGACATCGTCGGCAAGGCGGGGCGGCGGACGGTGGCGAACATCGTACCGAGGATCAAAGAGCGCGGGAACGTCGACCTCATCGTGGCCAACCTCGAGAACGCCGCCGGCGGATTCGGCATTACGGAAAAGGCGTTCGGCGAGCTGGAGAAGGCCGGCGTCGATTTCTTCACCAGCGGCAACCACATCTGGGACAAGAAAGAGGGTGTTGGCCTGCTCAACGTACACGGCAACCTGCTGCGCCCGGCCAACTACCCCGGCAACGCGGACGGTGTCGGGTACCGGGTCATCGACGTCGGCGAAACGATGGTCGCCATCTTCAACGTGCAGGGACGCGTGTTCCTGCCGCCGATCGACTGCCCGTTTCGCACCATGGACCGGCTGCTGCAAGGCATCGGCAACGACTGCGCGGTCAAGCTCGTCGACCTGCACGCCGAGGCGACCAGCGAGAAAATGGCGATGGGTTGGTACCTCGACGGCAGGGTGTCGGCGGTTCTCGGCACGCACACGCACGTGCCAACGCGCGACGCGCGTATCCTCCCCGGCGGCACCGGGTACGTCACCGACGTCGGGATGACCGGGGCGCGTGACTCGGTCCTGGGCGTGTCCAAGGACGTGGCCGTGCGGCGTTTTCTCGAAATGCGGCCGCTGCGCTACCAGGTGGCCAGCAAGGACCTGGCGGGCGACGTGGTCGTCCTCGATATCGATACGTCCACCGGCAGGACGAAACACATCGAACATATCCAACTCGAGGTGGAGGAACAGTGAAGATCCTGGACGGCAAGGCGGCGTCGGCCGTAGTGCAGGAACGCGTGAAGGGCCAGGTCTCGAAATTGTCCGGCCGGCCGGTGCTCACCCTGGTACAGGTGGGCGAGGACCCGGCATCCGCCGTCTACGTGCGGACCAAGATCCGTATGAGCGAGCAGTGCGGGATCGAGTCGCGGTACGTGCATCTGCCCGACGACGTGACCGAGGCGCGCCTCGTGGAGACACTCGGCGAATTGAGCGGCGACGCGTCGGTCAACGGTATCTTGCTGCAGCTGCCGCTGCCGCCCCACATCGACCAGGACCGCGCGGTGGGGACGATCGCGCCGATCAAGGACGTCGACGGTTTTCATCCCGAGAACCTCGGCCTTCTCGCCTCCGGCAGGCCCCGTTTCGTACCCTGTACTCCGCTGGGCATCGTGGAGCTGATGGCCCAGAACCAGATCTCGACCTCGGGCAAGCGAGCGGCCGTGCTCGGCCGCAGTATCATCGTCGGCAAACCCATCTCGCTGCTGTTGGCGCTGAAGGGCGAGGGGGGGGATGCGACGGTGACGATTTGCCACAGCCGCACGGCCGACATCGCGGCGGTAACGCGCGAGGCCGATATCGTCATCGCGGCCATGGGGCAGCCGCACTTCGTGACGGCCGACATGGTCAAGCAGGGCGCTGTGGTCATCGACGTGGGGATAAACCGCATCGACGATGCGAGCCGCAAACGGGGTTACCGCCTGGTCGGCGACGTGGATTTCGCCGCGGTCTCGGACAAGGCCTCGGCGATCACGCCGGTTCCGGGCGGCGTGGGCCCGATGACCGTCGCCATGCTCATGTCCAATACGCTGAAGGCTTTTTCCCTGCAGGCAGTGGCTTCAAATGCACTTGGGTGAGCGGGATTATTTCACCGTTTCCGAGATCAACCGCGAGATCAAGGCGATCCTCGGTCGGCACTACCCCCAGGTTCGCATCGTCGGTGAGATCTCGAACTTCAAACGCCACTCGTCGGGGCACCTCTATTTCACCCTCAAGGATGCCGAATCACAGCTGAGGGCCACGTGTTTTCGCCGCGACGCGCGCAACCTCGAATTCGAACCGGAAGACGGTGTCAAAGTCCTGGTCAGCGGCCGGATCACGGTCTACGAACCGTACGGGCAGTACCAGATCGTCGCCTCCCGGATCGAGAAGACCGGCGCGGGCGAGCTGGAGCTCGCCTTTCGCGCGCTCAAGGAGAAGCTGCAAGCGGAGGGGCTCTTCGACCCCGCACACAAACAACCGCTGCCCGACTACCCGTTCAAGATCGCCGTCGTCACATCGCCGACCGGGGCCGCTGTGCGCGACATCATTTCGACCGTTCGCCGGCGGTGGCCCTGTGCGCGGCTGCTCGTCGCGCCCGTCCGCGTGCAGGGAGAGCGGGCCGCCGGTGAGATCGCGCACGCGCTCTCGCGGCTGCCCGGCGTTGCCGGTCTCGACGTCGTTATCCTCGGGCGCGGCGGCGGCAGCCTCGAGGATTTGTGGGCGTTCAACGAAGAGGAGGTGGCACGCGCCGTTTACGCGTGCCCGGTGCCGATCGTCAGCGCCGTCGGCCACGAGACCGACTTTACGATCGCCGATTTCGTCGCGGACGTGCGCGCTGCGACACCGACAATGGCGGCGGAGATCGCGGTACCGGAACTCGACGACGTCCTGGGGGAGCTGGAACGCATGCGGGGTGTCCTCGTACAAAACGTCCGGGCGGCGATAGAGCATTACCGGCTCCGTCTGCGGGAGCTGCTGCGAAGCTATGCCCTGGGGCAAGTACGCGGCAAACTCGAGCGATACCTGCAGGCACACGACTACGCGATGGAAAAGCTGCAGCGGCGGATGACGGACGTCGTACGCGCGGCCGGGGCCCGGTGGAGCGAGACCATGACGCGGCTGCGCGGGCTCGACGCCCGCGCGATCCTGGACCGCGGGTACGCGGTCTGCGCGGATTTGAAGACCGGCGCCGTCATTGGCACGGCGGCGCAAGCGCTGGAAAGCGTTGACCTGAGGCTGACGTTCCGGGACGGCAGCGTGCACTCGGAAGTGAAGGAGAAACTGGATGGCAAGCACCAAACGTGATTTCGAAGGGTCGATGGAGAAACTCGAAAAGATCGTCTCGGAGCTGGAGAGCGGAGATTTCTCCCTGGCCGACTCTATGAAAAAGTTCGAGGAGGGCCTGAAGCTCGGAAGCGCGTGCAAGGAAATGCTCGACAAAGCGGAAGAAAAAGTGAGATTGCTCGTCGAGAACGATCACGGCGACCTGGAAGAAAGGGAAGCGGGGGATGAGCTCTAACGGCAGCGGTGTGCCGGTCGGTTTCGACGCAAGTGTGGCCGGCGAGCGGCGGCGTATCGAGGCGCGCTGCGCCGAACTGGTGGCGCGGATGCTGGATGGTGCGCCGAACGTGCGCGAGGCCGTCGAGTATGCGCTGCTCGGCGGCGGCAAACGCCTGCGGCCGCTCCTGTGCCTGTGGACACACGAGGCCTGCGGCGGCCGCAACGACACCGCGTGCCTGGACACGGCCTGCGCCGTCGAGTGCCTGCATACCTATTCGCTGGTCCACGACGACCTGCCGTGCATGGACGACGACGACATGCGGCGCGGGCGCGCGAGTTGCCATAAACGCTTCGGCGAGGCCATCGCGGTGCTGGCCGGGGACGCGCTGCTGACCCTGTGCTTCGAGATACTGACGACGGTGAGTCCGCGCGCGCCGCTGGATGCGGAAGCGGTGGGAGAGGTGTCACGCATCATCGCGGCGGCCGCCGGGGGGGGCGGCTTGATCGGCGGTCAGGCGCTGGACCTCTCGGGAGAGCATCTGGAGGATTCGCTGGAAACGGTGGAGCGCATCCATCGCGGCAAGACGGCGGCCCTGATCGGGGCGGCCATGGAGAGCGGCGCCGTCCTGGCGGGTGTGGATGCGGTACGGCGGGGGCGGGTGCGGGAAGCCGGGCTTCTGGCGGGGCTGGCGTTCCAGATCGTCGACGACCTCCTCGACCTCAGCGCGGATGGGGAGACCCTGGGCAAGACGCCCGGCAAGGATGCCAGGGACGGCAAGCTCACCTACCCGGCAATCGCCGGGGTGGAGGCCGCCGCCGCGCGGGCGAACGAGCTCATCTCCCAGGCCAGGGCCCTCCTCGAGGGCGAGAGCGGCGCCGGGCGGCTCGTCGCACTGCTCGATAGCATGGTGCGGCGTTCGAATTAGCGAACAGGAGATGTCCGGTTGCTGGAACTGATTCGATCCCAGCCCTTTTTGGTTGCCATCACGGCGGGGGCCTGTGCACAATTCCTCAAAGTCCTTTCTTTTCTCATGTTGGAAAAAAGAGTAAACTATAAGCGGTTTGTGCAGACCGACGGGGCCCCCAATATGCACAGTGCGGCGTTCTCGGCGCTGACCGCCGCCGTCGGTATGGGCGAAGGCGTTGATTCCCTTGCATTTGCCTTTGCGGTGTGCGTGACCGCCATCATCCTGGTGGATACCATGAACGTCAAGAACGCGACGTCCCGACAGAAAGAAGCGGTGCTCCTGCTGCTGGACCGGCTTCGCAAGCGGCCCGATCCGAACCCCGATCAGAAGCGCCTCTCGTACACGCCCCTGGACGTGCTCAGCGGCATGGTGATGGGTGTGACCCTGGCGTTTCTTATTTAGCCGAAGGAATCCCGGTATGGCCAAGTTCCTCGATCACATCGACTCACCGGCGGACCTGAAGAAACTCCCGGCCGGGCAGCTGCCCGTGCTGGCCGACGAGTTGCGCCGCGAGATCATCCGCGTGATCGCCCGCAACGGTGGGCACCTGGGAGCGAGCCTGGGCACGGTCGAGCTGACCGTCGCGCTGCACTACGTCTTCGATGCCCCGCGCGACCGCATCGTGTGGGACGTCGGGCACCAGGCGCACGGCCACAAGATCCTCACCGACCGCAGAGAGGTATTTCACACGATTCGTACCAAGGACGGTATCAGCGGCTTTCCCAGCCGGAGCGAGAGCGAGTACGACACCTTCGGTGTCGGACACGCCAGCACCGCAATCAGCGCGGCCCTCGGCATGGCCGTGGCGAGGGACCTGGCACGCAAGCGCCACCACGTCGTCGCCGTCGTCGGTGACGGGGCGCTCACCGGCGGTATCGCGTTCGAGGGGATCAACAACACCGGCATCCTCGGGTCCGACATGCTCGTCATCCTCAACGACAACAAGATGTCGATCGCGAAGAACGTGGGCGCGCTGTCCAGTTACCTGACGCGGGTGACGTCGGGCAAGGTCTACAACCGTTTTGAGGCGGACGTTTGGGAACTGCTCGGCCTCATTCCCAAACTGGGAGGGAAGACGCGCCGCCTGGCGCGCCGTATAAAGGAAAGTATCAAGAATCTCATCGTGCCCGGGATCATCTTCGAAGAGCTGGGGTTTCGCTATTTCGGACCGGTGGACGGGCATAACGTCGAGTTTCTCGTAAAGACCTTGCGGGACCTCAAGCACATCAGGGGTCCGGTGCTCTTGCACGTGATTACGGAAAAGGGAAAGGGCGTGGAACGGGTGGACAAGGACTCGCAGCGTTTTCACGCGGTGAGCAGCTTTGGCAAGGTCCCCGGCGACCGACCCAAGAACACGGGCGGCCCTCCGGCGTACACGAGCATCGTCGGCAAGACGATCGTGGAGCTTGGTCACGACAACAAGAAGATCGTTGCTATCACCGCGGCCATGCCGGACGGGACGGGCCTGGCGGCTTTTGCGGCGGAGTTTCCAAAACGGTTCTTCGACGTGGGGATCGCCGAGCAGCACGCCATTACTTTCTCCGGGGGACTGTCAACGGAAGGTTACATACCGGTGGCGGCGATCTACTCGACCTTTTTGCAGCGCGCGTACGACCAGATCATTCATGACGTCGGCATTCAGCGCCTGCCCGTACGCTTCATCATGGACCGGGCCGGTGTGGTCGGTGAGGACGGTCCCACGCACCACGGAGTGTTCGACATCAGCTACCTGCGTTGTGTGCCGAACTTCGTGCTGATGGCGCCGCGGGACGAGAACGAGCTGCGGCACATGATGCGGACCATGATTGATTACGGCGAGGGCCCGATCGCCCTCCGTATCCCTCGGGGCAGCGGCGTCGGCGTACAGATGGACGCGGAGATGAAATCCCTGTCCATCGGCAAGGCCGAAGTGCTGCGCGAGGGCAAGGACGTGTTGTTTCTTGCCTACGGCACGTGTGTCTACCCGGCGCTGGAAGCAGCGTCGCTCCTCGACAGGCACCGTGTCCACTCCACGGTCGTGAACGCTCGTTTCGCCAAGCCGATCGATACTGACTTGATCGACGTCCTCTTGCAATCCGAGCCGCTGGTCATCACGGCGGAAGAGAACGTGCTCTCCGGCGGGTTCGGTTCCGGCGTGCTGCAGCACCTCTCGGAGATCGGCTACGACACGGGCCGGGTCAAGATGCTCGGCGTCCCGGACCGGTTTATCGAGCATGCCCCGCGGGGTGACCTGCTCGTCGAGTGCGGCCTGACCGCCGAGAACTTCGCGCAGACGGCGCTGGACATGTTGCAGACGGGCAAACGTGTCTTTGACTCCGTAAAAGACAAGTCCGCCTGAGCCCGCGAAAAACAATTGGGAACACCAGCATGAATCAGCACACGTATCGGCGGATCGGAGTCGCCGCAAACCTCGACAAGAAAGACGTCGCCGGCCTGCTCGAAGGGTTTATTCCCGGTCTGGTCGCGGCCGGCTTCGAGGTGTTCGTTACCGAGAAGCTCCATGCATTCCTCGGGCCGCGGGACGGGATCGCGGCCGGCATTCCCGGCGACTGCGACCTGATCGCCGCTCTCGGTGGCGACGGCACCATCCTGCGGGTCGCACGCGAGTACGAGGAAGTCGAAACCCCCATCCTGGGCATAAAGGCCGGGCGGCTGGGGTTTCTGACCGAGACGCTGAGCGATTCGACGATCCAGCAGATCAAGGACGGGCAATTCGAGATCCAGAAACGGATGCGCGTCCGCGCAAAGATCGTGGAGGGGACCCGAATCGTAGAGACGTTTACCGCGCTCAACGACATCGTCATCCACATCGGCGGTTTCTCGCGCATGGTGGCGCTACGGGCCGAGGTGGACGGCGCCGGCATGCGTGATTTCTCGGCCGACGGTGTCATTCTCGCCACGCCGACCGGATCGACGGCGTATTCGCTTTCGGCCGGCGGGCCGGTGCTCTCGCCGACGATCCAGGCCATCCTCGTAACCCCGCTTTCACCGCACACGCTCAGCCACCGTCCGGTCATCCTCGACCCCGAGGCGCACGTGACCGTTCGCATCCTCTCACCGTCCCCGGACATTCGGGTGACGGTGGACGGCCAGGTGGGCGTAGACCTCGCGGAGACCCAGCACGTAGTTGTCGAGCGTAGCCCGCGGTCGACTTGCCTCTTGGTCCCGCGCGGGTACGATTTCTTCAATCTCCTGCGGGAAAAGCTCTAAGCGCGCATGCTGCGGCGACTCCGCATCCAGAACCTCGCGGTGGTCGAGGAGGCAAACCTCGAGTTCGTCGACGGTCTCAACGTGCTCACCGGATCGACCGGGGCGGGGAAATCGCTGATCCTCGGTGCGGTGAACATCCTGCTCGGCGAACGAAGCGGCGCACGCGCGATACGAGCCGGTGAGGACGAGGCGATCGTCGAGGGCGAGTTCGTCCTGGGCGAGCCCGTGCCGGCCGCGCTGCTTGCGGGCGGGCACAGTGGCGCCCGCGTGACGCTGCGGCGCCAGATCCACCGCAGCGGACGCAGCTTTGCGTTCATAAACGAACGTCCGCAACCGCTCAAGAAACTACAGGAAATCGCCCGCCAGCTGATCGAGCCCCACGGGCAGAACGAACAGCTGCAGCTACGCCACGAAGAGAGCCACGTCGTCTACGTCGACAAGCTGGCGGGGAACGGCCAGCGCCTGGCCGCCTACGGGGAAGCGCTCGCCGCGTACCGCCGGGCCAGCGGGCGTCTCGATGACTTCGACCGTAAGCTCGCCATCGTCAAAGAGAAGAAAGAACTCCTCGAGCACCGGCTGCAGGAGGTCGGGCGTGCGCGTCTGCGCCCCGGCGAGAAGGAAGAGCTCGAAGGCTCCGTTCGGCTGATGGAGAACGCGCAGGAAATCTACCGCGCACTCGGGGAGGCCTGCGAGCTCATCTACGACGATGAAGAGTCCGCGGTGACCGCCGTGGCACGGGCGCGCAAGGGTATCGAACGTATCGCCGACCTGGACAGCCGGTTTTCGGGTGTCGTGTCGGCGCTGGACGGCGCCGAGATCACCCTCAAGGAGACGGCCTCGGAATTGAGGACCCTGGTGGACTCCCTGGAGTTCGACCCGGCGCGCCTCGAGGAAATGCAGGAACGCCTGGCGTATATCACGGGGCTCGAGCGGCGCTACCAGGCGCCGGTGTCCGGGTTGATCGAGGAGAGCGAACGATGGAAGGCGGAACTCGAAGCGCTCGCCTTCGAGGACGAAGAGCGCTCGAAGCTCGAGGACGAATGCCGGAAACGTCTGGCGACGACGAGGGAAGCCGCGCTGGCGCTCGGGCGGGCGCGCAGGGAGGCCGCGGCGAAGCTCGACAGGACCATGAGCGCGCAGCTCGGGCGCCTCATGATGCGGGGGGCGGCGTTTCGGACCGGCGTCACACTCCATCGCGAGGACGGTGGTGAGCTGGTAATGGACGGTGAACCGGTGCGCCTGCACGCAGACGGTATCGACCACGTGGTGTTTTACGTGCGGACCAACCCGGGCGAGGCGGAAGGCGGGGTCGGTGAGATCGCCTCGAGCGGAGAGCTCTCACGCATCGCGCTGGCGCTCAAGACAGCGGTCAGCATGGGACGGGAGGGAAGCGTGCTCGTTTTCGACGAACTGGACGCCGGTGTCGGCGCCGACCTCGGTGGGGTGATCGCCGGCAAGCTCGATACGCTCTCCCGCGCCTACCAGATCATCTGTATCACCCACATGCCCCAGATTGCCGCGCGCGCCGGGCGCCATCTCGTGGTCAGCAAACGCACGTCGGCCGGGCGCACGTCGGCCGGTGTCACCGCAGTCGATGGCGAGGTCCGTCTCAAGGAGATTGCACGCATGCTCGGAGGCGGCGACGGCAGCCAGAAAAGGCTGGCGCTCGCACGCGAAATGCTGCATGCTCAACCCGACAAGCCATCCAAACGTGTGCGCCCGTAGCTCAGCTGGATAGAGCACCGGCCTCCGGAGCCGGGTGTCGGAGGTTCGAATCCTCTCGGGCGTACCAT
>JBHHVD010000078.1:0-14472 GCA_046754105.1 Candidatus Krumholzibacteriia bacterium
TCACGTGGCGCCCGGGGCCGTCCCCCGCCCGTGGCGGCGAGTGCCGCCGGGGAGCGCTCCGGGGCGGCCCGGCCAGACTGGGGGCGCTCCTGGTGCGGCGCACGCAATCCCAACCACGGCACCCACTTGCAAATCTGCCCGGCGAACGGTAGAGTTGATCCATCCTCATGCTGCACTACCGACGCATTCTCGTGATCTATAACCCCGCCGCGGGACAACGCAAGTTGAGCAACGTGCCGCGCAAGATCGAAGAGCATTTCACGCGGCAAGCCCTCGATTTCGAAATCCGCGAAACACAGGGCGCGGGTGACGCGCTTCGGTGGGCCCGCTCCGCTCATGCCGAGGGGTACGACCTGGTGGCCGCCGCCGGGGGAGACGGCACCGTGCGCGAGTGCGTCGAGGGCATCATGCGCAGCGGCGCCCAGGTGCCGCTGGCGCAGATCATGACCGGTTCGGGCAACGTCACGGCGCGCGCGTTTTCCATACCCGTCGACCTCAAGGGCGCGCTCGATACCATTACGACCGGCAAGGTCACGCGGTTCGACGTCGGCTACCTGCCCGAGCACGACCGGCATTTTGTCTTCATCGCCGGGGCGGGCTACGACGCGCGCCTCATACACGACACGCCCCGGCATCTCAAGAAATCGCTCGGGTTCTTCGCCTACCTCCTCGCCGGCGTGAAACACTTCTTCACCGTGCGCCCGGTGAAGGTCGACCTGGAAATGGACGACGAAGTACGGCGCATCAAGGCACACACGATCATGGCGATCAACATCGGCAGCATCGCGGCTATCGACTGGGCGGTAGCGCCGGACATTGACGCACACGACGGCAAGCTCAACATCATGGTGATGTCCAGCCGTTCGCTCCTGGGATCGATCATCGTGCTCGTAAAGATCCTCACCAAGCGCTACCACGGGTTCGGCGCCCTCAAGCATTATCAGGCGGAACGAATCCGCGTCACGGCCGATCCGCAACTGCCGGTGCAAATCGACGGTGAACCCCTCGGCATGACCCCTTTTGTGGCCCACGTCATTCCCAACGGCATGCCGTTCGTTGTTCCGGTCGATTATGAATGAGCCTGCCGGTTCGCGTGACGAAGCAGGATGGTGAAGGATCGTTTGTACGCGGCGGCGAGGTTGCGCTACAATAGGGGCGCGATGCTTACCGACGTTTACAAACGAGACGGCGTGCGGCTGGCAGAGGCCTTCGGCGGTCCGTACCCCGAGTATTTCATCCACCCGGCGGCCGAGTACCAGGCACTCACCCGCTACGCCGGCCTCATCGATCTCACCCACTGGCGTACGCTGAAGGTCACCGGCAAGGACCGCGTCGGCTTCCTGAACGCGATGCTCACGAACGACGTTGCCGCACTCGAAACGAACCAGGGCACTCACTCGCTCATTACGACGGTCAAAGGCAAGATCGTGGCCGAACTGTACGTGTTCGCGAGGCAGGACGACGTCCTGGTGATGGTCGCGCAGGGATCGGCCGGCGAAGCGAACGACATTCTGGAAAAACACATCATAATGGAGGACGTAACCGTCGAGGATATTTCCGACGCCTTCGGGGTGCTGGCCCTCGAGGGGCCGAAACTCGACGACACGCTGTGGCGGCTCTTTGCCAAAGGGCCGTTTCCAAAAGAAAACCTGCACGCCGTCGCCCGCACGTTCGAGGCGGCGGACATCTATTTGATGAGAAATTCCGTGAGCGGCGAGAACGGGTACCACCTGATGATTCCCGCCGAGGACCTTGAAAGGCTGCGCGCGTACCTGGTGCAGGCGTGCCGGGGCACCGACGGGCTTCCCGTCGGCAGGCTGGCGTGGAACATGCGCCGTATCGAGAACGGTCTTTCCTGGTACGGCGCGGATTTCACAGACGACAACCTGCCCGACGAGTCCCGCCTCGGGGACGCGATCAGTTACGCGAAGGGCTGTTTCCACGGGCAGGAAACCCTGGCTCGCCTGCACCACCGCGGTCACGTGAACCGGGTGCTCGTGGGCCTGACCGTCGAAGACGCAGGTGTCCCGGCGGCGGTCGCGGGGCTGCGCTCCGAGTTTGAGGGGGAAATAAACAACTACGACGAATCCGGCCTGGAGGAACGCGCGGCACCGCTGGCGGGGGCGCTGGACTTCGGCAAGCTGTTTCCCGCGGGAACGGAGTTGTATCCCGCCGGGGGCGGCGATGACGAAGCGGGCGGCGCACATCCCGCCCCGGGCAGAGAAGCCGGCCACCATGGCGCGGCCGGCGTGGAGGAAAAATCGGTGGGCCGGATTACATCGGCCGCGTATTCCCCGGTGCTCGGCAAGCCGCTCCTCCTCGGATACGTCCGGGTCGAGTTCATCGAGAAGCGGCAGTCCGTGCGCCCTGCGGCGGGGCCCACGCTCACGATGGTCGACCTGCCCGCCGCGCGTACTCCCCCCGTCTAGCATCCTGTCCCGGGAGTCCCAAACCGCCGTCTTGGTGTGCGCGTGGGCCGGGTGCGCATGCGCGCTACCCCACGAATGGCGCGAGGTCGCGGGGAACGGGTCGCTCGCCGCGCGGCGAGCCCATCGGGTACTCGAACTCCAGCGACCGGCAGTGAAGCGCCTGGCGCGCGAGCGCTGGAAACCGCCGGTCCCGCTCGCGGTCCCCGTAGACCTTGTCGCCGACGATCGGGTGCCCGATGTGCTCGAGGTGAACGCGAATCTGGTTCGTTCGTCCCGACAGCGGCTCCGCGTGCAGCACGGCGAAGCCGCCGCGCTGCCCCTCCAACCGGAAGCGGGTCTTCGCCGCCTTTCCCATTTCAAAATCCACACACCGGCGGCGGACGTGGCTCGGAAGATCGGCCTTGAGATCGCTCCCGGCGCCGCGCATGGACTCGCGGGCGGGGTCGATGGCCACGAGACGGCCCGACTTGCCAATGGGCGCGTCGACTTCGAACTCGGCGCGTTCGGGGTGACCGTGGACGACGGCGAGGTAGTATTTCCTGACACGGCCGTCGGAGAACATGGGGCTCACGTGCCGGGCGGCGGCGCGGGTCTTGGTCAGCAGCACGACGCCGCTCGTCTCGCGGTCGAGGCGGTGGGCCAGATTGACGTGGTCCCCGTAATGGTTCTTTAGGGTGGCAATCAGCGTATTACGGATGAAAACACCGCTGGCGTGCACCGGCAGGTTGCCCGACTTGGAGACCGCGAGAAGATGCTCGTCCTCGTAAATGACGTCGTAGTGGAAATCCACTTCGGGCTCTTCGTGAAATATCGTATACGATACCAGGTCACCGGCCTGCACCACTCGCCCCGGGGCCGCCGGCAGCCCGTTCAGCAGAACGCGCCCCTCCTCGATGCGGCCGCGCCAGCGCTCCGGCGGGTGATACCGGAAACGGTGGGCCAGGTATCCCAGGACCGTCCATCCCGCCCGGTACGGGTCGACACGGCAATTCAGCGTGATTTCTTGCTTTTTTCCTGCCATAACCTCTTATCAAATAACTGATTAAACAGCACCCTCGCCCCTCGAACCGCTAAAATCCTTTATCGCAACGAGTTTGTTTGACTTACCATAGCGCGTTCGATAGAATCCGTCCACGTTTTCGCCTTTTTTCCCTCCCACCCAAGGAGTCACGTATGAGTAGTGTTCAGGCCGGACCCGTTGCGGGGGAAACCTGGTTGGGCCAGCCCCGCGGCCTCTCCACCCTGTTTTTCACCGAGATGTGGGAGCGCTTCAGCTACTACGGGATGCGCGGTCTTCTCATCCTCTTCATGACCAACGAGACGATTAACGGCGGCATGGGGATGAGCACGGTCACCGCGGGTGCCATCTACGGCCTCTACACGGCGGCGGTCTACCTGGTCGCGCTGCCCGGGGGCTGGATCGCCGACCGCATCATCGGTCAGCGCAACGCGATCTTCACGGGCGGTATCATCATCGCGTCCGGGCACTTCACGATGGCGATTCCGGGCACACCGACGTTTTACCTCGGTCTCATTCTGATCGTCATCGGCACCGGCTTTTTGAAACCCAACGTGAGCGCGATTGTGGGCGGGCTCTACCCCGAAGGTGGCGCCAACCGCGACCGCGGATTTTCGATTTTTTATATGGGAATCAACGTCGGCGCGCTGGCCGGCCCGCTGATCTGCGGCTACCTGGGTGAGAATATCAACTGGCATTACGGTTTCGGCGCCGCCGGCGTGGGGATGGTGTTGGGCCTCATTCAGTATAAAATCGGCTACCGGCACCTCTTCGACGTGGGGCTGCCACCGGACGACGGACCGGAGAAGCTCGCGAAGGCGAAAACGAAACTGATACGGGGCATCGGGATCCTCGCCGGCGCGGCGGCGGTCCTCACCATCGTCAACGTGACCGGCCTGTGGGCATTTACGCTGGATGGTTTCGCGAAAGCGCTCGGTGGATTCGTCATCGCCCTGGCGATCGCGTACTTTCTCTACGTACTCGCGCTGGGCCATCTCGATACGCAGGAGAAGAAACGCGTCATCGTGATCTTCCTCTTGTTTATCGGCGCTGCGCTCTTCTGGTCGGGCTTCGAGCAGGCCGGCTCGTCGATGAACCTGTTCGCGGAGCAGCTGACAAATCGCACGGTCTTCGGGTGGGAAGCGCCGGCGAGCTGGCTGCAGTCGGTCAACCCCCTCTTCATCATCATTCTGGCACCGGTATTCGGCTGGCTGTGGGTCGTGCTCGCGTCGCGCAACCCGTCGATCCCCGTCAAGTTCGGCCTGGGCCTCGCCCTCCTCGGTGTCGGCTTCCTGGTCATGGCGTGGGGTGCGAGCTACACGACCAACGGAGGCGGAGGCGTCAGTCCGATGTGGCTGATCGTGACCTACTTTTTGCACACGACCGGTGAATTGTGCCTGAGCCCGGTGGGGCTGAGCAGCATCACCAAGCTCTCGCCCAAGCATCTCGTCGGCCAGATGATGGGCATCTGGTTCATGGGCGCGGCGCTCGGCAACCTGTTCGCCGGACTGATCGGCGGCCAGTTCGAGACGCTGCCGCTGCCGAAGCTGTTCGTTGCGGTTGCGCTGACGGCGGCCGGGGCCGGCGTTCTCTTCCTGCTCTTCAGCAAGCCGATCCGAAAGCTGATCGGCGCGAAGCTCTAGGCCTCGACGTAATCGGGGACAATTACATTTCTATGGCCCGGGTTTCCCCGGCGGTGCTATACTGCGCCCCGGATTCAATACGTTCCGGAGGAGGAACGCGCTCGCCATGTCCAGGGTCATCGCGGCCGAAAAGCTTACCCCCCAGCATACCGCCTACGAAATCGAGGCGCCGGAACTAGCGGCGGCGGCCGCCGCCGGGCAGCTGCTGATGGCCCGTCTGGGCGACCAGGTGCGCTTCACCCCGCACGCCATCGCCGACTTCGAGCCCGACAAGGGCACGGTCACGGTCGTCGCGCGCACCGTGGCCCAAAACGGTGACGGCGTTCCCGACGGCGAGCTGGACCCCGGGGACATCGCCATCGAGCTCACCGGGCCGATGGGCAAGCGCGATGATGCCCGCCGGGGGAGCAAGGTCCTGTGCGTGGCGGACCGTCTCGGGGTTGCCGCGCTCTATCCACGTCTTCGTGAGTACAAAGAGAGGGACTGTTACACCGTCGTCATCGCCGGCTATCCGTCCAGGGACCAGGTATATTGGCAGGATCGTCTGAACAACTACAGCGATGAGCTGTACGTGGTTACCGAGGACGGGTCGTTCGGCATCCGGGGGCCGATCCAGCAAACGGTGCGTGCCGTTTGCCGGCACGTAACCGACCTCGAGCGCGCGCTCGCGATCGGACCGATGCCCTTCCTGAAGGCATGCGCGAACGCCACCCGCAACTACGGGATATCCACGATGATCAGCCTCAACGCCGTCGTCGAGAATGAAAACGATCTACACCCGGCCGGTGACGACGAGGTCGCACCCTTCGACTGGCACGACGCGTCGGACCTCGACGGTCACGCCGTGGATTTCGACAAGCTAGGCGCGCAGATCGGTATTCCCCCCGAAAAATGAAGAAAGACTCGAAAGCCGCGCGCCGGAAGCCACCCGCTACCCGCAAGATACTCATCTCGAAAACGGAAATCGCCGCCATTCTCGATGACATGGCGGGCCTGCTCGAGATCGCGGGCGCCAACGTGTTCAAGATCCGCGCCTTCACCAACGCCGCCCGTGAGTTGGAGAACCTGCCCGGCGACCTGGCCCAGATGGTTGCCAGCGGCGAACTGCTGGACGTACAGGGCATCGGCAAGGGCATTTTCGCCCATATAGAGGAGATGCTCGAAACGGGAACATTTACGGAGTTCGAAGAGCTGCGCGCGGGGATGCCGGAGGGGCTTCCCGGCATGCTGCGGGTTCCCGGCATCGGCCCCCGCAAGGTCAAGACACTGCACGAGGAAATCGGGATCAAGAGTGTCGAGGAGCTCGAGCTCGCCGCACAGACCGGCCAGATCGCCGATCTTCCCGGGTTTGGAGAGAAAAGTCAGGAGAAGATCCTCTCCGGTATCGACCGCATGCGGCGATACGCAAGACGACACCTTCTGAGCGCGGCGGCGGAGTCGGCCGCTCCGGTTTTCGAGAGAATCTCCACCCACCCCGGCGTCCAGCGCTCCCTGCTCGGCGGCAGCCTCCGGCGCCGCAAGGAAACGGTCAAAGACATCGACATACTCGTGAGCGCCGACGAATCGGAGGCGATCATGGACACCTTCACGTCGCTGCCCGGCGTCGTGTCGGTGGTGGCAAGAGGCTCCACCAAGTCGAGTGTCGTCCTCGAGTCCGGGATCAACGTCGACCTGCGTGTCGTCGGCGACGAGGAGTTTCCGTTCGCCGCTCTCTATTTCACGGGCAGCAAGGAACACAATACGGACATGCGCAGCCGGGCGAAGAAGATGGGCTACAAACTGAACGAATACGGTCTGTTCCGGGACGACAAGCCCACGCCGTGCAAGGACGAACGGGCGGTATTCGAGAAGCTCGGACTCGATTTCATACCGCCCGAGCTGCGCGAGTCGATGGGCGAGATCCCCGCCGCCGAGAATCACGCGCTGCCCGACCTGGTGGGCGAGGGGGATATCAAGGGCGTGTTCCACGCGCACACGACCTACAGCGACGGTGCCGGCACCATACGGGAGATGGCGGAGGGTGCGAAGGCGCTTGGACTCGAGTACCTGGGAGTCGCGGACCACAACCGGAGCGCGCATTACGACGGCGGGCTAACGGTGGCGAAGGCGCGAGAGCAGGCGCGGGAGATCGCCGAATTGAACGAGTCGCTGGAAGGGTTCAGAGTATTTCACGGTGTGGAACCGGACATTCTTCCCGACGGCGCGCTCGATTTCCCGCAAGACGGCCTTGCGATCTTCGACTACGTGGTCGCCTCCGTACACAAGGAATTCGACATGGGCGAGGCCTTGATGACGCGGCGTGTCATCAAGGCTATCGAAAACCCGCACACGACGGTGTTGGGACATCCGACGGGCCGCATTCTTCTCGAGCACAACGCGTACAGGATCGACGTCAACGCGGTGATCGATGCCGCCGCTGAAAACGGCGTGATGATCGAGATCAACGCCCACCCGAGCCGTCTCGATCTCGACTGGCGCTACGTGCGCAGCGCGCGTGACCGGGGCGTGCGCCTGATGATCGGCCCGGATGCGCACTCGGTGGAGGAACTCGACTTCTTCCGTTACGGCGTGGGCGTCGCGCGCAAAGGGTGGCTCGTCGCCGCGGATCTCATGAACACTCTCGGCGCCCACGAGGTCAAGACGCTGTTGCAATCCCGACGTAAGAGGTAAGGCACGAGTGGCCAGGAATACCGGCAAACCGGCCGCGCGACGGGCGCGGCGAGCGAAGGGCGGGATGACGGATCGAACCCGCGCGCTCAAAATGATCGAGCTTCTCGAAGAGGAGTATCCCGACGCCCGCTGCATGCTCGATTATTCCAGCGCCTTCGAATTGCTGATCGCCACGATCCTGGCCGCGCAGTGCACGGACGCCATGGTCAACCGCGTCACGCCGGAGCTGTTCGAGAGGTACCCCACGCCGCAGGCCTTCGTCGACGCGCCGGCCGAGGCCATCGAAAAGGCGATCTACAAGACGGGTTTTTACCGCAACAAGACGAAGAGCATTCAGAAATGCTGTGCCGCGCTCGTCACCGAGCACGGCGGGGAGGTGCCGAAGACGATGGAGGAGCTGGTGGCACTCGGCGGCGTCGGGCGCAAAACGGCCAATTGTGTCCTCGGCAACATCTGGGGCGTTCCGGGCATCGTCGTCGACACGCACGTAAAACGCATCTCCAACCGCATGGGCTACACCGTGGAGTCGAATCCGGACAGGATCGAACGGGACCTGATGAAGATCGTCCCTGAGAGCGACTGGATACGTTTCACGCACCTCATCACCGACCACGGCCGCGCGTACTGCTCGGCGCGCAAGCCGGCATGCACCGAGTGCCCGGTGGAACATCTCTGTCCAAAACTGCTGGATTGAGGGGAGTCCTATTCCTGCCGGGGGCGCTCGACGCTCAGAAGCTCGATATCAAAAATCAGGGTGGCGTTGGGCGGGATTCTCTTCTTGAAACCCTTTTCCCCGTAGCCGAGATAGGGCGGGATGATGAGCTTGCGCTGCCCCCCGACGCGCATGGTGAGGAGCCCCTCGAGCCAGCCGGGCACGAGGCCGCCTTCCCCGAGCACGAACGCGATGGGAACGCCGCGGAAATACGTCGTATCGAAGAGAGTGCCGTCGTCCAGAAACCCCGAATAGCGGACAACGATGGTATTACCCATCTCCGGCACGTCTCCCTCGCCCACCTTGAAATCCACGTACTGGAGACCGGTCTCCGTCACCATGATCTCGAATCCCTCGTCGCTCCACGGCTCGGGGGCCGGCGGGCTGGGTATGATGTCGACCAGCTCGACCTCCATGCGCACCCAGGCGTCGGCCGGAACCGTCGACGGGCGCTCGCCGTTCTCGAAGGCGAGCTCGGGCGGGATGCGGAGGATTCGCTTGCCACCCACGCGCATGCCGGCCACGCCCTCTTCGAGCCCGGGCAGGACCTGCTGGGAACCGAGCCGGAACCGGTACGGTTCCTCGCGGTCCTGGTAGCGGTCGAATTCCCCGCCGTCGACGTAGGACGCGACGTAAATCAATCCCAGGATATCCCCGGGCCTGGGGCGCTCCCCCTCTCCCTCGGCGACCTGCTCGATCTCGAGCCCCGAGCCCGTGGTCCAGTGGGTCGTGTCGCCGCCGCAGCCGGCCGGGCCGAGAGCGACGGCCGTCGCCGCGAAAATCACCAGGCGTGTTCTTGTGGAAAGCATCAGGATTATCGGGGGTTACGCGCGCCGGCGGCTGTCTCACCGACCGCTCGCCTAGTAATGTACGGCGCCGTGATTCGCGGAGCAAGCGCTTAATTGCGCTTGGCTGCCGTGTGCCGATACCGTACACTATCCCAGGTCTCAACGAATCGTCCGCATAATTAGACAGTCCGCCTCAAAAGGAGCTTGAAATGAAGGAAATGACGTCCGATGAGCTGAGGAAGAAGCTCGTGTCCGGAGAGCGGATCGCGGTCGTCGACATCCGCGAAGCGGATGAATACGACGACTGGCATATCCACGGCAGCTCCAACATGCCCATGTACAACGCGATCGTGGACGGGCGGGTATCCACCGTCGTCGGAGAGTTGTTCGAGGGCTTTGCGAACGACAAGCCGATCGTCACCGTCTGCCGCATGGGGGCTACTTCCAAGGTCGCGGCCGGCGTGTTGGGGCGAATGGGATACGAGGCATTCAGTCTCACCGGCGGCATTCGTGGCTGGAGCAACGCGTGGACGGAAGCGGAGGTGCCGCTCGAGTCGGGCACCCGGCTGATCCAGGTTCGGCGCAACGGTAAGGGGTGTTTATCCTACGTCGTCGGCTCCGCCGGCAAGGCGGCCGTCGTGGACCCCTGCCTCGACGCATCCGTCTACACGGCGATTGCGGAACGGGAGGGCCTGAAAATTACGAGCGTCATCGAAACCCACGTGCATGCCGATCACATCTCCCGGGCACGCACGCTTTGCGAAACGACGGGAACCGATCCGTGCATTCCCGAGAATCAACGGGTTCGCTACGATTACGAGGCACTGAAGGACGGGCAAACACTCAAGATCGGTGATACCAGGGTGAGCGTCATCATGACGCCGGGGCACACGACGGAGAGTGCCTGTTACGGCATCGACGGCGAAGTGCTGCTATCCGGAGATACGATCTTTGTGGAGGCACTCGGGCGGCCAGATCTGGAACGGGGTGACGCGGGTGCGGAAGAAGGCGCGAGACTGCTCTACGAGAGCCTGCACGAAAAGGTGCTCAAGATGGATCCGACCATCACAGTGTGCCCGGCGCATACCGGCGCCCCGATCGGGTTTGACGGCGAACCGGTGTCGGCGCCTTTGGGCGACATCACTCAGGGTATCCATCTCCTGAACATGGCGAAGGAAGAGTTCATCCGGGTGGTCCCCGAAATGCTGGGGCGGAAACCACCCAACTTCGAGCGTGTCATTTCGATCAACGAGGGCCGCGCCGAGCTGGGCTATCTGGATCCGCTCGAGCTCGAAGCGGGTCCGAATCGCTGCGCGGTCGGGAAACCGGCGCCGTAACACGCGGCTCGGGAGCCACGACCATGCCCGACGATCCGCGGCGTGAAATCCACCGGTTCGACCTCTCCGTCCCGCTCGACAGCGCGTCGACGCCTCCGTCTTCATGGTACACGGACCCCGCCGTTCACCGCATCGAGATGCGGCGGGTGCTCGGCAACAACTGGCTGGCCGCCGCACGTGCCGGCCAGGTCGCTACGCCGGGCCGGTACGTGTGCGGCGAGATCGCAGGAGAACGGTACGTGATCGTCCGCGGAGAGGACGGTGAGCTTCGTGCCTTCTACAACGTGTGCCGCCACCACGCCGCCGCCGTCGTCACGGGTGACGGAACGGCCAAACGCCTCACCTGCCCCTACCATGGATGGACGTACGGTCTCGACGGCCGGCTGCTAAACGCCCCCGAACTCGGCGCCGTAAAGGATTTCGACCCCGATCACGTGGGACTGGTGCC
The DNA here is from genome assembly GCA_046754105.1 of Candidatus Krumholzibacteriia bacterium. Lineage (GTDB taxonomy): Bacteria > Krumholzibacteriota > Krumholzibacteriia > WVZY01 > WVZY01 > JAZGDW01. The sequence goes on from JBHHVD010000078.1 coordinate 11,046, forward strand.
CATGGCGGTTCAGACCTGGGGGCCTTTCGTGTTCATCTGCATGGGCGAGACCCCACGCGACCTCGCCGCCGACCTGCTCGGGTTAAAAGACGCGCTTGATCGGACTCGTTTCGAAGCCTTGACCTTCGTCGCCAGCCGGACCTATACCCTGGCGTGTAACTGGAAAGTCTACGTGGACAATTACCTCGACGGCGGCTACCACGTCGCGTATCTGCACAAGGGTCTGGCGGCGCAACTCGATCTCGCCTCGTACGGAACCCACGTGTACGATCGCTACTCCATCCAGTCCGGAGCGGGCAAGACCGGGCACACGGCGGAGCCGGGGGGTGATTTCGCCGAACGGGTCGGCAAACAGGTGCTGTACGCGTGGATCTACCCCAACTTCATGATCAACCGCTACGGCTCCATCATGGACACCAATCGCGTCATCCCACGCGGTGTCGACCGGACCGAAGTGGTGTTCGATTATTACTTCGCGGAAACGGGGAAGGAATTCATCCGTAGAAGCATCGCCGCCAGCGACGTCGTCCAGCAGGAAGATGCGGGCATCTGCGAGGCGGTGCAGCGGGGTTTGGCATCACGGTCATACGATACGGGACGTTACTCGGCGAAACTCGAAATGGGCGAGCACCATTATCACCGCTTGCTCGCGGAGGACTTGCGTGCGGAGTGTGACTAACCGAACATCGCCAGGTATTTCTGGAGCTTGCCCCCCAGCTTGACCAGCTTCTCTACGTCTTCCCTGGGCATTTCACGTATCTGTTCGTAGATCGTCGTCATGGTCTCGAAGAATTCGAGCATCTCCTCGAGGCGCTGTTTCGTGTACGCGTTCGGCGTATCGGATTTTTCGACCTCCTGCAGGCAGTCCCGCAGGACGATGAGCGTAGGATCGATCTCGCGCTGCTTCCGTCCCTCCAGCACGACCCTGAACAGTTCCCACACGTCCTTCATCGACTCAAAGTGGTCCCGGCGGTCACCGAGTACGTGGACGACGTTCACCAGGTTCCAGGTTTGCAGGGCCTTCAGGCTGGTGCTGACGTTGGAGCGCGCGACGAACAGCGTGCCGGCAATCTCTTCGGCGGTCACCGGGCCGGGCGAAAGGTGCAGCAGCGCGTGGATCTGCGCAATGGTTCGGTTGACGCCCCAGCGGGCGCCCATCTCCCCCCAGTGGAGAACGAACTTCTTTTCTGCTGACGACAGTTCCGGCATACGCTCTCATGATACACGAGATGCCGGCGGCGCACAAACGTGAATTTGCTCGCTGACTTGCGTTCTGGTAGTATCGACGCCGATGACCACCGGCGGTGAATCAGACATCGAAAAGTTCGCCGGGCAGTGCGCCACCTGCCGGCACGCGGCCCGTGTAACCTCCAACCGAAACGGGGTGTTCTACCGGTGCCGGCTCGCCGAACGGGAACCGCGTTTTGTCAAGTATCCGCGACTACCCATGCGCTCCTGCCCCGGGTACAATCCCGGTGCCGCCCGGCCGCCGCGCGCGGACGCATCACGCGTGGATGCCACAGCTGCCCGCGCGGATGACGTTGCAAAACCGGTTCCCGCTTCGGAGCGCATCGCCTCTCTCGACGTGCTCCGTGGGTTTGCCGTGCTCGGCATCTTGATCGTGAACATTCAGAGTTTTGCCATGATCGATGCCGCCTATTTCAACCCGAGCGCCTGGGGAAGTATGGAGGGATCCAACGGCGTTGTGGCGGCGATGACGCACATCCTCGCCGACCAGAAGTTCATGACGCTGTTCGCCATGCTTTTCGGGGCGGGCGTGGTGCTCATGACCGCTCGTCGCGAAGAAAAAGGTCAACCGTCGAAGCGCCTTCATCAACGCCGCATGACGGTGCTTCTTGCATTCGGCCTTCTCCACGCGTACGGAATCTGGCACGGGGACATTCTCGTTCCGTACGCGCTGTGCGGTTTTATCGTTTATCCATTTCGAAAGCGTTCGCCGAAGTTCCTGATCGCGGCGGGCATACTCGCCATCGCCGTCGCTTCCGCGGTGTCGCTGCTGTCCGGCTGGTCGATGCAGTACTGGTCGGCCGAGCAACTGGGCGAATTCAAGGCGGAATGGCATCCGGGCGGCGACCTGTTGTCGAGAGAACTGAGCGCGATGCGCGGCGGCCTCGTCGAGCAGCTGAGGCATCGCGCCCCGGAGGCGTTTGAGTTTCAGTTGTTCGTTTTTCTCGTGTGGGGCGTTTGGCGCGCCGGCGGCTTGATGCTGGCCGGCATGGGGCTATTCAAGCTCGGGGTGTTGAGCGCGCGGCGCTCCCGGCGCTTCTACGCGACCCTGGCAGCACTGGGCGTGGGGGTCGGTCTGCCGGTCACCGGCTGGGGATGGTACCGCAACGTGCAGGCCGAATGGGACATCGAGTACTCGTTCTTCTTCGGATCCCAGTACAATTACTGGGCGAGCCTGGTAGTCAGCCTCGGGTGGCTGGGCATGGTGATGCTCGTGTGCAAGTCGTCCGTACTGCGGTGGGCCAAAGCGTCCCTCGCCGCCGCGGGCCGCATGGCGTTGTCGAACTACATCGGCCAGTCCGTTATCTGCACCGCAATCTTTTACGGCCACGGGCTGGGGTATTTCGGCCGCGTCGACCGCCTCGGGCAGTTGGCAATCGTCGCCTCCGTATGGGCCGTGCAGCTGGCGGTCTCACCCTTGTGGCTGCGGTACTACCGCTACGGACCGCTGGAATGGCTGTGGCGCTCGCTTACCTACGGGCGCGCGCCTGCGATGCGGCGCGGGTGACGAGCCGCCGCGGCCTGGCGGCGAGGTACTCGTGCCATGGCGGTGACCTTGTTGGTGCCCGCCGGTTTGCCTTTGGCTTCGACAGACCATTCGCCGATCCAGAAATCGAACTGCCGGTACTCCGGGGCCGAGCATGGTTTCGGCGGCGCCTCCTGGGCGTATAACGGCACCCATGTCATTCCCAAGAGAACGACGCCTGCCAAGAGCGCTTTGTTCAAGGTCTTCTCCCTTGTGGTCGTGGGGTTCACAACGCGCGTCCGGGCGCCCTCCCCGGGCCGCCGGTCGTCAGGACCCGGGGCGACGGGCGATTTCGTCCACCGCGTCTTTGGCCTGTTTGAGATCGACGGAATGGATCTCGCGGTAGAGCTTGATGGCCATCATCTTGCGGCGCAGGCGGACCAGCCGCTCGACGTCGGCGTCCGTACCCTGACCCGGCGGGGGATAGATACCGGATTCGCGGGCACGGCGTTTCTGCCATTTATTGGACGCATCCAGAATAAACAAGCCGGCGATGATAATTGCAACCGTGATGATGAGAGGCACCATCTAGGTTTTGTTCCCCGTCGTAGCAGGCTTCTCGACGTCCTTCTCCGCGGGACGGGAGTCGGGCGTGGAACCGGCTGCACGTGTGGGTGCCGGCGCGGAGCCGGGTGCCGGCGCGGAGCCGGGTGC
>JBHHVD010000079.1:0-14151 GCA_046754105.1 Candidatus Krumholzibacteriia bacterium
GGGCGCGGCGCGCCGTAAGACATCCGCTGGTTGAACGGTATAGCAAGGATGTCATCTGCGTCCTTTCATCCAGTCCACCAGAATCGATCCACATTGCCTCGGCCCAGATAGCCGAACGACTCGGCGTGACGTTATGCATCGACATGCGAGACGGTTGGCTTGATGAGCCGCTCAAGCCTTTGCTGCAACAACACGGACTGCAAAGATGGCGGGAAGGGAGGTTAGAAAGGCGGGTGTTGACACGCGCCGATAAGATCATAGTTACATCTCCGATCTGGAAGGAGCTACTGGGGAGCAGGCTGGGATTCACCGGCAAAAAAACGGTTCTTGTGACAAACGCCTACCCGTTGATTGAGAGCGACCGTGGGAATGAGGAGGATTTGGATTCGACAAAACGTAGCGCGACGGCCCCGCGCCCGATTCATTTGGTTCACGCTGGCCGCTTCACCAGTTCGAGGTACACACAGAAACCAGGTTATATATTCAAACTGCTGGATGGAGCGATAGAAAGATGGGGGAACGGAGGTGTAATTACGTTATTGGGAGACTTGGAAAGTGAAGAGCGAAAGGAGATTGGAAGTTGGAGAACTTCGTTTCAAGACAAAGGTTGGACATTGAAGTTTGAGCGGTCCGTACCACGAGAGCAAATGTTAACCACCCTGCGGCGGGCCGATGGACTGTTATTGCTTTCCATTGCAAGAGCGGCAATACCGTGTAAGCTATTCGAATATATACCCGCAAGAAAACCGATATTGGCGGTAACAAGCGAGAATAGCGCAGTATGGTGTGTCGGAGGCGGCGTGCCACAAATGTTTCTGGCAAGTTATGAAACGCCGCTGGATTCAACGAACGTGGTTGTCCGTTTTCTGGAAGCATGCAGGACGGGAAACTATGCTGCAGACGCACCGGATATCTACTCTGAAGTGTATCTAAAAAACGTTTTTATGAATGAGGTCGCGACCGGTTTTGCCGTGTCGGGCGCGCCGCATCAAAGATAGTGACGGGGCACTTTAGAACAACAATGGCATTGCCGACTCTGAATATTGTTATCGTAAACTGGAATTCGGGCGACCAACTACGTTGTTGCCTGGAGTCGATTCGCAACGCAAGTCGTAGCCGCTTCACGTTACAGAAGGTGGTCATTGTTGATAACGCGTCGACTGATGACTCTATGAGCACGATAAACGGGATGGAATTGCCCTTAAGAGTCATTCGCAATTCGGAGAACTTGGGATTCGCAACCGCTTGCAACCGAGGGGGGAGGCAAAGTGATGCTGACTATATACTTTTTTTGAACCCCGATACGCGGTTGTTCGAGAAGTCCCTTGACAGGCCGATTCGCTTTATGGAGATGAAAGGAAACGATCGTATTGGTATCTGCGGGATTCAGCTAATCGATGACGAGACCAGAATCAGTCTTACCTGCGCGCGGTTTCCAACTCCGATTCAGTTTTTTAACAAGATGACAGGTCTGGACAGATTGGCGCCAAAGCGATTCACGGGTCATTTCATGACGGATTGGAACCATAATGAAGACAGAATCGTCGATCAAGTAATCGGTGCGTTCTACCTGGTTCATGGACCGTTGTTCGAAAAATTGGGGGGATTTGACGAACGTTTTTTTGTCTATTTCGAGGATCTGGATTTTGCCTTTCGAGCATACGAGGCGGGCTGGACCAGTTATTACTTGGCTTCGGCACAAGCCTTTCACAAGAGCGGCGGTATATCCCAGCAGATTCGAGCAAGACGAATGTTCTATTACCTGCGCAGTCGCATTCTGTACGGCTTTAAACATTTCGGTCCATGGGAAGCCAGGGGGCTGATGTTGGGCACGCTTGTGATAGAGCCGCTGATTCGATTGGCAGGCGCAGCAGGCCAGTTGTCGTGGAATGCAACACGCGAAGTTCTTAAGGCTTATTTTCTTCTCTATTCAGATGCTCCCCGTTTTCTTCGGGCGGCTCATAAACGAATGGCGTAGAGACAAAAACCCCGGGCGGAAAGTGTTGGTGCGGGAAAACAAACTCACGGTGATCCAATCGGCCTCGCTCTGGCTGCCACAAACAGAGACCTGGCTCTACAACCAGGTGCGTTTCTTACCCACGGACATCGAAAACCGGGTCGTCTGCGAAGACACACAGAACCTGGACCAGTTCCCAATTGCAAATCTCCACTCGCCTCACGACCTTCCACGGTGGCGATACGTCTGGGATAAGGGGATCAGAAAACTCGGCTTCAGGCCGTATTTGTATTTTCTTGTCACTCAGGCGAGAACGTGCGGCGCGCTTCTTCTGCACTCTCACTTCGGAAACCGGGGATGGCGGGATACGCGTGCCGCCCGACGCGCCGGAATCAAACACGTGGTGACGTTTTACGGTTTCGATGTGAATCGCCTGCCGACGGTGGAGCCGCGCTGGCTAGAGCGTTACCGGGAGCTGTTCGGCAATGTCGATTGCGTGCTCTGCGAGGGGCCTCACATGGCCAGAGCCGTGGCGGAGCTCGGTTGTCCGCAACGGAAGTTGCGCGTTCATCACCTGGGGGTATGTGTAGATGAGATCACTTTTGAACCCCGGGTATGGAGCCCTGACGAGCCCTTGCGCTTCCTCATCGCCGCTTCCTTCAGGGAAAAGAAGGGTATCCCGTACGCGATTGAAGCACTGGGACGGTTGCAGCACGAGCTATCGATAGAGCTCACCATCATTGGGGACTCGAGCGGCGAACCGACGAGCGAGGCGGAGAAGCGAAAGATCCTCGCCGGCCTGGAACGCCACAATCTTACCCCAAAGACCCGCCTGCTGGGTTACCGACGGCATTCGGATCTTTTGAAAGAAGCCTACCGGCACCACGTATTCCTCGCCCCCAGTGTGACAGCTTCTGATGGAGATATCGAAGGCGGCGCACCGGTTTCGATCATTGAAATGTGCGCGACGGGGTTGCCCGTGGTGAGCACGAGGCATTGTGATATTCCAGGTATCATTATCGATGGAGAGACGGGGCTTCTGACCGGGGAGCGCGATTCCGAGGGGCTGCTGCGGCAGATCCGGCGGCTGATCGAGCATCCGGAGAACTGGTCCGAATTGCTCGTCGCTGCTCGCAGGCACATCGAAAAAGAATTCAACGCACGCACCCAAGCGGAGAAGTTGGCGGCGATTTATCGTGAACTGACGGCGGTATGACGATCGACACCCGGAACGGGCGCATTGCGTGGCCATTAAGGAAACCCTCCGGCAGCTGGGATTCGCTGCCGAAGGGCTCACCCCTACCCAATCGTATTTTTGGTTGGTGCCGAAGGGGGGATTCGAACCCCCACGAGGTTGCCCTCACTGCGACCTGAACGCAGCGCGTCTGCCAATTCCACCACTTCGGCACCCGCAAAGCCAAGGTCTCGAGTGACTGGTGCTCGAAGCGTAAGTCGTATCCAACCTTGCGGCCGCTTCAACAACCAGCACGTTAGCCCATCAACCCCGCAAAGTCAACGGGATATTTTTGCCGTGCCGGCATGGTATCTGTTTCTTTAACTTAATTATTCATAACGAGTTTCGTCCTCCAGGCGGCCGCAATCGAGCCCGGAACGCCTGTTTCCACACGCCCCTGGGTGCGAATAAGGTGGGTCACGTATATTGTTCCATGATAAACCATTAACCTCGGTTTACACGGATGCGCACGCCCCACGGTTCGTGACTTCAGACTATGCGCCGCATCGTTCGCTATATCTTAACCTCTTGAAAAAATGTTGCTTGGAAGATTCGGGAACCCCATAATAGGCCCATGAAAATCATCGTCTCCAACCGCAAGGCCCGCCATGAATTCTCGGTGGTGGAGACCCTCGAGGCCGGTATCGCCCTCATGGGGACCGAGGTGAAATCGCTGCGCGAGGGGCGGGCCAACCTGACCGACGCCTACGGCGTGCTCGAGCGCGGCCAAGTCGTCCTGCGGGGATTGCACATCAGCCCCTATTCGCATACGTCGCAGTCCGGCCTCGAGCCGAGGCGCGACCGCAAGCTCTTGCTTCACAAGCGGGAAATACGACGGTTGATCGGAAAGGTGCGGGAGAAGGGACTGACCCTGGTGCCGCTGAAACTGTATTTCAACGCCCGCGGCGTGGCCAAGGTCGAGCTGGCGCTTGCCAAGGGCAAGAAGACCTACGACAAGCGTCGCGACATCGCAAAGCGCGACGCAGACCGCGACCAGAGACGCGAGCTGAAGGAAAGAAGCTAGCGCGCGCCGCGGAGATTTCCGTCGATAAAACGGGGAGCATTCTCTATATTGTACCGTAAAATTTGTGGGACATCGTGCGGCCCGATGTGGGTGGCAGCGAGTTCGGCGACTTTGGGGAGGGCTTGGGGGCTTGTCTCCGTCTCGCCGCCTGCTTCGCTCGGCTAGCCCGCTTCGCGGGCGGATCCGTAGCGAACGTTCCGTCGACAACCCCAAAGCCCACCTCTGGGGCGAAGCGGTCAGTGCGCTGCCACGCGCATCGGACCACCGCCAATAATGAAGGGGACGATGAAGCGTCTGAATATCATACTTCTGGTCTTAACCGCGGCGGCCGCGGCGGGCGGCGCGCGGGTGCAGGAGGCGATCGACGTCGTCTACAGCGACGGCCGCAGCTCGGAGGAGATCACCGCCTGGCAGGCGGACCCGGAGAGCGACGCGCTCTACCTGCGAGCGAGCGACGTGGCGCGCATCTTCCGGGCGACCCAGTTCTGGAACTCATCGAGCCGCAAGGTGGTGCTCGGCATCGAGCGCAAGCGGTTCACACTGACCGTCGACACGCGGGTCGTCGTGGTCGAGGGCGAACCGGTCATGCTCAGAGAGCCCGTCCTCTACGAGGCCGGGTTCGTGATGATCCCGATGGAGTTCGTGCTCGACGTCGCATCGCCGTATACCCCCAGCGTCTTCGAGTGGGATCCCGTTTCGCGCACCCTGCACATCGAGAAGATCGGCTACAACGTCGAAGGCATCGCGTTTGCCGCCGCGGCGAATCGTTCGACGGCGACGATCGATCTCACGGAACCCCTGCTGCACCACGTGGATTCCAGCACGCCGGGACTCATCCGGCTCAAGCTCTACGGCGGGCGCATCGACCCCGCGAAGTTCGAGATTCGCGAGAGGCACGGCCTCTTCAAAGGCGTGCGCGCGGAGCAGACCGACCGCGACGCGTACGTCTATTTCGATATCAAGACCGACGCATCGCGCATCCTGGTGGAGAGGGAAGCATCCCCGCCGAGGCTCGTACTGATACTGGAAAAGGGCGAGCTGCCCGAGATACCGGATCCCGACTTCGCCGGCCGCAAGGAAATCGAGATTATCGACCAGCACTCCGCCGAACGACGCGACCTGGCCATCCGCACCGTCGTGCTCGACCCGGGCCACGGCGGCAAGGACACGGGCAAGAGCGCGGCGAGCGGTCTCCAGGAGAAGGACGTCAACTTGCGTATCGCGCACAAGACGAGAGAACTCCTCGAAGACGAACTGGGAGTGGACGTCGTACTGACCCGTGAGGACGACCGCCTGTTGTCCCTGATCGAGAGAACCGAGTTGGCCAACCGGTCAAACGGCGACGTCTTCATCAGCATCCACTGCAACAGCTGGTTCAGCACGGAAACGGGCGGGTTCGAGGCGTATTTTCTCTCGCCGGCGCGGACCGAGAGGGACCGCGCCGTCGCGATGGCGGAGAACGCGGCCGACGAATTCGTGGGACGTGACGTGACGAGCGACATAGACTTCATCCTGTGGGACATGGTGCAGAACGAATACATCAACGAGAGCAGCCTGCTTGCGGAATACACGCAAAAATCGATGAGCGAGCGGCTCGGAATCCGCAACCGGGGCGTCAAGCAGGCGAACTTCACCGTGCTGCAGGGCGCCCGCATGCCGGCGGTCTTGATAGAAACCGCTTTCCTCTCCAATTTCGAGGAGGCGTCGCTTCTGGGGAGCGACGATTTTCAGGAGAAAGTCGCGCGAGGGATCGTCGAAGCGGTCAAGAGATTCAAGCAGCGTTACCAATAGCCGCATGCCGGCGTGGACACGATGGACAAACCGGACTTTCCAGACGACGGGCGCCTCGCTTCGAAGGGGGCATTGAAGGGAAGGCACCTGGTCGTAATCGCCCTCGTGGCGATCGCCGTCGGTGCGCTGGCCGTCTATTATTTTCAGGAGCGGCGGCGGGCGGACTGGCTGCCGAAGCCGAAGGATATCGTCAAGGTGCCGGAGGGCAGCCGCGCGGTGACGTTGTTCTTCGCGGACCCCGACGACCAGGCCCTGGTGACCGAGACGCGGCTGGTGGCCATCGGCAAGGAATACGTCGAGCAAATCCGACAGGTCATCGACGCGCTGCTCGACGGGCCGGAGCACTCGGGTGTCAGCACGATCGCGGACAACACGCGGCTGCTAGATGCGTTCTACGACCCGGAGGGCGCAACGATCTACCTGGACTTCACGAGCGAGATCGTCGCGGGGCACCCCGGGGGGAGTTCGGCCGAGTACTTTACGATCGCCGCGATCGTTCGTACGGTATCGCAGAACTTTCCGGAAGTGCAAGCGGTGCAGGTCCTGGTCGAGGGATCGCAGGTCGGCACCATCGCCGGTCACATCGACGCATACGCCCCGTTTGTCGTCGACGAGTGGCGGTAGCAAAGGACGTAGCATGACGAACAGCGGCGCCATAGGCGTTTTCGATTCGGGGATCGGCGGGCTGACCGTGCTGCGCGAGCTGCTCGAGCGCCTGCCGGCGGAGAACTTCGTGTATTTCGGCGACACGGCGCGTGTCCCGTACGGCAACAAGAGCTCGGAGACGGTGCTGAAGTTTTCACGCGAGAACGTCTCGTTCTTGATGGACCAGGGAGTCAAGTTCGTCGTCGTTGCCTGCAACACCGCCTCGGCCGAGGCGGTGCCGGTCCTGCAGGAGGAATTTCCCGTACCGCTCGTGGGCGTGATCGAACCGGGCGTACGCGCCGCCACGCGGGTGTCCAGGTCTTCGCGGATCGGCGTCATCGGTACCGCCGGCACCGTTCGCTCGGGCGCCTACCAGAAGGGAATCCAGACGATGGCGCCGAAGGCCCGGGTCACCGCCAGGGCATGCCCTCTGTTCGTACCGCTGGTCGAGGAAGGGTGGATCGACGGCGACGTTACCCGCGCGGTGGCGGAACGCTACCTCGGCGCGTACCGCGAGGAGTCGATCGACGTTCTCGTCCTGGGGTGCACGCATTACCCGCTGCTGCGAGGTGTGATCTCCGATGTGCTGGGTGCGGGCGTCACGCTCGTCGATTCCGCGGTGGAGACGGCCGACGAGGTCGGGCGGCGGCTGCGGGAGACGGGGATGGAGCGCGAAGGCGCGGGCGGGGAGTTTTCGGTATTCTTAAGCGACATCGCGCCCAACTTCAAGGAAGTGGGAGAACGAATTCTCGGCAGGGCGATCCCCGACGTGCACCTATTGAGTGTTTGAACGGGGCCAACGGAAAGGCACGCACATGCGAAACGAAGGCAGGGTCTCCGACGCGAAGAGACCGGTCACGATCCAACGTGGTTACCTCAAGAACGCGGAAGGCTCGGCGCTGATCGAGATGGGAAACACGCGGGTGATCTGCTCGGCGACCGTCGACGACGGCGTGCCGAGGTTTCTGTATGGAAAAGGCGAGGGGTGGCTGACGGCCGAGTACGGCATGCTGCCCCGTTCATCGCACCAGCGCATCATGCGCGAGGCCGTGCGGGGCCGCGGCGGCCGCACGCACGAGATCCAGCGCCTCATCGGCAGGAGCCTGCGCGCGGCCACCCAGCTCAACCTCCTCGGCGAGGTTACGGTCATCATCGACTGCGACGTCCTCGAGGCGGACGGCGGAACGCGCTGCGCGTCGATCACCGGTGGTTGCGTGGCGCTATACGACGCCCTGACCCGGCTCAACATGAACACGCACCCGATGAACTTCCTGGTATCCGCCATCAGCATCGGCGTGGTCGAGGGAAATATCCTGCTCGATCTCGATTACCGCGAGGACTCGAGCGCCGACGTCGATCTCAACGTCGTAATGAGCGAGAGCGGGGCGTTCATCGAGATACAGGGAACGGCGGAAAAGGTGCCGTTCACCGACGAACAGCTGCAGCAGATGCTGGCACTCGCCCGCAAGGGGTGCATGGAGCTCTTCGACGCGCAGAAAGAGGCGCTCGGTATCTAGGGCCCGCGCGAACCGCGGGACCCCGCGGCAGGACGCGCGCCCCGTCGTCGAAGGCGCCGGTTACCATTCATGGAAATCGTACTCGCGACACGCAACCCGGACAAGGTCCGGGAAATCTCGGCCATCATGGCGCCGCTGGACCTCGTCATCGTCCCCCTCGAGCACTTCGGGCCGGTGCCCGAGGTGGTCGAGGACGGTGATACGCTGGAGGCGAACGCCCTCAAGAAGGCGCGCGTCGTCCGCGACGCCACGGGCCGGTGCGCGCTCGCCGACGACACCGGCCTGGAAGTGGACGCGCTCGGGGGCGCGCCGGGCATTTACTCGTCGCGGTACGCCGGCGAGGATGCAACTTACGAGGACAATACCCGTAAGCTGTTGCAGGAGATGGCGCAGGTACCGCCGGCGCGGCGCGGCGCGCGTTTCCGCACGGTGGCGGCCCTCGCGCTCGTGCCCGAGGCCGCCGACCGTGTGCCGCGACGTTTACGAGAGCAATCGGGCGGCGACTCGGGTATGATGGACTCCGAGCGTCCCGACGCGCTCGTCGGCGAGGGCATGCTCGAGGGCCGGATCGCCGGGGAGAGCCGCGGCACGAGCGGTTTCGGGTACGACCCGGTATTCGAGGCCGCCGGAGACGGGAAGACGCTGGCCGAGATCGGTCTCGACGAGAAAAACCGCATCAGCCACCGCTACCGGGCGCTGGTGGAACTGCGAGAGTTGATGCTGCGCTGTGGGTTGTGCGGGGAACGGTGACCGCGTCGTTCGGCGGGGGCGCCCCGCGGGCACGGCCGGCCGCAGACCGTATCCTGGCGGCTCTCTGCACGCGGCTCCGCGCGCGCGGGGCAAGTCATTCAAGGAGCATCCGGTGGGTACCGAATCGTTGATTCGAATCGACAACGTCTCCAAGTCGTTCAACGCCACACGCGCCGTCGATGGTGTATCGTTTTCCATCGACCGCGGCTCCATTTACGGCCTGCTGGGGCCGAACGGCGCCGGCAAGACCACCCTGATCCGCATGATCATGAAGATCATCTACCCGGATTCGGGGGACATCGAGATATTCGGCGCGCCGCTGGCCGAGTCGGTCAAAGACCGGATCGGCTACCTGCCCGAGGAACGGGGCGTCTACCGCAAGATGAAGACCCTCGATCTCCTGACCTTCTTCGGCGAAATCAAGTCGATGGCGAGGCGCGACGCGAGGAGCGCAGCGGGCGAGTGGCTCGAGCGCCTGAAGCTCGGCGGCGTCGCGCAGAAGAAGGCCGAAGAGCTCTCGAAGGGCATGCAGCAGAAGGTGCAGTTCATCGCCACGATCATGCACTCGCCGGAGCTCATCATTCTCGATGAGCCGTTCTCCGGGCTGGATCCCAGGAACGCCGAGGTGCTCAAAGACATCATGCTCGAGTTTCACCGCAAGGGGCACACGATCATTTTTTCGACCCACATGATGGAACAGGTGGAAAAACTCTGCCAGCAGATATGCCTCATCGACAAGGGCAAGCGCGTGCTCGACGGCGCGCTCGCTTCTATCAAGAAGAGCTACGGCCACAACGCGGTGACGATCCGTTTCGAAGGAGACGGGACCTTTCTCGGCAAGCTGCCGGAGGTCGAGAGCGTAAACGACCGCGGCAGCGAGCTCTTTCTGCGGCTGCGCGAGGGCGCCGACCCGCAGAGGATCCTCTCCAGCGCCGCCGGCAAGCTGGCGGTGCGGAAGTTCGAGATCTCTGAGCCGTCGATCCACGATATCTTTCTCGAACAGGTTTCCGGGTGATGGCGATGAAGGCCCATTTGATCATGAAGCGCGAGTACATGGAGAACATTCGCAAGAAGAGTTTTCTCATCAGTACCATCGTCGCGCCGATCCTGATGCTGGTGATCTACGCCATTCCGGTTCTGGCACTGTTCTTTGCTCCGTCGGAACGGGTGCGCATCGCGGTGCTGGATAGATCCGGCCACATCGCCCCCGAGTTCATCGCGAGCCTGACCGACACGCTGAAGGACGGCAGTCCAAAGTACGTCGCCACCGACGCCCGCCCGGCAGACGGAGATTTCGAACGGGCGAGGGAGGAGGCGGTGGCGCGAATCGGTACCGAGGAACTGGACGTCGCCCTCGAGATGCCCGAAGACGTGCTGGAAACCGGCACCGTCAACTACGTATCCAAGAACGTACTCAACGAGGAGGTCACGCGCGCGCTCAAGGCGCGGCTGACGCCGATCGTCATTAAGCAGCGGTTCGCCCGCGAGGGGATCGCCTCGGACCGCATCGCGGCGCTCACACAGAGAGTCCGTTTCAACGAGCAGAAGATTACGAAATCGGGCATTCTCGAGGAGGAGGAAGTCGCCGGGGACCTCATTATCGGGGTCGTGTTCGTGATGATCCTCTATTTCATGTTGATCTCGTGGGGCCTGGCCGTGCAAAGAAGCGTCATCGAGGAGAAGAGCTCGCGCGTGATCGAGGTGATGCTAAGCTCGGTGGAGCCGCGCGACATGTTCATCGGCAAGATATTCGGTCTCGGCGCTCTGGGCTTTACGCAGATCGGTATCTGGTCGGTCATCATGATGACCCTCGCGTTCTCGACGTCGATGATGGCCGCACAGGTGTCGCGGTTCATCCAGATTTCGCCCGCCGAAATACTCTACCTCGGCGTGTTCTTCGTGCTGGGGTTTTTGTTTTATGCATCGATCTTTACCATCATCGGGGCGGTGTGCAGCACCGAGCAGGACGCCCAGCAACTGCAGATGTTCGCCATGCTGCCCCTGATCGTGCCGCTGATGATGATGTTTTTCGTGATCGAGTACCCGGACTCGACCGTGGCCCTGGTGCTCTCCCTCATTCCTTTCTTCACGCCCATGTTGATGCTGGCACGGATCTCGGTGGCCGAGCCCCCGGTGTGGCAGATCCTGCTCAGCGTCGTCATTCTCGGTGTTTCGATCTACGGGGTCATCGTGTTCGCGGCGAAGGTCTTCCGCGTGGGTATCCTGATGTACGGAAAACGCCCGGGCTTGAAAGAGATCTGGCGCTGGTCGCGCTACGCGTGACGGACGGGCTTGGGGCGGACTCGGGGGCTTGTCTCCGTCACGTCGCCCGCTTCGCTCAGCTATCCGCCTTCGGCGGATGATCTTCGCTCGCTCCTGCGAACGTTCCGTCGACAACCCCCGAGCCCGCCCTTGGGACCTTTGCGGGTACGCGCGGGCGCGCGTCCTTGACAGCCGCGCGTATTTTATGTTTATACTGACGTTTACAGCACTTTGTCGGGGCGTAGCGCAGTCCGGTTAGCGCACCTGCTTTGGGAGCAGGGGGTCGCGAGTTCAAATCTCGCCGCCCCGACCATGTCTTGACGGCGGCGCCCGGTGCAACCGCCGCATCACGGGAGAGCCCACGTGGAGTATCGCAACTTCGGCCGGACCGGCATGAAAGTGAGCCAGTTCGCGCTCGGGTGCATGAACTTCGGCGGCCGCAGCGGCGAGGAAGAATCCCTCGCCGTGATCGAGCGCGCCCTCGAGTGGGGTATTAATCTGCTCGATACGGCGAATGTCTACAGCCAGGGCGCGAGTGAGGAGATCGTCGGCAAGGCGCTCAAGGCGAGCGGCCGGCGCGAGCGCATCATCGTGGCGACGAAGGTCCACGGCCGCACCGACCACAAGGATCCCAACGCGCAGGGAAACCACCGGCGCCACATCGTAGCCGAGTGCGAGAAGTCGCTGCGGCGTCTCGGCACCGATACCATCGACCTCTACCAGATCCACCGTCCGTGCGCGGACATTCCCATCGACGAGACGCTTCGCGCCCTTGACGACCTGATCAAGAGCGGCAAGGTGCGCTACATCGGCACCAGCACCTTTGCCTCGTGGCAGATCATGGAGTCGCTGTGGGTGTCGAAGGAGTTGGGACTCAACCGCTTCGTCGCCGAGCAGCCGCCCTACCACCTGCTCGACCGCCGCGCCGAGCGCGAGCTGCTGCCGATGGCGATCACCTATGGGCTCGCCGTGCTGCCGTGGTCACCGCTGGCCGGCGGTATGCTGACCGGCAAGTACCGCCGCGGCGAGGCAGCGCCGGACGGCGCCCGCTTCCGGCGCAAGAACGACAAGGACCTGAACTTCAGCGACGCCGCCATGGACGTGGTGGACCTGGTTTGCGAAATGGCGAAAGAAAAGGAGTGCACGCCGGGCCAGCTCGCCCTCGCCTGGTGCGCGGGGCAGGACGGGGTGACGTGCCCCATCATCGGTCCGCGCACACTGGAGCAACTCGAGGACAACCTGGGCGCGGGCGACGTAACGCTCACCGACGACGACCGGCTCCGTATCGATGCGGTAGCTGCTCCCGGACGGGCCATCGTCCCGTACTATTTTGCCGACTTTGGACCCCACTGGTTCCGGTGGTGAGATGTGCCGGGTGTGGACCGCCCCAGCGGGCGATTCGCCCGGATTGACCCGAATTCGACCGGGCCGGGTTGTGCGCGAATACCCCGTTCAATCGCCCCGGCTCCCGGCTCAAGAAAACTCCCACCCAAAAACCCCAAGTGTCAAATAAATTTGACACTTGTCGCATTTCGCATGCCTGTCGGAACTGCCCTAGTCCGAGTCGATTCACGCGGGAGCGGCCGAACCATTCACGGAAATTTGACACTCGTCCGTGCCCAATCGTCGCCGAGGAAGACGCCCAAAATGGCGCCCGCGTGTAAACCGGCACAAGTGGCATGTATCTTGCCCATTACGGCGGTTTACGAGGCAATCCAGGGGGAGCGCCCACGAAACGTTCGTCACAAGCCGATCTACAAGATAAGGAACCACGGTTATGCCCGACGTGACCACGAGGGAACTGGACGTCATCAAAGCGACACCCGAGCCGACGCCGGTCGAGCTCAAGATACCGGCGTACATGAACTGGTTTATGATGATCACCGCGATCGTCATCGCCGGTGTGGGTATTGCCATCGTCATACCCCCGCTCCTTAGCGAGCGGCTGGCCGCCGTGTGGCCCTGGCCCAAGACCCAGGTGGTGGTCATCTTCATGCTGTGCCTGACCATGGTATCCCTCGTCGCGCTGGCGCACCAGCACCGGTACATGGGCGCCATCCACCGGGCGTACAAGCGGTCGCAGGGAGAGGTGCTCGAGCACGCGCGGCGTAACGCCACCCGCCTCTACGCATTATCGAACGTGAGCCACATGATGGCCGCGTCCACCAGTTTTCAGGAAGTCCTCGATCACGTCACGCGAATGTGCATGAAGGTTTTCAAATGCGATCAGGCTTCCCTCATGTTGCTCGACGAAACCCAGGAACTCGTTGTCAAGTCCGTCGGTGATGATACGATCGAAAAGAACATGCTGAACGCCCGCCAGAAGGTCGGCGAGGGAATTGCCGGCTGGGCGGCGGAAAAGCGCCAGGCGCTTCTTCTCGGACGCAATTGCGACATCAACGAGTATCCTGGTTTGAAGCTCAGGTCCCCATCAATCTCGGCCGCCATGGTAGTCCCGATCGTCCTCAGGGACGACGTTGTTGGCGTCCTCAACGTCAGTACCCGATCCCAAGACGTTGATTACGACGAAGAGGACATTCGGGCCCTCGAGGTTTTTGCCGAGAACGTGGGGACGTGTATCCGACACACCCAGCAGGCGGACTGGATGAGGCAGACCATCCACAGCCTGCAAAAGACGCTCAAGGAACGGGCCGAAGCCGGCGCAGCCGAGATCTCGGATCCCGTCGAGAGCTAACGCGCAACGCGCCGGCCAACGAGCGAGTCTTCCAAATTCGGCGACTGGGAGCGGCCGGATCGTGCTCCCCGTGTGATCGATCCCTTTTCTCCCGCCCCGGTGAGTGCCTCCGCTTTGGTCTTGCGAACCGGGCCCCGCTTATTACATTATCCTCACCGCGAACGACTACGGTTTGCTAGAATACATGCGTGGCCCTGGCAGGCCGCTGCCCGCGGCGGTCGCAGCGGGCCGATGCGACCCCGTAGCTCAGTTGGATAGAGCAGCAGACTTCTAATC
>JBHHVD010000080.1:0-14021 GCA_046754105.1 Candidatus Krumholzibacteriia bacterium
CTTCGCGCCGTCTGCTCCAATCGCCACGTCGCCACGCTGCCTTTCGGCCGGCGTGCGGTGGGGATTGAGCTGCGGCGCCTTCGCGCCGTCTGCTCCAATCGCCACGTCGCCACGCTGCCTTTCGGCCGGCGTGGCGACTATTATAGGACACTCGCCCGAAACATTCAACGCCGGTGCTGCATCAGCGTGCGGACGGCTCCCGTGGGGGCTATGGGGCCTCCAGGCCGCTAGAACGGATCCGGCACGTCCTCGAGGGTTTCCTCGACGATCACCTGGATGCTGAGCCACGCCTTCCAGTCGAAATCCAGCACGTCCGTTGCGCTCGGGTTCGGGTCGACATTACCGTTTTGCACGGTGAAGACCAGGATCGGATTCTGCCCGTCGATGAAATCCTGCAGCGCCCCGTTCAACAGGGCGACGCCGGCCGGATCGAGGTCGGCGGTGATCTTTTCACCGAGCGCGCCCTGTACCGAGACCGAGTCGTAGTTGACGATCGTGGCGGGCCCGAGAATCGAGCCCGGCCCACCGGGGTCGGTGCGCTCGATGGCAATGGCGCCGGTGATTTCCCAATCGTGCGCGTGCGAGAAACGGGTGACGCCGTAGGACACGCTGACCAGAGAGGCGTTGACGATCATCGACCGGTCCATATCCTCTTCCACGAGGACGTCGTTTATCTCCTGGGCGTAATCGAGAACCAGCGGCGTGGTAAAGGTCTCCGACTCGTGGCGTTCGTGGAATTCCACGAACGTCTCGTCGGAAAAGACGATCTGGACAACCTTGTCTTCCAGGACGCAGCCGCCACCGAGCGCCAGAACGACGAGGAGAACACCGATAGTTTTGATATATTTCGACATTTTCGCTCCCTCCTCAATTCCCGATGGCGAGCCCGAAGGCGAAGCCGCTCTGCTCGGCAATATTGTATTCGCCGTGAACGTTCAAGATAGCCAGGTTGAGCCCCAACCCCACCGTCAGGTGCAGCGAGCTCTCGGACTCGAACGCGAGGTCGATGGTTTGCGGCGCTCCCAGCGCGTCGCTTTCGTAGAGGACGTCGAGCGAGAAGCGGTCCCACGACACGCCGGCGTAGGGCTGCAGCAGAACCATATCCTTACTCGCCTGCAGGCCGATGCTGAACGCCTTGGTGTCGACGAGGTCGCCGCCCATCTCGAACGACTGCCAGAAAAATCCGCCGGAGAGGTCGAGTGGAAAAAGCGGGCCGAAATACTGGGAGAAGCTGTGACGCACGCCGAAGCCAAAGAGTTTGATGTCGCCGAGTTCAACGTCCCCGGTATCGACGGCGAAGAACCGTATCACGCCCTCGGTACCGGCGAAGGCACCGAAGCGCACCTGCGGCACCGCAATCGCGAACGAACTCAGGTCAAAACCCCCGGGAAACGCGAACGTCGTCCCTCCCGTCCCTGGAACCGTGACGACCGCGCCCGACCCGACGATGGTCGGCGCTTGCACGGTCTGCGGCGGATCGAACAGGCCTTCGGTGGTTGCGAGAAACGTCCTGTCCTCGTTGTCGAACATGACGGACATCACTTTGACTTCCACACTGAGGTGGGGGTGGGAGGGGATGCGCGCGGAATGGTAGAGGCCGCTGTTGAGGTCGGCGCCGAAGGCGTCCGCCAGCGGCTGAAGGTAGCCCGTGGCGTTCAGCCCCGTGTAGGCCGACAACTGGTTGCCGATCTGGGCGCCGGCGGGGCACGCCGCGAGCAGCGCCAGTACGGCTAACCCCAAACCCTTCACATATCGGACGAGAGCGGGCATAGATATCTCCTTATACGAAGTGACTAGTACCCTGGAGAAGCGTGGAATCGTGCCCCGCGAGCGATGACGCGACGCGGGCCGCATTATTCCGGTGCGCCCTGGCCGGTGACGGCTATGAAACCGTGATGATACTACGCCGGCGTTGTAGTGTAAACGCGCAAAAAGGGGCAAGAACGGTGCCACTATAAGGGGAAAAGGGCGGCCCGGCGGGTGTTTACTCGTCGCCCTCGATCGGAAAATCGAGGCGGAGGGTCTCCCCCGCGGTGACGGTGACGGGCTGTTCGAATTCTCCCAGGCCTTCGTGCCACACCGTGAGCGTGTACTCACCGGGGGGGATACGTTCGACGGCGTAGTGCCCGCTCTCGTCGGTCACGGAGAAATAAGGGTTGTCATGTACGACGACGAAGGCCTTCATCCACTCGTGCACGTCACAGTTGAACTCCACGACACCGGTCTTGTCGAGGACGAAAGCCTGGGCGGCCGCGTCACCGGCTGGCTGGGCGATATTGAAAAGCGTCGGCTTTTTGAATTCGCTCTGCACGTGATAGGCATGAACGTTGTGAAAGGTCGGATCGCTGTTGGTGACCAGGAGCTTCGCGCCCCTTCTCGCCACCTGCACGTGTGGTACGTAGGCGCACCCTTTCTGGTCGAGCGTGACCTCCGCGGCGCCCTCGCCTGCCGGATCGCCGCTTAGCCGGATGACGACGTTTTTCAGCCCCTTGTTCGCCTTCGAGACTACGAATTCCTGCGAGACCTTGTGCGGCCCGCACACGTCAGCGTTGCGCGTGACGCGGATGCGTTCCGGTTCCGGCAGCTGGACGTTGAAGAGAACGCTTCCCTCTATGGCGCCGGTGCCGTCCTGGGCGCCACTCGCGCCCCCGAACGCCACGAGGCCGCCGAGTACTACCGGCACCATTCCGTAACGTATCGCTTTTTCAAGCCTCATCGTATTTCTCCTTCGCAGTCAGGCGGCGCATGCAACCGACCGTGCGGGACCCACGAGCCGCTTTGCACGAGCGCTCCCGCTCAGCGGCCGGAGCGCTTGAAGCGGAACTTCTTCTTCGCCGGCGCGATACTCTTTAAGTATTCGTAGATGGAATCCGCTTCCCCGTCGGTCATATCTCCCTTCCACGCCGGACACGGCAGAGGCTCCGGCCCCGCGGGGTCCAGTGCCGCAGGCCGGCGGCCGGAGAGGATGATGTCCTTGATCGCTTCGCGCGAATGGTCGCGCGCCGCCGCCACGATCACCGGCATCTCCTCGTCGGGTGCCGCGTTCACGTTCGCGTATCCGCCCTGTCCTCTCTGCCCGTGGCAGCCGTCACACCCGAACCTCATATAGACCATCGCGCCGACCTCGCGCGGGCGGGCGTCGAGGAAAAACGCTGTGTTGTCCTCCCAGTGTTTCGCATCCTCGTTGCGGCCGCCTTTGAGCCCGTGCAGGTACGCGACCAGGGCCGCGCGTTCTTCATCCGACAGGTGGAAGTTGGGCATGAACGTGCCCGGTTTCATCGTGGGCGGGTCTCTTAGCCACTCGCTCTCCCACTTCTGCGGGCGTCGCTCGCCGATCCACGTCAGGTTGGGTCCGATGAATCGACCCGCATCGCCGATTCGGTGGCACGCCGTGCAGTCGTAGGCCTCAAAGAGCAGGCGGCCCTTTTCCTCGGGCGCCGCCGCCCCGGCCATGATCGCCCGTGTATCGACATCCCGCTTGAGGTCCTTCAGATAGCCGACGAGTTCTTCCAGCTCCGATTCGCTGAAGCTGAAATTCGGCATTTTGGTCCCGTCCTTGATGGCGTTCGGGTCACTGAGCCAGGTTCGAAGCCACTCGACGCTACGCCGGTTCGCCACCTGGTCGAGGTTCGGCCCCACGGTGCCGCCGCCACCGGCCACCTCGTGACAGGTCACGCAGCCGCGGTCACGAACGATCGCGCTGCCCACGAAACGCTTTTGCGCGGGAGTTATGCCATCGGCGGCCGCGCCGCCAACCGCAGGACCGCCACCGGAGCAGGCGCTGTAGAGTAGCACCAACGGCACGGCCAGAATGCCGTATCGAGCCTTCACGGTATTCGGGCTCACTTACCCACTTCAACCGCATCGCCGTTGCTCAGCGACGAGATGTACTGGGCGAGATAGAACGACTCGGGGCTGTTGAGCGGCAGCCTCTTGCCTTTCATGAACATGCGGATGCAGTTGTTGTTCATCATCTCGAGGGTGATGACCTCGTCGTTGGGCACTTTGAATCTTGGAAAACGCGCCGCCGCGCCTACGAGCGAGGGGATCGGCAACCGGTATGGGCCGTGTCCCATCTTCTTGGCTATCTCCGCCTCGCCACCGGTCGTAGTGCCGCCGGGGTGGCACGACTCGCAGCTCTGTCCGTTCGAGCCCAGGCGCTCGTCCCTGAACAGTTTCTTGCCCATCGCGAGCGCTTCCCCGCTCCGCTTCATCATGTAGGGCTTTGCCTTGTCCATTCCCATCCCCATCACCTTGTCCATGTTGGCGAGCGCGGCGTCCCCCTTGCCCTTCTCGACTTCGCCGAACTGGTCCTTGTTCGGGTGCCGTGAGACGGTGCTGCACCCGACGACGAGCGCCGCCGCCAGCGCGGCGACGCACAAAACGAAAGCTTGCTTTGACGTTTTCATGATCACATCTCCTTGGGTCGCGAAGGCGCCCGGGCTAGTTGGCTTGTCCGATCTGAACGCTCTCGCCGTTGCTCAGCGATGAAATATACATACTGAGCGCGATCGCTTCCCGGGAGTTCAACTCGAGTCCTTTCCCGTCCATGAACATGCGGATGCAGTTGTTGTTCATCTGCGCAAGGGTAACCACCCGGTCGTTCGGCACCTTGTACTTCGGGAAACGCGCCGATGCGCCGACGAGCGTGGGGATCGGGATCCTGTAGTCCCGCATTGGGATCTGCGCTTCGCCGCCGGTCGTGCTTCCACCCGGGTGGCACGACTCGCAGCTCTGGCCGTTCTTGCCGATACCGGGGTCGCGAAACAGCCGCTTGCCGTCGTCGAGCATCGCCATTTGTTTCCTTTTCATGTGTTCTGCGCGCTCAGAAGGGGTCATGTCCTTCATGACCTTGTCCATGTTGACCATGGCGCCCATGAGATCCCCCTTACCCATCATCTTGGCCATCGTGCCGCCCATCATGCTGCACGAGCTGAGAACCGTGGCCATGGCGACTATGGCAAGGGGAAATAGCACTTTCTTCGACATGATTCCTCCTCAATCCTGCATGGTTACACAGGCGGGGGCGGGTTGAACCTCGGGGGTACGGCCGATCCCCCACCACCAACCGCAACACTATAAGACCTTTCGTCGCTTGCTGCCACGTTTCATTACAGGAAAAGTGACGGCACCGCCGGCCGCCAACCGGTTGTGTGGATTGTGGTTATGGCTGGGCGTCCACGAGCTTCGCTGCTCGTTTCGCGCGGGTCCCGTCGCCGATTACCCCCATCGGCGCCACCCGCGCGAAACGGGCAACGAGTATCGCTCGCACTAGCGCGACGCACGCGACTCGCGTGCGATGCGCTCGACCTCGCGCCACACGCGTAAGACGTTACCGGAACACATTTTTTCAATATGCTCCTCGCTGTAGCCCCGGGCGAGCAGCGTGGCGATCAGGTTGGGATACTGCGAGACGTCTTTCAGGCCCGTGGGCAGCGAATCCCCCACCCCGTCGAAATCCGAGCCGAAACCCACGTGGTCGACGCCCACCAGGCGTACGACGTGGTCGATATGGTTGGCCACGTCGGAGACGTCCGCGAACCCGACGGGGTTCTTCTCGAAATACGCCTTGCGCCACGCCCTGGCCTCCTTGCCACCCGGCTCGAGGCCGTTTTCGAGGGCGTACTCCTCGGCCTTGTCCTTGCCGGCGTAGAAACGGCGCCGGCACTCGTCGCTGATGAAAATGGACCCGAAGTTGATCTGGATGACCCCGCCCTTCCTGGCGAGCAGCCGGATCATGTCGTCATCCATGTTGCGCTCGAACCCCGGCGTGAAGTGGCGGGCGGAGGAGTGCGAGGCGACGACCGGGGCGTGGGACAACTCCATGACCTGGTAGAAGGCCTCATCGGAGAGATGCGAGACGTCGATGATGATGCCGAGGCGGTTCATTTCCGCGACGACCTTCTTACCGAACGGGCTCAGCCCGCCCCAGGTCCCGCTGGTGTCATACGACGAGTCGCAGATATGGTTGTCCTTCGAGTGCGTGAGCGTTATATAACGCACACCCCTGCCGAAGAAATACGCGAGGTTTTCGAGTTCGCCCTCGACCGGCGAGCCGTTCTCCATACCGAGCATCAGCGCGATCCGGTTCGCATCAACCGCCTCCCTGACCTCGTCCACCGACGCGGCCAACGCGAACTTGGCCGGCCATTGCACCGCGAACCCCTCGACGAGGTCTATCAGGCTGTCGGCGAGCGCCTTCGAGCCACCTTGCTTCTCCAGCTCCCAAGGTGTGTAGATCGACATGAAAACGGCGTCGAGGCCGCCCTCGCGCGCGCGCGGGTAATCGAAATCGCCGTCCTCGGTGGCGGCCGAGATATTGTCCATCTTCTTCCACAATCGGTACGGCACATCGATGTGCGTATCGGCGATGATGAACTCCTGCGCGAGGCGTTTCGCGTCTGCGAGATACCGGGCCTCGACGAGTCGTCCGCCGTCCGCTTTCTCGCCCGCGCCCGAGAACAACGCAAACATGGCCACTATTGGAATAACGCTCATGAGGATCTCCCGGTTGGTCGAAAGGACTACGACAACTGTGTCTTGCAGTAATGACAGACGGCGTCTCTCTTGTGGGCGGGTTGGCCGCACCCGGGGCACCGACGCATTTCTTCCTGGGCGGAAATGATCTCACGGGCGCGTTCGGCATCCTGTTCCCGCACGAGAATTTTCACTTCCGCCAGGCCGTCGACCGTAAAGCCGTGGGTGAGCCGCAGCGATTCACCACTGAACATCGAGTTGATACCGCTGCTTTCGAGAAGCGACCGGATCAGCTGCGCTTCCATCTCGCCTTGAGTATACCATACTTCCACGAGCGCCCCTTGCGTTTCGTCCGAAGTCGGGTCCGGCAGTTGCGCGACCAGGTCGACACGGCAATCTTCGCAGGTCGACGTTTCTTCGGTGTACTCGCAGCGGCATTGTGGGCAAAACGGCATACTCACCTCCACCTACACTGGCAGACGTTTTCGACGATGTCATTGCCATTATATGCAATGTGGGGCCGACGTACCAGCCAAACCCGCCCCCGGGGCGTTGACCGGGCTCGTTATGCAAGGTACAATGGGCTATTCGCCCAACCACCACCACTCTGTCCCCCAAGGAAGGCGGGATCGCAATGCCGACTCGTTATCGCCGCGAATGCCTGCGTTTGTCGTTCGCTCTCATCGGACTCTTGTTGCTGGGATGTGGTGGGGACTCGGGACCGACGCAACCCATCTCACCCCCGGGCACACCGTCCGGGTGGTTTTGGCAAAACCCCCTGCCCCAGGGAAACACGCTGGGGGCCGTTTTCTTCCTGGATGCGAATCGGGGCTGGGCGGTGGGTGACACGGGCACGATCGTCCGCACCACGAACGGCGGTGCCACGTGGACGGTCCAGGCCAGCGGCACCGTTAGTAATCTGACGTCCGTGTGGTTTTCGTCCGCCAGCGTGGGGACTGCGGTGGGTAACACTGGAACCATCCTCCGGACGACGAACGGCGGGGTGACGTGGACGGGTCAATCCGGTGGCACCGCAGAACCGCTCAACGCGGTTACGTTCACCGATACCAACCGGGGCTGGGTCGTCGGTGAGGGCGCCACGATACTGCGGACCACCGACGGCGGCACTACGTGGACGCCTCAGGTGGCGGGTGCCGCGACCGACTTGATTGGCGCGTTTTTTGTCAATGCGAGCGTGGGCACGGTGGTGGGCGATGTGGGGACGATTCTGAGAACAACCGACGGCGGCGCGACCTGGACGGCGCAGACCAGCGGCGTAGGAGAGGGTCTTCACGCGGTTTGGTTTACGAACGCGAACAACGGTACGGTCGTGGGCAACACGGGCACGATCTTGCGGACCACAGACGGTGGCACCACGTGGAACAGTCAGATCAGTGGAACGACGGGTCTGCTCACGGACGTGGCGTTTGCGGACGCGAACACAGGGTGGGCGGTCGGGGCGAGCTCCAGCATCCTCCATACGACCAACGGCGGTGGGACATGGACCAGCCAGACCAGCCCCGTTGCCGGGGTGTTTCGATCGCCGCCGATCGACGATAACGGCGGGCGCGCACTCCGCGATGCCGATGGAAGGGACTCTGATAGCCGGCTGGCGGCCGGAATCGTCTACCATGGCCTGTCCGTGGTGGACGCCAACACGTGTGCCGCCGTGGGCCAGTTGGGCACGATCATTCGCACGACCGACGGCGGTGGAGCGTGGACGAAACAGAGTCGTGGTGTGACCAAGAATATAAACGGCGTGGCCTTCACGAGCGCGAGCACGGGGACGGCGGTGGGCGAATCGGGTATTATCCTGCGCACGACGGACGGTGGAGCGACGTGGAACCTCCAGACCAGCGGTACGACCACGATCCTCTACGCGGTCTCATTTACCGACGCCAACACGGGGACGGCCGTCGGCGGCAACGGTGTGATCCTGCGCACGACCGACGGCGGGACGTCGTGGAACAGCCAGGCCAGCGGTACGACGAATAACCTCTTTGCCGTATCGTTTGTGGATGCAACAACGGGAATCGCGGTCGGCAGCATGGGCACGATCGTGTGGACGACCGACGGCGGTGCGAACTGGACGACCCAGAACAGTGGTACGGCATTGCCTCTCTATACCGCGTGGCTACTCGATGCAAACACGGGTATCGCCGCGGGCAACGGCGCGGTGTTCGTGCGCACGACGGACGGAGGGACGACGTGGACGAGCCTGACACCCGGAACGACCGCTTCGATAAATGGGCTGTGGTTTGTCGACACGACCACGGGATGGATAGTGACGAGCCTGGGGCAGACCGCCCGCACCAACGACGGTGGATTGACGTGGACGAATCAACCCAACGGTACGGGCAACGCGCTGCGGGCCGTGTCGTTTGGGAATTCGAACGCCGGCACCGTAGTGGGAGACGCCGGCACGATCCTGCGGACGATCGACGGCGGAACGACCTGGACGACCCAGGCGAGCGGCACGGCCAGGACACTCTTCGCCGTGTCGCTTCCGACCGCCGACTCGGGAACCGTCGCGGGGACTGCGGGGACCATCCTGAAGACAAACACGGGTGGGGTGAAATAGCGGGTTACAAGATGCAGCCGGCCTCGGCGGAGGCCGATCGGCTAGCCCCGGGCCCAGCGGAGGTTAATATATGAGTTCGAACGCCCTGAAATCGGTTGGTCTTTCCCTCGCAGTCGTTCTGGCGCTATGCGCACTCGCCCGGCCCGCCGCAGGCGACACGACGTTTATCGCCATGATCGATGGCGCCCAGAACGTCGATCCGCTGCCCGTCCCCGGCACCGGGTCGGCCGTCATGGTCCTGAACACCGCGGAAACCGAGCTGTCGTTCGATATCCAGTACCAGGACCTGATCGGCGTGGAGACGGCCGCCCATTTTCACAATGGCGGCCCGCGCGAGAACGGGCCCGCCAAGTTCCTGCTGCCGATGGGGACGCCGAAAACGGGTGTATGGAATATCCCGCCGGAAATGGTACCCGAGCTTTACGCCGGTCGCATTTACATCAACATTCACACGGATGTCTACATCACCGGGGAGCTGCGCGGCAACGTGGCCCAGTCCGTGCCCACGGAGAACACGACCTGGGGAAGGGTCAAGCACCTGTTTTCCGTCGAATTGCCCCGCAACTGATCCGCTTGCTCCGGACCCAGCGGAGGTTATGTATGAAGTCGAACGCCCTCAGATCGGCCGGCCTTTTCCTCGTGCTCGTCGTCGTGACCTCACTCTCGGTGTCCGCCCCGGCGCTCGCGGGCGACTCCGATTCGCCGCCGACCACAGATCTTCCGAAGTTCGTCCCCAATTCCAACCTCGACTTTGTCGTTCCTCGCACCGTTGCGCGCCCGAAGATCGACGGCAAGCTCGACGAGGCCATATGGCAGACCGCCGCGAAACTGACCAATTTTGCCGAAATAAGCCCGGGCGACAACGTCGAGCCCGCCGTGCAAACCGATGTGCTCCTCGCTTATGACGACACCAATATCTACGTGGCGTTCGTCTGCTACGAGGACGACATCACCGGCATACGCGCGACCGTGACCGATCGCGACAACATCGGCCAGGATGACTTCGCCGGCATTATGCTCGACACCTTCCACGACCGCCAGACGAGCTACGAGTTTTTCGTAAATCCGTACGGCATCCAGTTCGACCAGCGCCGCAGCAAGGGCGGCGGTGAGGACAAGAGTTTCGACACCGTGTGGGAATCGGCGGGCGAGATCAACTCGGTGGGCTGGACGGCGGAGATGGCCATTCCATTCAGGAGTCTGCGCTTTCCCAATGTCGACGCGCAGACGTGGGGCGTGCACGCACTCCGCGTACGGCCGCGCACGAGCCGCGAGCAGCTCTCGTGGGCTCCACTCTCCAGGGATGAGAGTTGCCTCTTCTGTCAGGCGGGAGAGATGAGGGGTATCACCGGCGTCAACTCGGGCACGAACATCGAGCTTTTGCCCTACGGGATCAGCAGCCAGGTGGGAGCGCTCCAGGACTTCGGCGATCCGGCCTCGCCTTTTCGCAACGACACGGCGGAGTTCGACGGGGGCCTGGGGGTCAAGTACGGCCTCACGCCGAACCTTACCCTGGACGGCACCGTCAATCCCGATTTCAGCCAGGTCGAATCGGACGAGGCGCAGATCAGCCTCAACACGACCTCGGCGATCTTTCTCGACGAGAAGCGGCCGTTCTTCCTGGAGGGCGCCGACGTGTTCCGCTCCAAGGTGCGCGTCGTCCACACGCGAACCCTCAACGACCCGAGCGCCGCCGGCAAGGTGACGGGCAAGGCGGGCAAGTACACGGTGGGCTACATCCTCGCGCAGGATGAAAACACCTCCTTTCCGGTTCCTTTCGAAGAGGGCAGTAGCCTGGTGTTTCCCGGCGAGTCGGTGTCGAACATCCTGCGCGTCAAGCGCGACATCCTCGACGATTCCTTCCTCGGGGTCATGCTGACCGACCGGCGCTACACCGAGGCGGGCGGGTCCAGCACCAACTTCGGCCTCGACTACGACCTGAGATTCAGGGAACAGTACCGTTTCAGCGCCCAGGTCCTGGGCACGCATACGCGCGAACCCAACGACCCGGCACTGTCCGGCGATTTCAACGGCGAGGTGTTCGGGCCCGGGGCGGACAACGACCGCTACACGTCGGATTTCGACGGGGAGAGCTATTTCGGACACGCCGTCGCCGCCAACATCGAGCGCGAGGCGCGCCACTGGAACTTCGACGCCTACTATGAAGACAGTTCGCCGACCTTTCGCGCCGACAACGGTTTCGTTTTCACGAACGATTTCCGGCTGGGCGGCATGTGGAACGGCATTACGTTTCAGCCCGACAACCGGGTCTTCGACGTGATCGAGCCGAGCTTCAATATCGGCCGCCAGTACAACTACGATGGCAAATTCAAAGACGAGTGGATCGAGCCCCAGCTCTTCCTGAGCTTCAAGAAGCAGACGCGGGTGGTCGTGAGCCACCTGTGGAGCCGGGAGGATTTCCAGGACGTCTACGTCGACGGCATCCGCCGGTTCTTGCTCCTGGTGGGAACGGACTTCACGAGTTCTCTCTCCGCGCAAGCGTGGATTCGGCAGGGCCGCTCGATATTCAGGTCGGCCTCACCCTTTCTGGCCGGCTCGACCGCGATGAGGCTGCAGGCCGAACTCAAACCCACGAGCCAGATCAAGCTCGACACCATCTACCTGATCATCAAGTTTTCGCAGTTGCCCGGCCGTCCCGGAGTGCCGCACGACCGCCACAAGCAGTACAGCGTGCGCAACAAGCTCACCTACCAGCTCAACAGCCGGCTCTTCCTGCGGGTGGTGGGCGAGTACCGCAAGAACTCGGGCGGCGGCGGCGCATACGACCTCGACCCGCTGGTGAGCTACAAGATAAACCCCTTCACGGTATTGTTCGTCGGGTCGACCCACGACTTCCTCGACTACGACGGGCCCGCCTTCACGGGCAACCAGGGATTCCATCAGACCGAGCGCACGTTCTTCGTGAAGTTCCAGTATCTCTTCCGGGTTTAGATCGGGGTTTCGTCAATATGTTGACAAGTGTGGAACGGGAGCAATCAGCCGAAGGTTTCCGGCGGCGCGGCGGGATGGAAGTTCGGTGCCACCGTCGACGACGGCCTCGGGTCAGGGATTTCGTCAGGCGATTTCAATCTGGACGGGCATGCGGATGTCGCCCTTGGAGCCACCTGGGCCGACCCGCTCGGCCGTACGAATGCAGGGACCGTTTACATGTTGCATGGCCTTTTCGTTCCAACGGGCATTCTCCACCCACCGACCCTCAGTCCAACAGTCCTCCTAAAGCAGAATTGGCCCAATCCGTTCTCCCGAACGACGCTCATTGAATACGAGCTACCGCGCTCAGCACCCATGGCGCTCTCCATCTATGACGTAAGGGGTCAGCTCGTAAGGCAGGTGGCTCAAGGCGTGCGACCCGCCGGCCAGGGCTTTGTTAACTGGGACGGTATTGATCGTCGAGGTCGGCGTGTGGCGTCGGGTGTTTATTTCTATAGGCTGAAAGCGGGGCCGTTTTTTCAAACGAAGAAAATGCTCTTGATAAGGTAACTCTCAGTCCCCGAATTTTCCCCCCGGACTACCGCAGGCTCACCCACACCGACTTGTTCTCCAGATAGTGGTCCAACCCTTCCCTGCCCAACTCACGTCCGAAGCCGCTCTCCTTGCGCCCGCCGAAGGGGGACGCGGGGTGAAAGAGGTTGTACGTGTTGACCCACACCGTACCGGCCTCGAGGGCCGCGGCGACACGGTGCGCCCGGGCGGGGTCCTGGGTCCACACACCGGCCGCCAGTCCGTAACAGTGGGTGTTCGCCCATTCGACCACCTCTTCCTCTTCGTCGAACGGCAGTACGGAGAGTACCGGCCCGAAGATCTCTTCGCGCGCGACACTCATTTCATTGTTCACACCGGTCAGGACCGTGGGCTCGACGTAGTATCCTTTGCCCGCGACCGTGGTCGCATTGCCACCGGTGTAGACGTTGGCGCCCTCGCCCTTGCCTTTCTCGATCGCCTTGACGATGCCATCGCGGTGCGACTCCGACACCTGCGGGCCGAGGCGTGTCTTGTCATCCAGCGGGTCGCCGGGTACGTACTTGGCCATCTTCTGGGTCAGCACGTCGAGAAACTGGTCGTGCACCGACTTATGCACGAAGAGCCGCGAGCCCGCCGTACAGACCTCGCCCTTGTTATAGAAGATTCCGCCACAGGCGCCGTTGGCCGCATAGTCGAGTTTCGCATCCGGAAATACGATATTCGGTGACTTGCCACCCAACTCCAGCGATACCCGTTTGATGGTGCCGGCGGCGCCGCGCATGACCGTGCGTCCCGTCTCCGTCGAACCGGTAAAAGCGATCTTGTCGATGTTGCTGGATTCCAACAGTGCCTTGCCGATGACCGAGCCTTTGCCCGTGACGACGTTGACCACGCCGGGTGGAAAACCCGCTTCCAGACAAAGCGCCCCCAGCTTGAGCGCCGTCAGCGGTGTGTACTCGGCCGGCTTGATGACGGCGGTGCAGCCCGCCGCCAGCGCGGGCGCGAGCTTGTAGCAGGTCAGCAGCAGCGGAAAATTCCACGGAACGATCATACCGACGACACCCACCGGCTCCTTCAGCGTGTAATTGAGAAGCCCGGGTTGCACGGGAATCGTCTCACCCTGGATCTTGTCGGCCCAGCCGGCGAAATAACGAAACACCTCGACCAGGAACGGCATGTCGATCTTGCGCGACTCGAAGATGGGCTTGCCCTGGTTCATCGTCTCCAGACGCGCGATGGCGTCGGCGTCGCGCTCGAGCAGATCGGCGAGCCGCCACAGCGCCTTCGAGCGGCCGGACCCGCCCATTTTCTTCCACGCCTTCGACCGCAGCGCCGCACGCGCCGCATCGGCGGCCGCCTCCACGTCGGAGGCCGTACCTTCCGCCACCTCGCACAGCACTTCTTCGGTGGCCGGGTTTATGATCGCGTGCGTGGCGCCGCCGTCTGCGTCGCGCCACTCGCCATTGATCAGCAGTTTGGT
>JBHHVD010000081.1:0-13855 GCA_046754105.1 Candidatus Krumholzibacteriia bacterium
CTGAGGTAAACGGTTTTCTCGGACGGAAAGACCGACTGCACGCGGGCGATGCCTGTCACGTACAAGGCGCCGAGGCTGGCGAACAGAGCCGTCTGCGTTATGAGACAATACGCGACCTGACGGTTCGTCCGGATTTGGGCGAGCCCGTCCCGGATGGATCGAACCACGGATGTCACGCCCGCATACCGCCGGCGGGCTTCGCCGTGCGGGACGTGTCCGCCCGGTTTGGCGGCGCGCCACAACGTGAGCAGCGGCAGGAGGAAGACCACCGATACGAAATAACTGGCCGCGTCCGTGTAAAAACTCATTTCCCACGTCCGAAAATCGAAGAGCCAGCCCCCGATCACGAAGCCTGCGAGGGTACCAACGATACCCAGCCCCCACAGCAGCGAGTTGATTCTCAACAGACGCAACGAACCGAAAAGCTCCGGGATGACGGCGGACTTGGCGGGCGAGAAGAGCAGGTTCGCAAGGGTGAGGAAGAACACCGGTACGTAGATCGCGTAGAGTGTGCCCATGGCGTTAAAGAGTGTGGGGATTGCCAGCACCACCAGCGCACGAAAGAAGTCCACGACGATGAGCATGGCCACCTTGTTGGAACGGTCGATCAGGCTTCCAAAAAGCGGGGCAAAGACGATGACGGGGAGATGGCTGAAGACCGCGAATTGGAAGAGCTCCATGCTCGACCCCGCCGCGACCCTGCCGATCATACCGATGACGGAGAATTGGTGCAGCCGGTCACCGAATATCGAAATGATCTGCGCGAAACCGAAAGAGAGAAAGCACAGTCTGAGCGTGCGGGGACTGGTCAAGCCTTACGCCTTCTGCGCCCGCACGAGCCTGGCGGTCGACGCGGGGGTCACCATGGCGAGATCGGCAGCACTATCGCCCTGGTATACCGTTTCCAGCCGATCGACGATACGATCCCATCCGTATAGCCGGGCGAAGTCCAGGGCGTTGGTCCGCAGCTTCCAGCGCAGGGTGTCATCGGCCATCAGCCTCTCGATCGACTTCGAGAGCGACTGCGCGTCCCGGGGAGGCACGACGAGCGAGTTCCAGCCATCGCGCAGGATGGTCAGGTAGCCCGGAATCCCGGTGCCTATGACGGGGATGCCGGACGCCATCGCCTCGAGCAAAACGATACCGAAACTCTCGCGCTCGATAGCCGGCGAGCACAGCACGTCGCCCGACGCAAAATACCTGGGCAGGTCTTCCTTGGACACCACGCCCGTGTATACGAGATCGACGCCCGCGGGGAGACGGGGCAGCAGATAGCGACGCGGTCCGTCATCACCCACGACGATCAGGCGAACGCGTCCCCGCACGCGTTCGGCCACGGAGGCGACGGCACGAAAGAGGTACTTCAATCCCTTGCGCTTGTCCATCCGCCCGACGAACAACACGTTGAACGCGTCGTCCCGCAGATGCGCAAACGGTTCGTGCCCGGGTGTAAAACGAGTGCAGTCGACGCCGTTCGGAATCACCTCGTACGTTCCGGGGAAATAGCGCGTGGCGAGGTCCATTGCCGCGTGCGACACGGCGACCCGGTGGTCGATGCGCCGCATGAGGCGGTTGAGAAGGGGTTTAAAAAAGCGGTAGGCCGCGATCCCCCTGGCGGCGGCGTGAAACGTTCCCACCACCCGGCTCCGGGACGGCGCCGCTAGCAGCGCCATCAACGGCAGGGTAGGGGCCGCCGGGCAGTGCGTGTGAATGACGTCCGGGTCGAGGGCGTGCAGGACTTCTTTCAGGCGGCCGTAGATACCGCGACCGGCGGTGACGTTCACCCACGCTCCGTTCACCGGTACGAGGATGTTGGTGCCGATTCGTACGACGCCCGGATCCACACCGTCGCGTTCCTTCCCAAAACTCGTTGTGACGACGGTGACCTGATGGCCTCGCTGCCGAAGCACCTGCGCCGAATGATGAACGTTTTCCGTTACGCCACCCGGACGGGGATGATACGACTGTGAAACGAGAACTAGCTTCATTCCTCTGCTTTATCCCCCTTATTCAATCCGGCGGAAAATACACCATTGTCCCGGCGCTTCCGCGATGCGGTGTTCCACCCTCGAAACGAGGCGTTGCGTCAGCGAGTGTTCCTCGTCCGCGGTCGCCGGTGGAGGGTACGGGTCCTCGACTATGAGCTCGAGGTGTCTTCTGCTCCGTCGGCGGGAAAAGGCCACGGCGATCGGCGCTCCGGTAAGGCGCGAGAGGTGCGCCGGCCCCCGGGGAACACGAACCCGCCGGTTCAAGAATAACACTTCGAATCCGCCCGTGAAAAGGTTGCCGTCGAGGTGGAGCGCCACGACGCGATTGGCGCGTAGGTCGCGGAGCAGCTCTCTGGCGCCGGCCCCCGGCCCGGCAACCTTGATGCCGGCGCGTTCCTTCAACACCCGCACCTGATCCGACCACGTGGGGCGGAGCTGGACACCCGCCACCGTCGTTACCGGAAAGCCTCGCAGCGCGAGGGCCAGGCCCGAGAGCTCCCAGTTCCCGGTGTGCATCGTGGTCAGTATGAGCCCATTGCCGTCTCCCAACGCCGTCCGGACCGTCTGCTCGCACCTGCGGGAGAGATCGACGTGGGTATCCCCGGCGCCGCGGGCCATCGCCCTCAACAGCTCGAGCGCGTTGAGCGCCTGGTTCTGGAAGGCGTGCCACGGCCGGTGGCGGCCCGGTGATGGGAGCGACCGCGTGTTGGCGAGGTAGTTCCTTCTTTTTTCGGGGCTCATCCAGTAGTGTAACGCCCCGCCCACGCGGGACGTGGCGTAGAGCAGCCAGTGGGGGGTTCGGGACGCCAGACCCGCCGCCATCGCCAACGAAAGTGGCTGCGCCTGGCATCGGCTGGAAGGCGATGACAAATCAGGTGCTATCGTCATTCAATTGCAAGAACGTAAGCAGATTGCACGAAACGGACGTGCCGGACCGGCGGCCCGGCGGTTGCGCGTATTCTATACGATTTTCGGACAAGGAGTTAAGCGATTTTTTCCGAATGGGGGCCAAAATTTTTGGCACACTCTTTGCGCATCCCCGTGCCGTCGGGCTGGGCCGGGAAGGGGCGACCGGCTCCGGACCGGTCCTCCCGGGTTGCGGAAGAGCCAGACCGGCCTCAACAGACAAAACAGCAGGCATTTAGCCGACAAGAAACGGCCACGCGAAAGGCAAACGATGGTTGTGTTCAATTACTCCGGGGCGGAGATCAACGCCAAAGTGGTCTATTATGGACCAGCGCTAAGCGGGAAGACCACCAATCTGGAGTACATCTACGAAAAAATGCCGGCCGGCGCCAAGGGCAAGATGGTGTCGATGAAGACCCGCACCGACCGCACTCTCTTCTTCGATTTCCTGCCGCTCGAGTTGGGTGATATCAGCGGGTACCGAACACGGATGCTGCTCTACACGGTGCCCGGCCAGGTCTACTACAACGCAACGCGAAAGCTCGTCCTCAAGGGCGCGGACGCGGTGGTCTTCGTTGCCGACTCGACGCCGTCGAAAATGGACGAGAATGTCGAGAGCCTGCGCAACCTCGAGGAGAACCTCAACGAGCACGATCTCACGCTGGATACCATTCCATGGGTGATCCAGTACAACAAGAGGGATATCGGGGGGGCGCTACCGGTCAAGGCGCTCTCCGAGAAGCTGAACCCCTTGAACGTCCCCGTCTTCGAAGCAGTGGCGACCGATGGAACGGGTATCTACGAAACCTTCCAGGCCATCGCGGGGATGCTGTATAACGAGCTCACCCAGCGCCTGTCGGAGACCCAGCCGCGGCGCGCGCCGCAAGAGGTGCCACCACCCCCCGCGGCCGCAGGACGGAAGAAACCGCCGGCGCCGCCGGTCGAAGAGGAAAAATCCGTCGTCGAGGTCGTCGACGTCGCCCTGCGCGAGGTCGAAGATTCGGAAGCGGTGCCCGTCCCGGCGGACCCGGTGCCGCCGAAGCCCAAGGGCGCGCCGGGAAAGGGTGCGTCCCGGCGCCGCCACAAGGCCGATCCGCCCGCCCAGGAGGAAAAAATGGATGAAATGGATGAAACGGTAGGCAGGGTCATCAATCTCGAAGACACCGAAACCCCGGGCGATGAGAAGACCTCGAAAGGGGAATTCGTGCTGGACCCCTTCCATTCCAGTAACCCCAAGAAGGCCAAAGCCGCGCCTCCGGCCGCCGCGCCGGCGGGGCCCGTCTCTCCCCCTGCGCCCCCCTTGCCCGAGGACGACGACGAGGTTTGCATCACGGTACCCGTAGTGGTCCGCCGGTCCCAAATGAGAAAGACGATACCGGTCAAGTTGAGCCTGGAAATCCAGGTCGTCGACGACGAACACTGATCCGCCGCTCCGGCAAGCGCCTCGCTTCTGTCAAAAATTCTTGACACGGTTTTCACGGCTGTACTAGCTTCCAATCAAGCAACTTAGCTAGTGGGAGCTATCGTGTCGGATCAGCCACAATCCAGAAAAGACCTTCGCTACGAGAGCCAGCTCAAGCAGCGGGTCAAAGAGAACCCCCGTGATCAGTTCGCAATCTACGAACTGGTGCAGTCGCTGTGGGCGGGCGATCAGCGAGAGGAAGCGGTCGGGTACTGCCGGCGCCTGGTGGAGATACCGGAGATATCCGGGACGCTGCTCGAAGCTGCCGCCAAGTTTTTTCTCGAGAACAAGTACCTGCGGGACGCGGTGACCACTTACGAACGTCTTTCGGCAATGCATCCCGAGCGAGCGTTACCTCATTTCTATCTCGGGCGGATTCACGAGCAGTTGGGGAAGGTGGAACGGGCCGACAAGGAGCACGAGCGCGCGATCGAACTCGAACCGGAGAACGCCGAGTGCCACTACCGGTACGGAGTCACGCTCGCCCGGTGCGATCGCTTCGAAGAAGCGGAGCAGTGTTACCGGCGAGCCATCGACCTCGACCGTGCGCACTCCAACGCATACACGAACCTGGGGTACCTGCTCGACTTGAGAGGCGAGGGCGACACGGCACTCCAGTTGTTTCGAAAGGCGGTTCAGTTCAACCCGCAAAGCGCCGCCGCACACTTCAATCTCGGTGCGTTGTACGGGGAAGCGGGAATGCACGAGCGGGCGATTCACGAGTTCGAGATGGCGATCGAGCTGGACCCACGAAGCGCGGAAGGCCATTTCAACCTGGGCCTGGCGCTCTTCGAGCAGGGTAACGTCGGCGATGCCATTGAATCGTTCAGGAAGGCCGTCAGGTTCGACGGACGCCACAAGGAAGCGCATCTGTATTTGGGTCTGGCGTACAACAAGAAGGGCCTCTACGGCCAAGCGGTGAAGAGCCTGCAGCAGGCGCTCCATCTCGACCCGGAAAACCCCACGATCCTGTACCACATTGGGCTGTGCTACAATCGCCTCGACGAACCCAACAAGGCGATTCCACCCCTCAAGCGCGCGATCGAAATCAACCCGAATGACGGCAAGGCCTATTACTATCTCGGCGTGGTTTACGACAAAGCTGGCCAAGTTGACAAAGCCCAGGAAAACTACCGAGCGGCGGATCTCAAGTTTCAGGGGAGTTGAGCGTACCGCAGAACGGAGAGGCAGCTTCCGCCCGTGTTTTCCGCGCGCCGTGTTCCTCTTCTTGATCGCGGGCACGTTGTTCTCGACCGCAGACACCGACGTGGCGGCACTGGGGCATGAATTCCTGGCGCCGGACCACTGGTGTTACGATGCGCTCTACCGTTTCGAGTCTCTCGGTCTGGTCGATCTCCCCTCGCACAAGCTCTTTTCGCGCGACGACGTCATCTCCTATACCGAGGCCATCGAACGGGCGCTCGCGGCGAGCGACGGGCGTCCTTCGGCGAGGGACCGGTTCGAGCTCGAGCGCCTGCGAAAGGAGTTCAGCAGTCCGGAGTCCCGGGCCGATCCTCGCGTACGTTACAACCCGCCGCTTCTGCACCAGGTGGATGGACCGTTTGAGCTGGAAGGGGATCTCGACCTGTCCCTCGTTCCCACGGATCCACTTGCCGGCGAACGTTGGCAGTTTCTCGGGGTCAGTCAGCCGGTGGCCAGGTTGCACGTCGAAGACAAGGTGACATACGAGACCCGCTACCGCCTGACGATGGGACCGGAGCGCGGAGCGCGGGTGCGCGACCGGAAACCTTCCCGCCGGGAGCGGAGTTTCCGCGGGCTCACTTCGTTGTTCGAGCGCTCCTATGTCGTCTTTCCGTGGAAGCAGGCGACCCTTTTCTGGGGTCGCGACTACGTGGACTGGGGCCCGGGCGAAGATGGGAATCTGCTCGTGTCACAAAGCGCCGAGAGTCTGGACAAGTTCGGCGCCCGCCTGCGTTTCAAGAATCTGCACGTGAGCACGTTTCACGCCAACCTCTCGACGGAGGCACGCCGTTACCTCTCGGCGCACCGGCTCGAGCTCGACCTCGGCCGGCTCGTGGTCGCTGTCTCGGAGGCGGTCCTCTATCTCGACCGGGGTTTTGACCCGGCCTACATCCTGCCGCTGAGCAGTTTTTACTCGAACCAGTTCAACGAGCGCTCGGATGATAATATCCTGTGGTCGTTCGATCTCAAGTACCGAACGCCTCTCGGTGCAGTGCTCTACGGAGGGTTTCTGATCGACGATTTCCAGTTCGAGAGACGGAACGTAAACCCCGACAAGATCGCGTTCGACGTCGGGGCCCGGGTGGCGATGGCCGGCCCCGTGCCCATGACGTGGCGCCTCCGCTACCGTTTCGTGGATGCCTACACGTACACGCACCGGGATTCGGGCAAGGCGTTCGTTGTCGGCGCGGGCGATCCGGCGGCCGGCGACCCGTCGCTTGGCGCCGAACAGGGCCCGGACCGCGACCGCCTCCAGGTGAGGGCGGATTTCTATCCACGTCGCGACGTAACGTCGACGGTGTCGTTCTCTTTTCAGCGGCGTGGCGAGGCGAACGATTTCAGGCGCTTTGTCGAAGGTACCGACCCCTCACCGCCCTTTCCGTTGGGGATCGTGGAGAAAACCTACGCGTTCGGGTACCGCGTGGAGTGGGAGCTGCCGGGAAACTCGCTGGTTGGGGTCGATGTCCGTCACGAATACGTGCGCAACATCGACCACGCGCCGGGCGTTAGCGGATGGCAAACGGCGGTGCGCGGGCATCTCACGTGGGATTTTCGCTAGAAGGCCACGCGTGAGACGCTTGCCCGCCGCGATCGCCATTCTCCGCCCTCACAATATGCTGGCCACGGCGGCTTCCGTGGTGGTCGGTTACCACCTGGCCGGAGGCGCCGCCTACACAACCGTCGTGTTGCCGGCCGTGTTTACGGCGCTGGTCACCGGACTGGGCAATCTCATCAACGATTACTACGACGCCGATATCGACCGGATCAACCGGCCGGCCCGGCCGATCCCGTCGGGGCGACTGACGCGCGGGTACGTCCGCGGGGCCTACTGGACGGGGACGGTCTTGGTGACGCTGCCGCTGGTGGCCGCGCTCCCCGGACGACTCGCGGCGCTCATGGTCGGCTGGGAGGCGCTGCTCTTCTTGTACGCCCGCGGCGGCAAGCGGCTGCCGTTACTCGGAAACGTTGCGATCAGCGCGATCGTCTCGAGTGCGTTCCTTGCCGGGGCGATGCTGGCCGGGCGGATCGCGCCCGTGGGGTTCGTGCTTGGGCTGGCCTTTCTGCTGGTCATGGGACGCGAACTGGTCAAGGGTGCCGAGGACATGGAAGGCGACCGACTGGCCGGGGCTTCGACGCTGGCGGTGCGCATCGGGGCGGAGAGGACGGTGGCCTGGGCTGCGCTGCCGCTCTTGCTGTGTGTCGTCGCGGCGCCGCTGCCCGGGCTGTTGCGCGTCTACGCGCGTTCCTACGCCATCGCCGTGGGGATCACCAGCACACCCCTCGTCCTCGCGGCCCTGTTCCTCGTGCTGCGCTCGCAGGAACGGCCGGTGCTGCGACGCGGGAGCTGGATGCTCAAGCTGGGTATGCTGTTCGGTATCGCCGCCATGGCGCTGGCGCGCCGCTAGAGGGCGATCTGCAATTGACCGTGCCCCGGTCCCGGTGGTACCCTATTCTCTTTAAATCGGTTAGGCGAGTTGGCGTCGCCCGCGCGGGGCCGGAGCCGGGGAGCTGCGATCGCTCGATCGCGTGGAAAATCAT
The DNA here is from genome assembly GCA_046754105.1 of Candidatus Krumholzibacteriia bacterium. Taxonomy (GTDB): domain Bacteria; phylum Krumholzibacteriota; class Krumholzibacteriia; order WVZY01; family WVZY01; genus JAZGDW01. The sequence continues at coordinate 8,098 of JBHHVD010000081.1, forward strand.
GGAATTGCAGAAGTATTTCGATTTCAAGGACGCGCAACGGAGGTGGAACGAGGCGTGGGACCGGGCCGGCGTTTTCACGGCCGACGTCGAATCCGACCGTGAGCCGTTCGTCATCATACTGCCGCCGCCCAACGTGACGGGTATCCTGCACGTGGGTCACGTGCTGGGCGACAGCGTACAGGACTTTTTCATCCGCTGGAAGCGCATGCTCGGGTGCAACACGCTCTTCGTGCCGGGTTCCGACCACGCGGGCATCGCCACGCAAAAGGTCGTCGAGAACGACCTGGCGTCGCGCGGTGTTCGCAGGCGGGAGCTCTCCCGCGAGGAGTTTCTCGAGCACGCATGGGCCTGGAAGGAGACCCATCACGAGCGGATCGTGACCCAGCTCAAGAACCTCGGGTGCGCGCTCGACTGGAGCCGCGAGGCGTTTACCCTGGACCCCGAGCGGAGCCGTGCGGTAAGAGAAGTTTTTGTAAGACTCTACGACAAGTCCCTCATATACCGTGGCAACTACATCGTCAACTGGTGTCCGTCGTGCCGTACGGCCATCTCCGACGAGGAAGTCGAATACAAGGAGAAAGACTCCCACCTGTACTGGATCCGCTACGCGCTCGGGGGCGGCGGCTCACTGGTCGTCGCCACGACGCGGCCGGAGACGATGCTGGGAGACACGGCGGTGGCCGTACACCCCGGAGACGGGGCCAGGGGCAAGCTCGTCGGCAAGACCGCGGCCCTGCCGCTTGTCGGCCGCGAGCTGCCGGTGATCGCCGACGAGGCCGTCGACCCGGAGTTCGGTTCGGGCTTCGTAAAGGTCACGCCGGCGCACGACCCCAACGATTTCGAGATGGGTCAGAGGCACGGCCTGCCCCACGTAGTGGTCATCGACCGCGGGGGCAAGATGACCCAGGCCGCGGGCGAGGCCTTCGCCGGGCTCGACCGGTTCGAGTGCCGCAAGGCGGTCCTGGAAGAGCTCGAACGGCAGGGCGCGCTGGTCAAGGCGGAGCCGTACCGGCACGCCGTCGGCGAGCACGACCGCTGCCACACGGTGATCGAACCGTTGCTCTCCAGGGAGTGGTTCGTGAAGATGCAGCCGCTGGCCGGGCCGGCGGTCGAGGTGGTCGAAAAAGGGGAAATCGATTTCTATCCCCCGCGGTGGCGCAACGTCTACCTGAGCTGGATGAACAACATTCGTGACTGGTGCATATCACGCCAGCTGTGGTGGGGCCACCGCATTCCCGTCTGGTATTGTCCCGGCGGGCACCTGACGGTTGCCGTGGACGACCCGGCCGAGTGTGCCACGTGCGGTTCCGGTGACCTGACGCAGGACGAAGATGTCCTGGACACATGGTTCTCCTCGTGGTTGTGGACGTTTTCACCGCTCGGGTGGCCGGCGAAAACACGCGACCTGGAAGTGTTCCACCCGACGAGCGTCCTCGTCACGGGCTCCGAGATCATCTTCTTCTGGGTGGCGCGAATGATCATGGCCTCGCTCGAGTTCATGAAGGAAATCCCGTTCCGACAGGTGTTTCTCACCGGTATCGTGCGCGACACCCAGGGACGGAAGATGAGCAAGTCGTTAGGAAATTCCCCCGACCCGCTCGACATTATAGAAAAATACGGCACAGATGCATTCCGCTTCACACTCGTGATGCTGTCGCCGCCCGGGCGCGACGTGTTCTTCGCTGAGGAAAAGCTCGAAATGGGCCGGAACTTCATTAACAAGATCTGGCAGGCGTCGAGAATGATCCTGTCCGCCCACGCCCGCGACGGCGCGCGTTTGCTCGGGGGTGACGTCGCCGCCACGGGACGTTTCGCCGAGTTGTGGGCCGAGCGCTACCGGCAGCCGCTGGCGTTCGAGCCCGAGCTTGGATGGGAAGATCGGTGGATCTTGAGCGCGCTCGACGGAGCGGCGAGGGACGTGGACGAGAGCCTCCGTGCCTGGCGCTTGAACGATGCCGCGGCCCGCGTGTACGAGTTCTTCTGGAGCGAGTTCTGCGACTGGTACCTTGAATTGGCGAAGATACGGTTGTACGGCGAAGGGGACAAGCGCACCACGATCGCGGTACTCTTGTTCGCGCTGGCTGAATCACTCAAAATGCTGCACCCGGTCGTTCCGTACGTGACGGAAGAGCTGTGGGCAGGCCTGCCGATGACAGGCGGGCTCGTCCTGGAGAACGCCTACCCGGTGGCGCTGGCCGGCGCGGGCAGCCGGGAGGTGGAGGAGCGGATGGTGTTGTTCAAGGGGCTGGTGACGGCGACGCGTAACATTCGTGCGTTGTACGGGGTCAAGCCGGCCACCGCGATCGAACTGCGTGTAAAAACCCCGCCGGGGGCCGAAGCGTCACTGGACGACATGGCCCCCGGTCTCAAACAGTTGACCCGGGCGGACCGTTTGGACTACGGTCCGCAGGTACGAAAGGAAAAGGGGACGGCCAGTTCTCCCGTAGGCGGCTTCGAAGTGATCGTTCCGCTATCCGGCGTGACAGATATCGGTGCGGAGCTCGAGCGGTTGCGCAAGGAGCGGAAGAAACTGGAGCGCGACCTGTCGATGCTCGACAAGAAACTGTCCAACAAGGATTTCGTGGCCAAGGCCAGGGAAGACGTGGTCGGCCGGGCGCGAGATCGCAAGCGGGTGTTGGAGACGGAACTGTCCAAGATCAAGGAGTCGCTGGACATTATTTCCAGCCAAACCTAGAAAGAAAACAATCATGAAAGACAAAGTTGTCCACTCGGTCGGAGAGTTACTGCGAGGCGCCCGCGAGGGCAAGGAGATGACCCTCGAAGACGTTCACCAGGCAACGAAAATCTCTGTCGACGTACTGACGGCGCTCGAACAGGACGATCTCGATTCGTTCCAGAGCGATATATACCTCAAGGGTTTCATCCGTAACTACGCGAAGCTGCTGCAGATCGACGCCCAGGAGGTCCTGCGCACGCTCGAGAGGCAGCGCGGCGGGGCGCCGGGCGCAAGCGGTGCGCTGTGGGACATCGAAGAATCGGTGACGGAGGAAAAGTTGAAGTCACCGAAGATCTTCAAACGATTTGTCGCTCCACTCCTTCTAATCGTCATTCTCGTATTGACGTTGCTCTTGATCAACGAGCGCAAGAACCGTCCGCAATCGGACAACGCCCTTCTGCAAAGCGAGGTCGTAGGGCCGCGTCCCAGCTAGAGTGGCAGCAATGGAGAAGTTCGAACTTCAGTCAAGCTACTCACCGACCGGCGACCAGCCCGAGGCGGTCGCGCAGCTGGTAACAGGTATCCGCGACGGGCGGCCGCATCAGGTGCTGCTGGGGGTTACGGGCTCGGGAAAAACGTTCACGATGGCCAACGTCATCGCCGAGGTAAACCTTCCCACCCTGGTTATTTCCCACAACAAGACGCTCGCCGCGCAGCTCTACGGGGAGTTCAAGGGATTCTTTCCCAATAACGCGGTCGAGTACTTTGTCAGCTATTACGACTACTATCAGCCGGAAGCGTTCGTTCCGAGTACGAACACGTACATCGAGAAAGATGCCTCCATCAACGACGACATCGACCGCCTGCGGTTGCGCGCGGCCAGCGCGCTGATGACCCGTTCCGACGTGGTGGTCGTGGCCAGCGTGTCTTGCATCTACGGCCTGGGCTCTCCGGAAGCGTTCCAGCAGATGACCTTGCGCCTGTCCGCGGGTGATACCGTCGAACGTGAGGCGCTGCTGCGCAAACTCGTGGAGATCCAGTATTCGCGAAACGACGTCGGTTTTACACGCGGAACATTCCGCGTGCGTGGTGATACGATCGAAATCAGGCCGGCGTACGAGGAGGAGGCCATACGCATCGAGCTGTTCGGTGACGAGGTCGAGGCGTTGTCGGTAACCGATCCGGTGACCGGCCGGGTCCTGCGCAGCATGGACACGCTGACCCTGTTTCCCGCACGGCACTTCGTGACCCCCGAGCCGCTCCTCAAGCGGGCGCTCTCCGGCATCCGGGAAGAACTCGCCGGGCGCCTCGTCGAGCTCCGGGGTGAGGGCAAACTCGTCGAGGCCCAGCGCCTCGAGTCACGCACCCTCTACGACCTGGAGATGCTGCAGGAGATGGGTTTTTGCACGGGCGTCGAAAACTATTCCCGGCACCTGTCGGGGCGAAAACCCGGCGATCGCCCTCTTACGCTGATCGATTACTTTCCCGAACGGTTCCTGACCGTTGTCGACGAGTCGCACGTCACCGTGCCGCAGGTGGGCGGCATGTACAACGGAGACCGCTCGCGCAAACTGACCCTGGTCGCGCACGGATTCAGGCTTCCGTCGGCGCTCGACAACCGGCCGTTGCGTTTCGAAGAATTCGCCGAGCTCAACAAGACGGTGATCTACGTGAGTGCCACGCCGGCCGCTTACGAGCTGTCCATCACAGGGGGTGAAGTCGTAGAGCAGGTAATCCGGCCGACCGGCCTGGTGGACCCGAGGATCATCGTGCGGCCGGCGCGGGGCCAGGTGGATGATCTGGTAGCGGAGATAAAGATCCGCGGCGAACGCTCGGAACGGATCCTGGTGACCACGCTCACCAAACGCATGGCCGAGGAGCTCACCGACTACCTGGGGGCGCTGGATATGCGCGTACGCTACCTGCACTCCGACATCTCCGCGCTGGACCGGGTGGATATCCTTCGCGGCCTGCGGTTAGGGGAGTTCGACGTGCTGGTCGGAATCAACCTCTTGCGGGAGGGCCTGGACCTGCCGGAGGTATCCCTGGTGGCCGTATGCGACGCGGACAAGGAGGGCTTTTTGCGGAGCGAGACCAGTCTCATCCAGACGGCCGGACGGGCGGCCCGCCACGTATCGGGGGAGGTTATCTTTTACGCCGACTCGATGACCGATTCGATGCGGCGCGCCATCGGTGAGACCAATCGACGACGCCAGCTGCAACTGGAGTATAATGAAAGGCACGATATCGTTCCGCGGGGCATCGTAAAGTCGCTCGAGGAAGTACGCCTCAGCACGTCGGTCGCGGACGCCCGGCGCCACGACGGGGCGGAGATCATCTTCGAGAAGGCACCGGCGACCGAGGAGATGGCGAAAATGCTCGAAGAAGAAATGCTGCGTGAGGCCAGAGAGCTCAACTTTGAAAAGGCCTCCAGTCTGCGCGACCGGTTGGACGAGGTGCGCATCCAGTTGGCCATGAAAAGCCGCGCGCCAGCGGGCAAGGGGCGCCGGCGTGGGAGGAGAGGTTAGCCCCCGTGCCGCAAACGTTCCCCGACGAGAAACGCGTGCGCGCCCTCATCGCGGCGGCGCTGGAAGAGGACACAGCGGCCGGCGACGTGACCGTCGCGTATCTGGGCGTCGGGTCGCGACGCGTGCACGCGCACCTTTTGGCGGGAGAGAGTGGTGTCCTCGCCGGGATAGAAGTCGTGCGAATGACGTTTGACGAGCGTGACGCGAGTGTGCGCTTCGACCGCAGGGCGCAAGACGGGAAGCGCGTTCGCCCCGGAGACCTGGTAGCAGTCGTAACGGGACCTGCGGCTGCTGTGCTGTCGGCGGAGAGGGTGGCTCTGAATTTCTTGCAGCATCTTTCCGGTGTGGCGACCATTACGGCGAGGTTTGTCGCGAGCGTGCAGGGCAAGGCGACGTCGATTCTGGACACGCGCAAGACGGTGCCGCTCATGCGCGAACTGGAGCGATACGCGGTGAGGGTGGGGGGAGGCCGCAACCACCGCTTCAACCTCGGCGACATGATCCTGATCAAGGAAAACCACATCGCCAGCGCCGGCGGCGTGGCAGCCGCGAT
>JBHHVD010000082.1:0-13812 GCA_046754105.1 Candidatus Krumholzibacteriia bacterium
GAACGGCGGGGATCGTCGGTGCCGGTCTACCAACAGTGGATCGACACCTACGCCTGCGAGAGCCTGCTCAAGCGCCACCTCGTACGCATGGTAATCGCCGCGCTGTTCCTGCTCGTGGCGTGCAGCATCGACTACCGGATCCTCCGTAAACTTTCGCCGGCCGCGTTCGGCGTGGGGGTAGTTCTGCTGGTGGTCCTTCTCGTCTTCGGGCACAAGATCCGAGAAACGGAACGGTGGCTGACCGTTTTGCGCGTGACGTTCCAGCCGTCGGAATTCGCGCGCCTGGCTCTGGTGATGTTCGTCGCGTACTGGGTTGCCCGCAAGGGGACGGAACTGGACGAATTCAAGAGGGGGTTTCTGCCGGTCGCCCTGGCCGTGGTCTTCGTGCTGGGCTTGATCGCCGCCCAGCCCAATTATGGATCGGCGTCGGCCACGGCGGTTATCGCTTTTTTGATGCTCTATCTCGGGGGCGCCCGTGTCCGGCACCTGCTGCTGTTGGTCCTCTTGATGGCGGGAACAGCCTTCTTGCGCGTTACGAGTGTCGGGTACGTCCGCGCCCGCATCTCGACGTTTCTCAACCCGGGTGAGGGTATCAGCGACGGCAATTGGCAGTTGAGCCAGTCGCTCATGGCGCTGGGCAGCGGAGGGATTTTCGGCGCAGGTATCGGGGAGAGCCGTCAGAAGCTGGCGTGGCTGCCCGATTCGCACACCGATTTCATCTTCTCGATTCTCGGCGAAGAGATCGGGCTTCTGGGAACGCTGGCCGTGAGTTCGGTGTTTCTGCTGCTCGCGCTTCGAGCGCTGAAGATATCCACGAACAGCCGCGACCGTTTCGGTTACATGATGGCGGTGGGTGTGGGTTGCTCGGTGTTTGTGTACGCCGTGTTGAATATGTTCGTCGCCACGGGGCTTTTCCCGGTGACCGGCCTGCCGTTGCCATTCTTGAGCTACGGGGGGTCGGCGCTGGTGGTGAACGCCTTTTCAATCGGTATCTTGTTGAACGTGTCCAAAAAGAGGCGACTTCAGAGCCCGTCGCGGCTGCGGCGCTCGCGGGCCTGACGTGGTCCCCAAGGAGGGTTCGACTTGCGTGTGATGATCGCGGGTGGGGGCACCGGGGGGCATGTGTACCCCGGCATCGCGATATACAATGCGCTCCGCCGGGCGGGAGGCCCGGTGGAGGTCCTTTTCGTGGGTGCCAAGGCTGGTGTGGAATCCCGGATCTTCGAGGAATTGAACCTGCCCTACATCCTGCTGTCCGGCCGCGGTGTGCGTGGCTCTTCGCTTCTCAGGAAGCTCGCGAGCCCGTTCCTGCTGGCGGCAGGGATCGTGGCCGGAATTCGTGCCGTAGCGTCTTTCAACCCCGACGTCGTGATCGGCACGGGCGGATACGCCAGCGTGGCGACGGTGGCCGCGGCCGTGGTGTGCCGCAGGCGCCGGGTGCTGCAGGAACAGAACAGCGTGCCGGGTATGGCCAACCGCGTGCTGTCGAGATTCGCGCATCTGGTGCTGCTGTCGTACCAGGAATCCAGGGTCTTCTTCGGCGGACTGAAGCGTTATGCGGTTGTCGGCAACCCGCTCAGGGTCGAGCCCGGCGGCGATCGCGCGGCGGCGTTGCGGTTTTTCGGCCTGCGTGGCGACCTGTCCACCGTGCTCGTCTTTGGCGGCAGCCGGGGCGCGCAATCGATCAACGCGGCCGCGCGATCGGCGGTGCGCGCGATACTGAAGGGGCGAGACGTGCAGTTTGTGCTGCTGACCGGGGAGGCTGATTTCGAAGCTGTCTCGCGCGACCTGGCCGACGTCGGTGACTACGTGCGTGTCTACCCATTCCTGAACGAAATCCAGCACGCGTACAACGCCGCGGATATCGCGGTGTCGCGGGCCGGAGCGTCCGCGGTCTTCGAGTTGGCGGCGTTCGGTGTGCCGGCGGTGTTCATCCCGTATCCGTACGCGGCAGACGATCACCAGCAACGAAACGTCGCCACGCTGGAAAACATGGGCGCAGCGGTAGTGATCGACAACGAGACCCTCGATGGCAAAGGACTCGAGACGATCATTCTATCGCTCCTGGACGACGGTGAGCGCAGGGCCGGTATGTCCGCGCGGCTCCGCGAATGGTCGCGGGCCGGAGCGGCCGACCTGGCCGCGCGGCACGTCATCGACGTGGTCGAGAGCCGGCGTCAGGAACAGCGAGTGGTGCTACGGCCCCGGGGCGTGCGCGGATAGCGCGGAGAATACGTCATGGTCTACCTGGGAAGAACGAGAAGAATCCATTTCGTGGGGATCGGCGGTATCGGAATGAGCGGCATCGCAGAGGTTCTGATCAATTTGGGCTTTGAAGTATCCGGATCCGACCTGCGGAGCTCCGAGACTACCGATAACCTGAAAAAGCTTGGAGCTACGATCCACGTTTCGCACGACGCGGAGAACGTCGCCGGATCCGATGTCGTCGTCTATTCGAGCGCGGTGAGCGCGACCAATCCCGAGCTCGCCGAGGCGAAGAGGAACGCCGTTCCAACCATTCCGCGCACGGAGATGCTCGCCGAGCTGATGCGTTTGAAATTCGCGGTGACGGTCGCCGGGTCCCACGGCAAGACCACGACGACTTCCCTCGTGTCATCGGTTCTGGCCTGCGGCGGGCTGGATCCGACGGTCGTAGTCGGCGGCAAACTCAAGGCCATCGGCAGCAACGCCCGGCTCGGTGGCAGCCGCTACATCATCGCCGAAGCCGACGAGAGCGACGGCAAGTTCGTGCAGCTTCCGTCGAGTGTCGCGGTGATTACAAATATCGACCTCGAGCATCTCGACTACTATCCCGACCTGGAGGCGATCAAGGACGCTTTCGTGGATTATGCGAGCCGGGTGCCGTTTTACGGCTCGGTAATCCTCTGTGCGGATGACCCGAATGTCATGTCGATCGTGCCCCGCATTCGCAAGCGTAAAGTCACGTATTCCCTGGGTGGGAACGCCGACTTGCTCGGCATCGTGAACAAGAGGGACGAGAGCGGGTGCGTCTTCAAAGTACGTCATCAGGACAAGCAGCTCGGTACGATTCGTGCCGGTTTGCCCGGTGATCACTACGTGCGCAACGCGCTGGCCGCCGTGGCCATCGGCCTCGAGCTCGACGTTCCCTTCGAGGCCATTAAGCGCGGTATCGAGGAGTTCGAAGGCGTCGGCCGGCGTTTTGAAATCAAAGGGGAGGCCGCGGGCGTTACCGTGGTCGATGATTACGGCCATCACCCGACGGAGATCGCGGCGACGATAAAGGGCGCGAAGGAGAACTACGGCAGAAGGTTGTTTGTCTTCTTCCAGCCGCACCGCTACACGCGTACCCAGGCGCTTGCCGACCAGTTCGCGACCTGCTTCGCCGGGGCGCACGCCGTTTTCGTCACCGACATCTACGCCGCCGGCGAAGATCCGGTTCCGGGCGTGTCCGCGGGTTTGATTATCGACGGGGTCAGGGAGGCGGGCGGCACGGAGGTACATCACGCCTCGTCCTTTGACGACATGATCGACCAGGCGCTGCCGCAGCTCGGCAAGGGAGACATGGTGCTGACCCTCGGTGCGGGTGACATCTACAAGGCGGGAGAGATGCTGCTTCTCCGCCTCGGAAAAGGCCGCTAGGGGTCATGCAAACGGTGCGACGAATGGATATGCCGACCGATGACAGAATTGCCGAGAAACTCAGCAGGCAGTGCAGGCGGGGGTTTCGCCGCGACGAGCCGATGGCGCGCCACACTTCGATCGGCGCTGGAGGCAACGCACGCTACTTCGCGATCCCGGGAAGCGCCCGGGAAGTCGTGGGCCTGGTGCGGACCGCGATAGAGCACGGTGTGGAGTACATGGGCGTCGGACGAGGGTCGAACCTGCTCGTGCGCGACGGTGGCTACGATGGGTTAATCATAAAGGTTACCGGCAGCATGGGGAGAGTTCGTCTCTACAAACGCAGTGTATTTGCGGAAGCCGGCGCGTCGTTTACGCGCGTAGGCCGGATCGCCACCCGCAACGGTCGTCCAGGGTTCGAGTTCGCGATCGGCATCCCCGGTTCGGTTGGCGGCGCCGTTCGTATGAACGCCGGAGCCTTTGGGTCAGAGCTGGCAAGTGTTGTCAAGAGTGTCAAGGTGATCGACGGACAAGGCCGCATCGTCCTGTTGGCCCCCGGCGATCTGGCGTTTCGCTACCGGGAGAGCGCGCTGCCCCCCAGGGCGATCGTTCTTTCGGCCACGTTCCATTGCCCGCCGGGGAAGATGGACGGCACCCAACTCGAGCGCACGCTCAGCCGCAAGCAAAACCAGCCGCTCTCGGAGCGGAGTTTCGGCAGCACGTTCAAGAACCCGCCGGGTGGTTTCGCGGCGAAACTGATCGAACAGTGCGGCCTGAAGGGAGAAAGACGTGGAGGGGCGATGATATCGGAAAAACACGCCAATTTCATGATCAATGTGGGCGAAGACACGCACGCGAATGATTTCGAGGACCTCATCGAGGTTGTTATCGAGCGCGTCGACGCACATTTCGGTGTACGTCTCAGACCGGAGGTGGTTGTCATTGGCAATCGGTAAGACGAAGGCTCAGCGGCGCATGGCGTTCAAAACCATGGTGAGGCGGCTGATGACGTCTGCAGCGCTCGGCGTAGTGATCGTGGCCAGTTTGTACCTGTATAACTTCTTGACAACAACTGAGAAACTGGCTATTGGACACGTGGAGTTCACGGGGCTCAGCCGGGTGGACGGCGCAGAAATGGCCCGGTTGGTGGCCGATCTGGAAGGCCAGAACATCCTGCTCGTCCCGCTGGAGCAGTACTCGGCAAGATTCAACGGGCACCCGCGGGTACGGAGGGCCGAGCTCAAGCGAATCCTCCCGGACCGGATCGTGTGCACCGTGGAGGAGAGAGAGCCGGTGGCGCTCGTCTTTGCCGGCAATTTCCACGAGGTGGACGAGGACGGTATGATTATGCCGTCCGACGACCTCACCGAGCTGCTCGACCTGCCGATCATCTCCGGCCTGGACAGCGACGCGGTGAGGGAGGGAAAGCGGTGTCGCGAACCGAGGCTAATGGCCGCCCTGAGCACGCTAGCGATCTGCAAGCGATACGGAGGGAGTTTTGCCGGAAACATCTCGGAATTGAGGCTTGGCAGGAGTGGAATAAATGTTGTCTCTTTGAAAGAGGGTATGGTACTGCTGCTGGGAGACGGCCAGGTCGAGAGGCGGCTGAAGAAGTTCTTTGTACTGAGAAACAAGATCAGCGAGGAAGACACGGGAGCCAGGTTCGTGGATCTGCGCTTCGATGACCAGATTGTACTGCGGAGCGGAATTTAGACCCCGAGAGGTAGGTGACACTGTGAGGACGGACGCACAACTGGTTGGAAGCCTCGATATGGGAACTACGAAAGTATCCGCTATGCTGGGCGAAAAGAGGGACGACGGCGTACGCATCATCGGCATCGGAGTCACGGCCGCCGACGGGCTGAAGCAGGGCGTCGTCGTGGATATCGACCGGGCGTCGCGATCCGTTGCCCGGGCGGTCGCGGATGCCGAGAAGATGGCGGGAATATCCCTGACAACCTACAACGTGGGAGTGGCGGGAGAACACATCCGCAGTATGAACAGCCGCGGCGTCGTGGGCATTCCCAACCCGGAAAACGAAATCGGACGCGAGGACGTGACACGGTCGCTCAACGCAGCGCGGAACTTCGAGTTGCCGCACGACCGGGAGATCCTGCACATGCTTCCCCAGCAATACATAATCGACAACCAGGAGGGCATCCGTGAGCCTTCCGGCATGTACGGCTCGCGGCTGGAAGCGAGGGCACACGTGGTAACCGCCTCACGGGCCGCGATGGACAATATCGAGAAGACCCTCGATATGGCCGGCCTGGAACTCGGCGACCTGGTGCTGGAACCGCTGGCGTCGAGTTGTTCGCTCTTGACCGAGGACGAGAAGCAGATCGGTGTCATGCTGATCGACATCGGCGGCGGAACGACGGACGTAATGATCTACAGCGACGTCGGCGTGATCGCCAGCGGGGTTATCGGCATCGGCGGCAATAACATCACGAGCGATATCGCCTACGGGTTGCGGACCGCCATACGGTCCGCGGAAACGATCAAGATCCGGCACGGCTGCGCCCTGACCGGCATGGTGCCCCCGCAGGAGGCCATCGACGTGCCCGGAATCGGCTTCCGGGATTCCCGGCGCGTCGGAGGGCAGTTTCTCTCGGGAATCATCGAACCGCGGGTGACCGAGTTATTCACGTTGATCAACGATCAGATGATCAAACAAGACTACAAGCAGTGTGTCGGCTCGGGCGTCGTCCTCAGCGGAGGCTCGTCCATGCTTGCGGGAACACGTGAGCTTGCCGAGCAGGTTTTCGACCTTCCGGTGAGAATCGGCGCGCCGCTGGCCGTGGAAGGCCTGACCGAGGTCGTCGACCATCCGATGTACGCAACCGGCGTGGGGCTCCTGCTCTATGACGGCGAGCCGGTCGCGAGAAACACGGTGAGATTATCCGCAGGAAATTGGTGGAAACAATCGGTGAACCAGCTGCGCAAAGCGATCGCCAGTTTCATCTAGTTCGCGAAAGGAGCAAGGCATGCGTTTTCAGCTCGAGGAAGACAAGAGACTGACCGTCCTGAAAGTGGTGGGCATCGGTGGTGCGGGGGGCAACGCGGTGAACCGAATGGTGAGCAACGGGTTTACGGGGGTCGACTTCATAGCCCTGAACACGGATCTGCAGGTGCTGCGCAGCTCGGAGGCGCAGCAGCGCGTGCAGATCGGAGCCAAGTTGACGCGCGGGCTCGGGTCCGGGGGCGATCCGGCGATCGGCGAGATGGCAGCCGAGGAGAGCCGCGACATACTCAAGGAAAGCCTCCAGGGCGCCGACATGGTATTTCTCACCGCTGGAATGGGTGGTGGCACCGGCACCGGTGCCTCGCCGGTCGTCGCCGCCATCGCGCGGGAGACGGGGGCGCTGACCGTTGGCGTGGTCAGCCGGCCGTTTTCGTTCGAGGGCGACAAGCGGGCCGCACAGGCGGAGGCGGGAATCGAGGAGTTGAAACGTGAGGTGGACACCCTGCTCGTTATACCGAACGACAAGCTGCTCAGCATCACCGAGGATGACACGTCACTGCTCGCAGCCTTCTCCGTGGCCGATGAGGTCCTGTGCAACGCGACCCGAGGTATTTCGGACCTCATTACCGAGACGGGCGTGGTGAATCTGGATTTTGCCGACGTCAAGAGCGTGATGAGCGACGGTGGAGACGCGATCATGGGCACCGGCATCTGCTCCGGTGCGAACTGCGCCGAACAGGCCGCCCACACCGCGATCTCCAGTCCGCTTCTGGACAACATATCCATCCGCGGGGCGAGCGGCATTCTCGTGAACATCACCGGCTCCAAATCCCTGAGCCTCCAGCAGGTGAGCCGGGCCGCTTCCATCATCAACAAGGAAGCGGGCCCCGGAGCGCACGTTTTCCTCGGAGCGGTCATCAACGATAAGGTGCAGGCGGACGAAATCCGCGTGACCGTCATCGCGACCGGTTTCAGTGCCGCCCCTCAGGTCAGGGATGAAGAAATCGTCGCTGAGAAAGATATCAATTTCGCGGAGCTCCTCAGCAGCCCGCACCCGGTGGTTCGCATAGCCCAGGAGCCGGCGGTGGAAGAGCCCCGTGTGAAAAGGCCGGTGCCAGAACCAGTTGTGGAGCCGGTCGTGGAGCCGGCCGAGGCGGAAACGGAGGAGGAAACGGTTGTTATTGACAACGGGTCCATACGGTCGTTCAATTCCGATAATTTCCGGGTGCCGACGTTCGTGCGAAAACAGATGGATTAGATTCGGAGGGTACGCTTGTCTCTCTGGAGCAGGCTTTTTCGAAGCTCTGCCAGCGAACACTACCAGAAGGGGATACGGTACTTCAACGAGGGCGACTACGACCGCGCCGTAGAATATCTGGAAAAGGTTGTTGCCGGCGGGAAAGGCCGCGGCGATAGCGCCATCGCCAAGCTAGGCGCGTTTTACGCCGCGGAAGCGCACAGCAAGCTGGGGATGGCCGAGTTCTACCGCGGCAAGCTGGAGCGGGCGCGCGAGCACTTCAAAACTGCGTTGGCGGCCAATCCTCACTACCCGGACCTCTACTATTACCTCGGCGTTGTTTATCATCAAAGAGACGATGTGGACGCGGCGATCGAGCATCTGACCAAGGCGGTCGAGCTGAACTCGGAATACGCCGAGGCCACTTGCTATCTCGGTATCGCGCTCCACGACGCCGGATTCTTCGAACAGGCGAGCCAGTGCTTCTCGCGGGCGCTCGATCTCAGCCGCATCGCGCCCAATCCGCTTAGCCGCCTGCTGGTGGAAAAACTCGATTCCCGATCGTTCGAGCATCCAGAGCTGCAGGAACTGAAGCGGGTCGTCGTGGAGAATTCGAGTTTTCAGAATCAGATCAAGGAAGGCAACAGCGCCTTCAACCGCGGTGATTACGAGCAGGCCGTGGTTTGTTTCGGGGAAGCCGTCAAGCTCAAGGCGGACTACGCGGACCTGCAGTGCAAGCTGGGCCTGTCGTACCTCCACTGCGGCAAGGAGGACGCGGCCATCGAGTGCTTCAAGTACTCCGTGGAGCGCAACCCGGACTATGTGGAGGGTCTCTACTGCCTGGGAGTCATGCACTACCGCCGCCAGGAATACCCGTCCAGCCGCGAGTGCCTTTCGAAAGCCGTTCTACACAAACCGGAATACTCCGACATCCAGTGCCAGTTGGGGATCGTTCACATGGCGCTGGGCGAGTATGGCGAGGCAAGAACACGCCTGGCGAAAGCGCTGGAGCTGTCGCCCGATTACGCGCGGGCGCATTACATGCTCGGACTCACGCTCCATGCCCTGGACGACGAATCGGGGGCCAACCGCGAATTCAGACAATCACTAACGCTGGACCCGAACCTTTTTGCCCTCGATCTCGACCTGGGCGTTGAGCGACTGAGGGCTTCGGACTGGCGGGAGGCGATGGAGTGTTTCGAAAGGGTGGTGGGAAGGAATCCGCAGCACGCGGACGCGCTGTGTTTTCTCGGTGGTGTGTACCTGCATCGGGAAGAGCTGGAAACGGCGGAAGGGCACCTCAAGAAGGCCCTCGAGATCAACCCGGAATATGTCGAGGCAAGAAAACAGCTGGCGCTCGTATATTTCAAGTGCAAGAAATACGACCTGGCCGTGCGGCTGATCACCGAGGCGCTCGAACTCCACCAGGACTACGCGGACCTGCACAAGATCCTTGGCGACATTCACCTCAAGACGGACAACCCGGGCGCCGCGGTAGAAGCGTACGAGCACGGCCTGGCGATCAACCGTGACTATTCGGACGCGGTGCAAGGACTGGTTGTGGCGATGCGTCGTCTCGGCCGGGGCAAAGAGGCCGACCACATCCTCCAGGAGTACCTGCAACGAAACCCGGCCGACCTGGCGGCGAGAGTGCTGCTCACGACGGAACGCATGAAGCTCGAAGAAGTCTGAATCGGGGGTGTGTGTGGCGAATCGCCGCGACGGGCGGCGATTCCAAAAATGGAAGGATTCCCTCGAAAGAGCATCCGATTTCTTGGACCGACAACACAGGAAGAGGAATCAATTTTCGTCCCAGAGAATGCGGCACACCAGCTTTCAGAGAATCCTTCCATAAGTAGTGTAGCGCAAAAGCAAGCGATGTCAATGGCACACGCTGCATTGGGCGTGCGTCCGTTGCACGCGGCGCTCACCGCACGGGTTATCTCAAGCGGTATCTTCGCGATAAGCCGTGCGGCTCATGATCTGCTTTAAGTTGGAAAAGGTGCGTGCCCGTCCGGCGGGGTTTGTCCGTTGACCTAGACGACCTTGCGGACCTTTCCGGAGCGGATGCACGACGTGCACACGTATACGTTCCTGACCTTGCCCTCGAGCTCCACGGTTATCTTCTGCAGGTTGGGGAGCCAGCGGCGCCTGTTCAGGTTATGCGCGTGGCTCACGCTGTTGCCAACCATCGGCCCTTTGTCACATACCGCACACTTACGACTCATTCTATAGACCTCCCGGTAAATTTCACCTAAGATAGCAAATGTTCCAGCCGATAGCAAGGAGGACGGGGTGGCGGAACTCCGGCAGCCAAAACGCGATCTGGGAGATTTGTGCCAGTTTCTAAGAGGGGTCGGGCCGTCGCGTGCCCAGCGGCTGCGCAATCTCGGTATCGAGACGGTAAATGACCTGCTGACCCACTTCCCGCGCAAGTACTATGATCGTCGTAACCTACGTACTATAAATAGCTTACAGTCACACGAGGAGAGCTGCTTCCTGGGGCAGATCCTGACCGTTGCCCAGCCCCGCTCGCGGCGTGGGCGCCGGGCGCGCATAACGGCTGCGGTCGGCGATGACACCGGGATCGTGCAGGTCGTGTGGTTCAACCAGCCCTACCTCGCCCGGCATCTCAAACCGGGCAACCAGGCTGTTTTTACAGGCACCCTGGGCCATTTCCGGGGCACGCGCCAGATCGTCAACCCGGAATTCGAGGTCCTCGGTGACACGCTGGACACGCAACTCGTGCATACGGGGCGTATCGTCCCCGTCTACCCGTTGACTCGGGGAGTCTCGCAGCGGTTTCTCCGCGAACTCATCGCGCGGGCGCTGGACGAGTACCGGGGTTCGATACGGGAGAATCTGCCGGACGGCCTCGTGGCGAGCGAGAGGCTCTGCGGGCGGCTTCGGGCCCTGCAGGGGATCCATTTCCCCGACGACGCGGAGCACGCCGAGACGTCTCTGAGGCGGCTCAAGGTGGAGGAGTTGTTCTTTCTGCAACTCGTGCTGTCCCTGCAGAGACTGCGGCACATCGGCCGTCGCGACCGGCCGCGTCTGGGCAGTTCATTTGACCTGCAGCGGAAGTATCTCGCCGGATTGCCCTTCGAGCTGACCTCGGCGCAACGGCGGACACTCGACGAGATTCACGGTGACCTCGAGAGCGCCGGGGGCATGCACAGGCTCTTGCAGGGAGACGTCGGCTCGGGGAAGACGGTGGTCGCCGGGGCTGCGATGCTGGCCGCCGTGGAGTCCGGTTATCAGGGGGCGCTGATGGCGCCGACCGAGATCCTGGCGCTCCAGCACGCACGCACCCTGGCCACTTTCTTTGAAAAGCTCGAGGTGCCGGTGTCTCTGCTGATCGGGTCGCTCAAAGCGGCGGAAAAGAGGGCCATTCAGGCCGAGATCGCGACGGGCGCGGCGCGCGTTGTGATCGGGACCCACACGCTCATCCAGAACGACGTCACGTTCGACAACCTCGGCATGGTCGTGATAGACGAGCAGCATCGTTTCGGCGTGCGCCAGCGTGCCGCGCTGCTCACGCGCAACCGTAACCCGCATTTGCTGGTGATGACCGCGACCCCCATCCCCCGCACGCTGGCGCTGACGGCCTACGCGGACCTCGACCTTTCGGTCATTGACGAGATGCCGGCGGGCCGGGCCGGCGTAAAGACGCGGCTGGTAGCCCCCGACAAGAAAGAAGCCATGTACGGGTTCGTGCGCAAGGAGCTGGAACGGGGGTCGAGGGCCTACTTTCTCTATCCCGTTATCGACGAGACTGAAAAACAGGATCTGGAGGCCGCGGTATCCGCGTACGATGAACTGTCGAAAAAGGTCTTTCGAGGCGTACCGGTTGGGCTTTTGCACGGGCGGATGAGCCTGGACGAAAAGGAAGCCGCCATGAAGGACTTCGCCGCGGGCCGCCTCAAGTTGCTGGTGACGACGACGGTGGTGGAGGTGGGGGTGCACGTGCCGGAGGCCACTATCATGGTGATCCATCACCCGGAGCGGTACGGGCTCTCGCAGCTGCACCAGCTTCGCGGACGCGTCGGCCGGGGCCGCGAACGCGGATACTGTCTGTTGCTGCTCGGCGAAGATACGTCTCCCGACGCTCGCAGGCGGCTGTCGATCCTGGACCGGGTCGACGACGGCTTTCGGATCGCCGAAGAGGATCTTCGCATCCGCGGTCCCGGGGAGTTTTTCGGCGTTCGCCAGCACGGGGTGCCGGGGCTCAAGGTCGCGAACCCGGCGGTCGACCAGCGGCTGGTCGAAATCGCGCGGCGGTACGTCAAACGCCTGGTGGAGGCCGACGCCAGCCTGGAGGGCCCCCAGGCCAGGCCCTGCCGCCGGTATCTCGAAGAATCTTCCACCGGTGGCTGGGAGCAGGCGGTGGGCTGAAATCGGTGGCCATTTGGCGCAGATGTTGCTTGTTTCGGCAGGCGACGGTGACTGCGCTTGCGGCAGACTCCCATCGTTGCGAATTGTTGACACTAGTGCATTTTAGCGCCTCGAGGCCGCCCCGGGTGGGCCGCCTGGCAGAAGGTATTCCACGATGATCGTTCGATGCGAAGGTTGTGCGGCCAAGTACTTTCTCCCCGAGTCAAAGATACCCGAGAATCCAGTGAAGGTCCGATGTCCGCAGTGCAGGGCTGTTTTCACGCTCGTGCCGCCGCCGAAGGAAGCCGCCGTCAGCGTCAAGAAAGCAGCTGCTCCCAGTGCGCCCGCGCCGCCCGATCCCCCGAAACCGCAACGGCGAGCGGCCCCCGCCGCCGCCCCGGCCGCCGCCGAACCGCCGAGCCGGACCGGGTCCGGGAAGGGAAGCCGCGAGGACGCCAGAGCCAAACGCCTGGCGCGTGTTCTGGTGTCGGACATCCTGTGCTACAACCAGGAAAGGCGCGACCAGGCGCTGCTCGATGGAAATCTGATGACCGTTTTGGGGGATGAAATCAAGAAATCCTGGGAACTCTACAAAGAGAAGGTGGGAGCCGAAGTGGCCAAATCAACCGACTACTTCAAGGAAGCGCTCAACGATATTCTTGCCGACGGACAAAAAGTATTCTGAGCCGGCTCATCTACCGCAATTCCTGATCATTCAATGTAAACAGTATTGGGACCGCGCGCGGGGGGGATCATTCTTCCTGCCATTTTTCCTTGGCGATCCGGACCAGCATGTCGTCGATCTGGGTCCAGATCCTGGCGTTCTGATCGGGTTCGAACAGGGCCTTCTTCACGCGTCCGTACTCGTCCTTTTTGACGTACCGAATCGACTTGAGGGTTTCCATGGGCACGAGGATATCCTTGCAGACCTTTACTTCCACGGACTTGCCGTCGAGGTTGCGGTCCACGTTGTTATCGGGGTGCATTCCGAGTCCCCAGCCGTGAACGATCATGCTGCAGATCAACGCCCGGAACGTATTCTGTCCCTGCACCGTTTCGAGATCCAGCGTTCCGTGGACTTTGTCCGAAACCCCCTCGACCACCGGGACGAGTTTTTCCAGTACCCTTGGGCTAATCTCCACATTGAGCAGCCGGGCAAACATCTCGGTGAGCATCTTCTCGATGATGCGCATAGCAGGACCCTCCTGGGGAGCGATTCTAGACTTTGAGAAAGTCCTTCTTCTCGAGTACGATGCCCGTTCCTGCAAGAATTACGCCGAGCAACACCATGATCACCGCTTTGTCAAACAGCTCGCCTGTGAACGCAGCGACCATCGAGAGCGCGAGGAACGCAGTCCTGGTCACGACCTCTCGGCTCGAAAACACACGGCCCCGGAACGAGCGCGGAGTATGGGTTTGCAACAGCGTCTCCGTTATCACGAAAATCGGGGTCAGCGCGACCCCCATGAGAAAGCTCCAGGTCACCATCCAGACCAGTCCCCGCGCGCCCGCGATCCCGAACCACGTGACGGCGAAGAGCAACGTGGAATGGGCGATGATCCGGTTCGAAGAGATCCAGCGCCGCAGAAGCGTCGTCACACCAGTCCCCGCGAGCAGTCCTACGGTTGCCGCCGAC
>JBHHVD010000083.1:0-13353 GCA_046754105.1 Candidatus Krumholzibacteriia bacterium
CGGCGGCTGCGTCCGGGTAGCTCTGCGTCTCGTCGTATTTGTAGGAGATGCTTACACCGGCCTCCGCCAGCATTGCCTCGGACTCGGCGGCGTTTTGGTACTTGCGCTCGCACACGACCCGGCCGATGCCACAGTTGATAAGGAGCATCGTGCATGTACGGCAGGGCGTCATGCGGGTGTAGATCGTGGCTCCGTCGATCGAAACGCCCAGCTTCGCGGACTGACAAATGGCGTTCTGCTCCGCATGGACCGTGCGCATACAATGTTCTGTCACGGCGCCGTCTTCGTGGGTGACCCGCTTGATACTGTGACCGGCATCGTCGCAGTGGGCGAACCCCATCGGGGAGCCCACGTAACCGGTCACGATCAGTCGGCGGTCCTTGGCGATCACACAGCCGCTGCGGCCGCGATCACACGTGGCTCGTTTCGAGATCGTGTTGGCAACTTCCATGAAGTAGTCATCCCAGGAGGGGCGCTCGTACTTGTCCGGGGTCATATGGCCTTCCTTTTTTCGCGTTTGCCGGTGGTAGCCGCTCGGGGCCACGGCGTCAGGCTGGACTCGACGTGCTACGGAATCCGCATAGATCTACACAGCCAGTATGGACGGTCCTCGTAACGGCTCCAAGTTGAAATAAGTCAAATGGACACACGCTCTTCTTTCTGTCAAGTGTACCTGTAACAGAGCGACGCCACCAGTTCTACGGCCAGCAGGCGCTGCAGTTCCACTGCCACCGGCGCTCAGGGGGAATCCTGCCGTGTCTCGTACTCACCGGACCATTCCAGGCCCGCGCCCGGCGCGATCGAGCCTGCGAGATAATAGTCCGCCCACGTCGGCCGCGTTTCAGATCGTCACTTCTGGCCTTTGGGGGAAACGGGGAACATGAGCAAAGCCATGCGTTTGCGTGGGATCCACCGGCGGTGGTGCATTTTTGGCTGGACGGCGGCGAAGCGCGGCACCTAGACTGGCGCGGCTATTTAGATGCGTCACACGCGTTTTGGAGGTGCATAGTGAAACCGTTTAGACTATTCGCTCTGGCCGCGCTGCTCTGCGTCGCCACCGTCACCGCTACTCACGCCGAATCCAACCTCGGTTTGCGAGGGATCGGCGGGCGGCTGTCGTTCGTCAACCCGAGTGATGTCGACGGCACGCTCGGCCTGGATGTGATCGCGGACTTCGGCACGCTTCGCCCGCAGCTGGCGCTCGAGGCCGTGCTCGATTTCTGGTCGTCTGAGGAGGACTTCGTCGTTTTCGCCATGGACGTGCGAGACATCGCCCTCGGGGGGCGCTTGAAGTACACGTTCAACGTCGCCAACCCGAGGGTGCGGCCTTACGCCGCGGGCGGGCTGGCGCTGCACTTCGTGCACACGGAAGTGCCGACCATCATGGTCGGGGGGCTGCCGGTACCCGGCTCGGACGACAGTGAGACCAAGCTCGGGCTCGACCTCGCGGGCGGCATCGGGTACAAGACGGGCCGGAATATATTCGCCGTCGGCGAGCTCAGGTTCCGCCTTCTCTCCGACATCCCGCAAGTCGTGCTGACCGGCGGGCTGGTGTACTGGTTCGACTAGCGTCCCGTGCGGGCGCTCGCGCCTGGTGAACGTCCGGGGATTTGTGGTACACTGGGGGTGATCGGGGCCCGAGTCGGGTCCCATACGACCCGGAGGATGGCATGCCCACGGCTACCCAATTGAACCTGAAGCTCCAAAACGAGCCCGGGACCCTGGCGACTCTCAGTCGTGACCTCGCGGATCTGGGGATCAACCTCCTGGCGCTCGCGGCGCCGGACAGCTCGTCCCAGGCCGGACCCATCCGTCTCCTGGTAGCGAACCCGGCGCTCGCCCAGGTCAAGATGAAACAGGCCGGCTACAAGTTTGGTATCGAAGAGGTGCTCTACATCGAAATCAAGAACCGCCCCGGGGCGCTCGCCAAGGCGATGGAAAAGCTCGCCCGGGCGGGGATCGACGTGCAATACGCCTACGCCACCGCGTTCACGGGTGCCCGCAAGACGGCCGCTGTGGTGTCGGTGGCGGAGGGCGATCTCGCGAAGGCGCGCAAGCTACTCGGGTAAACGCCCAACGTCATCCACCCCAGGCGCCACCGCCCGAGTTACTGGCGGGTACCGGTGATCGTCCAACTGCTCTGGCAGGGGGTCTGAGCGGTGCACGCCCCGGCCGTCCGGTGCCGGTACACGATGCTCCCGAAGAATTCGTCCGCCGAGGTGAAGGTAAGATTCACAGTCGTCCAGTCCGTCATCGTACAGCTGCGGACAACGGTCTGCACGTGGTCGGACTCGCCGTTGGCCTCCAGCGAATTCGCGTCGGCGCTCCAGCTGCCGGTCCAATCGGTACCCATCGCAAACCCCGATGCGTTGATGTCGATTCGGTAGGTTCCGTTGTAATCCGTCGGCAGGTTGCAGCCGTTGAAGGACTCGGCGGCAACCACGTCAAAAGAGCCGCTTGGAACCTGCAGCGGCGGGTTCGGATTGGTGACCTGCGTGGGGCTCTCGTCCCCGCCACACGCGGTAAGTGACAGCGTCACGAGAACGAGCAGGATGGCACGTGTGGCGGAAGCGACTCCAGTGGACCAGCGGATTTTCTTGCCAAAGAGATACATTTCTGAACTCCCCCAAAAGTGCTCGAATGGGGGCAATATAATGCCCGGAATGTATCCGGTCAACCGCGCCCTGTTACCGGCAACGGTATCAGGGTCCGTCGCGGCTTGTGGCATGCATTCGCATGACCGTATTGCAACTTACACCGTTGTCGCTCGAGTATTCGCTTCGTCCCGCTCGTAAGGTGCCTTTGATTTCCTTATACGCCGGCGCGGCCGGCAGGTTGCACGGGACCGGACGTTGCGCGGCGCATGAGCCGCCCCCCTTCCAGGGCCTCCGGGCCGTTGCCGGCACGCCGCCCCAGGCCGGCCATGACTTTTGTCAACTCCTGTCCGCGTAGCCCGCCCGCGCCCGGCGTAGCGGACCACCGGGGCAAAATCTGTTATAATGGGGCGGGCTCTTGACATTGCGTGCCACGGAATGAAACGGATCTCACGAACCAGAAACGTCGCCTGGGTGGCCATCGTTGTGGCTGCCCTTTGGCTGCTGCTGCTGCTGCCATGGCTGCTGGCCGACCGGTTTGCCATCTTCGTCGTACTGTTTTCGTTGGCGGAACTGGCCGCCGCCGGACTGGTCTACCTCGGCCTGTTCCTGCTCGCGTCGGCCGTGACAAAACGGCTGCTCCGCGGCGAGTCGCGCGCGTTCTACGAGGAGCACCCGGCGCGTTTGAACGCATTTGTGCACCTGTGTGTCGGTCTCTTCGCAGTCGGTGGCACCGTGGTCAATTATTTCTGGCTGCCGGGCAAGTTTCAGCCGTTGAGTCTCGCGACCGACCTCGTTGTGGCGGCGCTGGCCGTATGCCTCGGTTGGAGCCTCGCGACCCGCCGACCGGCCCGTGCCCTGTTCATGATCCCCGTAGCGGCAGCCATTGCCGTCCTCGCCGCCGCCGGCAGACCGGCGGTCGAGGGAGCGTCATCGCCGCCGGGCGCCCCGGCCACGAGTGCGATCGCGGCGCTGCCGTACGTGGCGTGGGTGCCGGCGGTGGAGGATATCGACAAGGCCGGTGTGACCTACCACGACCGGGACAAAACGTCCCCCGGGTTCAACCTCTACTGCCCGCAGGGCACGGCGAGTGCCCAACTGGTCGACATGGACGGCGGAGTCGTGCACGAATGGGCGGCGGATGTCTCGGGCGGCGATATCTGGAGTCATATCGAGATGTGCCGCAACGGTGATTTGCTGGTCGCCGTAAGCCGCAGCGGGCGCCTGATGCGGCTGGACTGGGACTCCAACATCATGTGGATAGACGACCGGCGTTTCTATCACCACGACATAGAAGTCGCCGACAACGGTGATATCTACGTACTGGCGCGAAAGGCGGATGTGCTGCGCGTCTACGGACTGCCGGTGCCGGTACTGGACGACTACGTCGTCGTGCTGTCGCCGGAGCGCGAAATCAAGCGGGAGATCTCACTCTACGCCGTGCTCCGCGACCGGTTCCCGGCGGCGAAAACGATTCTAAGCCGCTACACCTACCTCATGCAGCTGCCTTACCTGCGGACGCTCTACCGGCATCGGTTCTCGCTGAGCAGCTCGCCCGTGGATTTCTTTCACGCAAACACGGTGGAGCTTATCGATCGTGACGTGGATGAGGTATTCCGCAAGGGCAACATCCTGTTTTGCTCGAGAACGCTGAGCCTGATCGGCGTCATCGACCCGGTTGCACAAGAGCTGCTGTGGACCTGGGGTCCGGGCGAGCTCGACTGGCCGCACCAGCCCACGCTGCTCGACAACGGCCACGTTCTCGTATTCGATAACGGCTATCATCGCAAGTACTCGCGCATCCTCGAGATCGACCCCCGCGCGGGTACGGTCGAGTGGGAGTACGAAGCCCAGCCGCGCGAGAAGTTCTTCTCGCAGTTCCGAGGCGCGAGCCAGCGGCTGCCCAACGGCAACACCCTCGTCACCAACGGTGAGAACGGCATCGCCTTCGAGGTGACCCGCGACGGCGAGATGGTGTGGGAGTTTTACAACCCCCTGATCCGGCCCGAGAGCGGCCGGAGGTCGAGCATCTACCGTCTGATACGCCTGGCGGACGTGGAAACGTATCCACGCCTGCAAGACCTGCGCTGAGGGGGACGCGACGTCCTTGTTGACATAGATCAACTGTACAGCGCCGGGCTGTCGCTGATAAACTATATAGTTAGACAAGAAAACCCGGTTGCCGGCATCACCCGCGCGTCGGCCGGTGACCCCGCTCTTCTGCTTTCATCCACACCATTGGCCTGCCTGCGACAGTGTGATGTCTGGGGGACACGGCCATGAAAAAGCAATCATACGGGATATGCGTCCTTGGGTTCGCTATGCTGCTTGGGGCCGGATCCGCGGCCGCCACGACCAACCGGTACGTCGAGGACTTTACGAGCACCCAGTACGAGGACACGCTCAATACGACCGCGTTGTGGGATACGGTCGCGGGAGAACTGGCGCTCCCTCCATTCCGGATAGGAACCGTCGGGGGGTATGCGCGGCCCGGGTTTTCCTTCGACGTGGCCCTCGCGGGGGACTACGCCTACGTCGTCAATGGTTCCCTCGGTCTGCAAGTGTTCGATATCACAGACCCCACCGCTCCCACACTGGCGGGTACCTACCCGACCCCCGGCGTACCGCAGGCCATCACCATTGCCGGTGACTATGCCTTCCTGGCCGACGGGAACCGGGGGCTGCGCATCGTCGATATCACGGACCCCACCAACCCGACGTTCAAAGGGACGTTCGACACGCTGGGCTCATCGCTCGGTGTGGCGGTCGCCGGTGATTACGTATTTCTGGCCGACGGTGGCTGGGGGCTGCAGGTGTTCGATATTTCCAACCCCGCCTTGCCGACCGTCGCGGGGAATCAACGAACCCCGAGTTCGGCCTACTACAGCGTGGCGTTGAGTGGCAACTATGCGTACGTCGCCGGCTGGCTCGAAGGGATGCATGTGATCGACATTACCGACCCCACAAATCCGACAGCGGTGGGGAATTACAATACACCCGACATGGCCTACGACGTGGTGGTCGCCGGTGACTACGCATACGTGGCGGACGGGCATTCGGGTCTGCAGGTCATCGATATCCGCAACCCCACCAATCCCGTGCTCGCCGGGTCCCTGAATACGACCGGCAGCGCCTACGGTATACGAATCACCGGTGACTACGCCTACGTCGCCGATTCCGAGTCGGGCGTGCACGCGATCGATATCAGCGATCCGACGGCTCCGGTGCTGGTCGCGAGCTACGATACACCGGCCAGCGCGCTCGGTCTTGCGACGGCGGGGCAGTACGCGTTTGTGACCGACGGGGTCGGCGGGCTCGTCGTGCTCGAGATCAGCCGCCCGAGAAGCGCGGTTCTGGCGGGCAGCTACGACACGTCCGGCGGCGCGTGGGACGTGGTGCTCGCAGGCGATCACGCCTACGTCGCCGACGGTGGCGGCGGTGTGCAGGTGATCGACATCACCGAGCCGTCGGCACCTTTTCGCGCGGGAGGCTACAACACCTCCGGCTTCGCCTACGGAGTGGCCGTCGACGGCAACTACGCGTTCGTAGCCGACCAGATACCGGGGGTTCGGGTGATCGACGTCAGCAATCCGGCTTTGCCGACACCGGTCGGCAGTTATGACACACCCGGCCGCGCGCGCGAACTGACCATCGCGGGCGACTACGCGTATGTGGCCGATGAGGATTCGGGGCTGCAGGTGATCGACATCAGCGATCCCGCCGCGCCGACGTACGTGTCCAGCTACGATACGTCGCCGTTCTCCGCGCTGAGCGTGGCGCAGCACGGTGACTATATGTTTGTCGTAAACTCCGTCGTCGATGTCAGTAATCCCGCCATGCCCACGCTCGCGGGGACGTTCTTCGGCGGCACCAACTACGACTTCGTGAGCCACGGCGACTTCATGTTCGTCGCCAACGGTGCGTTCAGTGTTTTGGATATCACCGACCCCGCAAACCCAACGAGTCTAGGTGGCTACTCGACACCGGGCACCGCGTTGCAAATAGCCCCCGTGGGCGATCGTGCGTTCGTGGCCGATGTGACCGGCGGTATCCAGGTAATGGATATCACAGACCCGGCCAATCCCGCACTCGTCGAGAGCTACCCCACGCCCGGCCAGGCCAACGGCGTGGCGGTCGACGGCGACTACGCGTTTATTGCGGACGGGACCTCGGGTCTGCACGCGGTCCAGGTATTCCAGCGCGAGTTCGAGACGGGAAGCGAGGTGGGTCAGTCACTGGCCGTCGACGGGGCCAACGACACCATACTGAGGGCACGGCTGGCCACGACCCAGCAGGACACGGTCACGTGGGCACTCAGCGCCGATGGCGGCCTCGGGTGGCTTTCGGTCCATCCGGGCGGTGGGTGGCATCGATTTACGGATAAAGGAACGGACCTCGTGTGGCGCTCGACACACCACCTGGGGCAGCCGGGCGTGAACCCGGCGGCTTCGCGGGTCGACCTCGAGTGGCTCTACGAGTTTGTCGTGATCGACTCCATCGTGGACGTGCCCAACGATCAGGGGGGGTGGGCGCGCCTGTACTTCACACGGTCGGGATACGATTTCCCGGATGAAACCTCGATACCGATCCTGTCCTACAACGTGCACCGGAGAGTGGACAATGCGGCGCTGGTCTCCGAGATCCACGCCGGCGGAGAGCCCGTGCGCCAGGACCGAACGCTGGATAGCGGCGAAGGCCTCTTCGTTCCGGCCGCCGAGCGTGTCGTGCAATGGAAAGGGCGGTACTACCTCGTAGGCGACGGGGCGAACGGCACCTCCCCTCCGGGCGTGTGGGAAATCGTCGCCACGGTGGCCGCCCGCCAGCAGGACACCTACGTCGCCCTCTTGCCGACGCTGGCGGATTCGTCCGCTACGCTCACCTACACGGCGTTCTTCGTCGCCGCGCACACGACCACGCCGTCGATCTTCTTCGACAGCCCTCCGGACAGCGGCTATTCCGTCGACAACATCGTGCCCGCAGCACCGCAGGGATTCTCGGTCGCCTACAACACCGGTAGCGGCAACCAACTCACGTGGAACGCCTCGGCGGATCCCGATTTCCAGTATTTTCGTATCTACCGTGACACCTACCCCGGCTTCACACCGAGCGTGGCGACTCTCGTCCACTCGACGGTCGGCATCGGGTGGTTCGATCCTTTCTTCGACGGCTGGAACGTCTACTACAAACTGACCGCCGTCGACGCCAGCGGCAACGAGAGCCCTCCGGCGTCGCCGGCGACGGCGACGGCGATAAGGGAAACGCAGGTGCCGCACGCGTTCGCGCTCTACCAGAACGCCCCCAATCCGTTCAATCCGACGACAGAGATTCGTTACGACGTGCCGGCCGCTGGGGGACGCGTGACGCTGCGAATCTACGACGCCGCCGGGCGGCTCGTACGCACGCTCGTGGACGCCGCGCAGGCGGCGGGCGAGAAACGCGCCGCGTGGGACGGCCGCAACAACTGGGGACACCGCGTGGCGACAGGCGTCTATTTCTACCGGATGACGGCGCCCGGTTTCAGCAACACACGCAAGATGGTGCTGCTGCAGTAGCCGGGCGGCGAGCGGACGGCTCCGCGGTGACCCCGCCCGCGTCAGGCATAAACGGCACGCAGTGCAAAGGTTCCTGGACCGCGGGCGCAAGGGCCCGCACCATACCAGCCAACGGTACGAAGTCAAAGGAGTATCACGCTGATGCGCATCCATCGAGCTGTCTTCACGCGCCAAAGAGTATGGTCCGGGCTCCTGGTATTCCTGGCCTGGACGATTGCAGCGCTCTCCTCGCCCCTCGCCCAGGAGAAAGCACCGCGTGAATTCAGGCGCGAGCTCGCGGAAAACAAGGCAGAGAGGCTCGCGACGATGTACTTCGCCGAAGCGGCGCAGACGCCAAACCAGCTATCGTACGACGTCCGCTATTACAACCTCGACCTTGATATCGACCCGGTCACGCAGACGGTGTCCGGCGCCGTCACCATGACGGCGGAGGTCACGTCGGATTCGTTGACGGTGGCGGACATGGATCTCCTCGCCAACATGACGGTGACCGGAGCCGGCTGGACCGGCGGTCCGTTGGGCTTCGTTCGCGCGGGCGACATCGTCACCGTGACATTGCCCGGGACGTACTACCTGGGCGAAACGTTCACGATCGACGTGGCCTACAATGGGACTCCAAGCGCCTCCTACGGGGCCTTTGGTTTCGACACCCACGCCGGTAACCCGATGATATGGAGCCTCAGCGAGCCGTTCGGCGCGCGCACGTGGTGGCCGTGCAAGGACGTCCCCTCGGACAAGGCGGATTCGGTCGATATCTCGATCACGGTTCCGAACACGCTCGTCGTGGCGTCGAATGGCACGCTCGTCAGCGAGACGGACAACGGAACCACGAGGACCTACCAATGGCACGAGGGATACCCGATCGCTACCTACCTGGTTTCGGTCGCCATTCACCCCTACACCACGTTCTCACATTGGTACCACCACTCGCCGACAGACTCGATGGAGGTCAAGTACTACGTTTTCCCCGACCACTTCAGCATCGTCCAGCCGACGTACGGGCTGACGGTCGGCATGATCGAGCTCTTCGCCAACATCTTCGGCGAATACCCTTTTCTCGATGAGAAATACGGCCATGCCGAATTCGTATGGGGAGGCGGCATGGAACACCAGACGCTAACGAGTCTCGGCGGTTGGAGCGAGTATCTCATCGTCCACGAGCTGGCCCATCAGTGGTGGGGCGACATGGTGACGTGCGACGAGTTCCATCACATCTGGCTGAACGAGGGGTTCGCGACGTACTCGGAGGCGCTGTGGTCGGAGGCCACGTACGGCACGGCGCAGTACCACCAGGACATGGACCTGGCGAAATACTTCGGCTCCGGCACCATATACGTCCCGGATACGAGCAACTGGGGCCGTGTGTTTCACTCGGGTCTGTCGTACAACAAGGCATCGTGGGTTTTGCACATGCTGCGCCACGTGGTCGGTGATTCCACGTTTTCTCAAACGCTCCAGACGTACTACGGAGACCCGCGTTACCAGTACGGTACCGCGACCACGGAACAATTCAGGGACCTGTGCGAGGCCGTATCCGGCATGGACCTCGACTGGTTTTTTCACGAGTGGATATACGAAGAATACTATCCGACCTACGCCTACAACTGGAGTTGGGCTCCGAACGGAGGCGCGTACGATATCGGTCTGGACATCGACCAGTTGCAGACGAATTTCATCTTCAAGATGCCGGTTGACGTCACCGTCCAGACCGTATCCGGCGAGACGACGCTCGCCGTGTGGGACAGCCTGGCCGCCCAGAGTTTCACATTGACGGTGGCGGAGCAGCCGCTCGCCGTCAGTCTGGACCCGGAGGAATGGATACTGAGAAGCGTGGAAGAGCCCGTCACGAACCCGTCGTTCGATCGGGGCATTCTTGTCGTGAACGGGGTGGATTTCAACGTCTATGGTTCCGAGATCTGGACCGCGTACGGGGACAGTGTATTCTGGGGCAGCCAGGATATCAGCTTCTGGGACTGTTTCGACGAGACAGGGCTGGGCTACCCGGCGAACCTGCCGCCGGCGCTCGGCCACGGGCCGGTGCCTCCCGACACGATCAAGCAGTTTTCGACGGTGGTTTGGGTCGGCAACCACTACAACGGCGACCTCAGCCGCTGGCACGGCACCCCGATTTATTCCTATCTTGCCGTCGGCGGCAACGTGCTTCTCATGACCCGCAAGGGCCAGGACTTCCTGAGCGAGCCGCTGCGCGAGTACCTGGGAATCACGTGGAGGGAAAACGCCGACAACGTGCTCAACAGCTGGGTGGCGGCCTACCCCGGCCTCGTCAACATGAGCCGTATCGGAACGCAGAACCTGTGCGCCGTTTTCGACACCGCCCTGGTAAACACGGAAAGCACCCTTCTTCTCGAGGAGACTACATCGTTCTCCACACATCGCGGACTCGGGGTCTGGCGCAAACCCGCCGGCGGCGGTACCCACCGGTCGGACGGCGGCCAGTTCGTTTTCATAAGCGGGCGCCCGTACCGCCTCAACCATGCTAACCTGCGCGACAACGTCGAGTTCATTCTGAGCGCGTTCTTCCAGGAACCCTTCATACCGACCGCTATCGCGGCGGGCGCGGTGCCCAAACCGCTCCGACTGGCGCAGAACTTCCCGAACCCGTTCAACCCCGTGACGACGATACGGTTCTCCGTGCCGGCGAAATCCCGGGTGACACTCCGCGTCTACGACGTCGCCGGCCGCCTGGTAGAGACCCTGCTATCGGGGGAGGTCACGGCCGGCGCCCACACGGTCACGTGGGACGGGAGCAATCGCAACGGGCAAGCGGTCGCCTCGGGAGTGTACTTCTACCGGCTCTCGGCTCCAGGCCGCAAGCTGACGCGAAAGATGGTCTTGCTGCAATAGGCGAGCGCGCACCCCGTCCCGGGTCGCGGTGAAGCTCCCATCCGTGGTATACTCGGCACTTCAAAAGTCATGCCGTTGGGCGGTTTCCCAGAACCGCCGGGCTACGCCACAGCGGCTAGCCCGCACAGCACCCTGACCCGGGAGAACCACGCGTTGAGACGAACTCTTCTCGGCGGCGCCTTTGCCGGCAGCATGGTGGCCGGCTTTGCGGCCGCGATGGAAGCTGCCTACCTGATGTCGCAACACGGCCTCATCTTCGGCGTGGTCGATGAGGGGTTTATGTTGCTCGGAAGCTTTCTGTCCTATGTAGCGATCGGGACGATTCTGGGCGCGTTCGTGGCACTCTTCGTGCACCTGGCGGGCCGCGCCGCACCGCGCTGGTTCCGCAGCAAGGATCTTGCCGTCGACACGGGTGTCCTCGTCGTTGCGGCTCTTCTCGCCGCGGGATACACGACGCACCTAAAACAACGAGTCCTGACGGACCGGATCGGCCTTCTGGATCCGCTTGGTCTTCTCATTCTGCTCGGAGTGGTAGTGGGTGCGGGCATCGCCTTTGTGATCCTTCGCTGGCCGTTGATAAAGCTCTTGGGGGCACTTCGTCGAAGGGGAATTCGTGGGCGGAGAGTGGCGGGAGCGGCGGGACTCTTTTTGGCCCTGGGACTCGTTGCTCTGACGGTGGCACAGCACCTTCGCACCGCCGCCGGCAGGGTCATCCCGCCGCGCGGTGGCGTGGCGGCGGTCTCACCCACGAGAGAGATGCCGAACGTCGTGCTCATCACGCTCGACACGGTCCGCGCGAAAAGTCTCGGACTCTACGGCTACGAACGGGAGACGGCGCCGCGTCTGACAGAGCTGGCGCGCTCGGCGGTCGTTTACGAAAAGGCCGCCACGCACGCGGCGTGGACGCTGCCGTCGCACGAGGTACTCTTCACCGGACGGTATCCATCCGAGCTTTCCGCCGATTGGGGCACGGGGAGGTTGAGTTCGAGCGCCATCACGCTGGCGGAAGTATTGAAGGCCGCCGGTTACAGCACCGGAGCGGTGGTTGCCGGCCCGTACTGTTCTAGCGTTCACGGCCTGGCCCAGGGGTTCGACTACTACGAGGACAACCTTCCCGTCGGCACTCCATTTCTGACCCAGATCGTAAACCGGCTCGCCGCGGATTTCTTCTCCTCGGTGGGGAAGAGACGCGCGGGTCAGAACAACGAATTCGTGTTTCGGTGGCTGGACGAAAACTACAAGCGGCCGTTCTTCATGTTCATCAATTACTTCGATGCGCACAGTACGCTCAACCCGATTTTGCGTTTCAGCAAGGCCTTCGAGGGTGCTTTCGGTCCCATCCGCAGGTTCCTTTTGAGCCAGAGAGTAATGGAAGCGGGGGTGCTCGAAGGCCGGCGCCCGCTGAGTCAAAGGGAGCGCGATCATTGGCTCGCGCTTTACGATTGCGAAATCCTCTCGCTCGACTACGAACTGGACCGCTTGGTCTCCCGGCTAAAGGATCTCGGGGTGTATGAGAACACCATTCTGGTGATCACCTCCGACCACGGCCACTCGTTTGGAGAGCATGACCTGGCCGGCCACGGCGGCTGGCTTTTCGGCGAAGTTGCCGATGTCCCACTCATCATCCGTTACCCGAACGGCCGGGACGGCGGCCGGCGAGTCGTGCGACGCACGGGGCTCGTGGAGTTGTATTCGAAAATCCTCGGCGAGATCGGCGTCCCGCTCCCGGAAACGGCGCACCCGGCGGAGACGTTCGACAACGGCGTCGTCGTGCTGGAGAACAGCCGCGTCAACCGTCTGTCGAGCTACGAGTACAAGTATGCCGGCAGGGATGTACGGGTCGCGTACCAGGGGGAGTACAAGATGGTGGATATCGACGGCGTGCCCGCGGAGCTCTACAACCTCGAGGCGGATCCCGGTGAGCTCGTCAATTTGATTGATGCCGAGCCCGGCCGGGCGCGCCTGCTCGCGGACGCTCTCGCCCACGCCGTGGGTGGCATGCTGGAGCCCATGCTGGCGGAAGACCGCGACGAAGAAAACGACGAGCAGGCTCAGAAACTCATCAAGCAATTGCGGGCCGTGGGATACATACGATAGGACGCGCGTCCGTACGCCCCGGAAATCTCAACGGCCGGTTCCGGCGGGGCTCACGTCCGGGCCGGTCCACTGCAGGTAGCCGCCGAACCGGGTCCGCTCGATGCGGATCACACCGCCGCCTTGCCGCAGCACCCCGTAGAGCGGCACGGCAGCCGCCTCACAAAACGATTCGAGACGAAGCAGCTCCGCTTCGACGGCCGTGCGGCTCGTCGTCGTGTGGTTGTCCAGGCGGTAGATCTCGGGCG
>JBHHVD010000084.1:0-13263 GCA_046754105.1 Candidatus Krumholzibacteriia bacterium
TACGCCCGTAATGCCTATTCGAACGGATTGCTGAGCGTTGTGTCGTTGAGGAACGACGTGTCCGTAAACGTGTGTAGAAAGGCGACGATGTCACTCACTTGCTGCGGCGTAAGCCCGAGCCCCACACCCCTCTTTCGCAGCAGCGGATCGATGGTGGGCGTCGAGAACCCGCCGGAATTATAGTGATTCACGACCTCTTCCAGGGTCTGAAAACGCCCATCGTGCATGTACGGCGCCGTCAGGGTCACGTTCCGGAGGGACGGCGACTTGAACTTGCCGAAATCATTCGGGTTCTTGGTCACCTCGCCCAACCCGAGATCGACAAACGGGGAGTCGAGACCCGTATTGTGAAAGTCATTGTCTGTCAGGAGCGCGTTGGGTGGGTGACAATGAAAGCAGTCACCGGCTTCGGTGTTGAACAGAAGCCTGCCTCGATCCTCCGCGGCGCTGAAACCGGCGGCCGCCGGATCTCGGGTTTCGAGCCAGCGGTCGTACCTGGAGCGGTTTGACACAAACGTGCGCTCGAACTGGCCGATGGCCTGGACCACGCGCTGTTGCGTAATAACGTCGCTGCCAAAAGCGCGTCCGAAGCGGTCGGGGTAATCGGGACGTGCCTGTAGCTTGGCAACGACGTTGTCCCACGTCTCTTCCATCTCCACCGGGTTTATGACCGGTTCGAACGCCTGGTCCTCCAACGTCCGGGCGCGCCCGTCCCAGAACGCGGACGTCAGCCAGCCGGCGTTGGTCAGTGCGGGGGCGTTGCGGCCACCCGGCCGGCCGCTTACCCCGAGGCTGAATCGGAGCGAATCGCTGAACGCGCGCCCAACCTGGTGGCAGCTGGCGCACGCCTGGCTGCTGTCCGCCGACAGGATCGGGTCGTAGAACAACCGCCGGCCGAGGTCTACTCCCTGGACGGTCAGCGGATTGCCGGGCGTTACGGGCATCGCCGGAAAGCGTGGCGCGTCGATCGTCAGCGGGTCCGGCGGCGGCCAGCCGCCCGCGGTCGCCGGATCTTCCGCGCTCGAGCACGACGCGAGCAGAGCGATGCAGGCCACGAGTGGTTGGATACGCTGTTTCATAGTCATTGCCGCCGCTTGACCGGATCCGTGACCCGGTAGACGTTGGTCAATCCGTTCTCCATCAAAAGGTCCTGCGCAAAGAGGTTTACCATGATGCCCTCGGTTCCGGTGGCAAAGAACGTGCTCAGATCGAAGAGGGGATTCTCGTACCATCCGTTCACGTTCATGATCGCCTGCAATTCCCACGTATCACCGTCGACCTGAAACGGTGGGACGGGCGCATAGACTTCGAAGAAGTGGTGAAAAGCAACACTGTCCGGGCCCTGGCCGGAGGGGTCCCCCGACATCTCGATGAAGCGCCGGCCGGTGTGGGTTCGATACGAGACTGCCGTGGAGCCGTTGAAATACTGGCCGTTCATTTCCATATAATGGTAGCCACCGCCCCAGTTGGACGGCCATTCGAGGGCGAGCAGCGGCAGCAGTGCGTCCGTCACGTTAGTCTTGGCGTCAAGACCGAACGTAAACGACACCGCGTTGTACGTGCCGGAAGGAACGCCGGACAATGTGCGGCTCCGCGTGCCCGCGTCGTCGCTCGCGTCCCGGAAATGAACCTTGTTCGTGCCAAAGGTGCTGCCGTTCGCGTTATGCAGTCGAAGGTTGGAGACGAAATACTGCAGGAACGACACGTTGTACGGATTGCCGGCCGCGTTGGTGTCGGGGAAATTCGTCTGGCTGCTCTGGATGACGAGCGGCGTGCCGTCGACCTCCTGGTCGAAATGGAACACCACCGAGCCCGTGGCAGGCGAGACGGTGACCGGGTCGTCGCCCCCGCACCCCGCCGCCAGCCACGCGAAGCCGACCGCGATCAAGAGGAAACCCGCGGCTCGCATCGGCGCACGGGCCTGGTCGAGCGAACCCTTCATTTGATTCTCCTTTGTCGAGTGACAGGCAGCGCGGGGCGCGTGGGTGGGCGCACGATCCACATGAGTATAAGGCCCCGCTGGTATCCGCACAAGCCCTCCGGCCTCAGGGGCTGAACCTCAGAATGGTTCCGTTCTGGCCGACGGCGAACGCATGACCCGGTGCGAGCCCCCAGATGTTCTGCACGCAGTTACTCGTCAGGACCCCGATCGGCGATGTTTCGGACCAGTCGACTCCGCCGAACGACCAGATGTTGCCGATGTCGCCGACGGCGATCACTTCGCTCGTCGAGCTTCCCCATACATCGAGCAAGTCCTGCTGGATGATGCCGAATGCCATCTGTGACAGCAGGTGGCCGTTCCAG
The DNA here is from genome assembly GCA_046754105.1 of Candidatus Krumholzibacteriia bacterium. GTDB lineage: Bacteria > Krumholzibacteriota > Krumholzibacteriia > WVZY01 > WVZY01 > JAZGDW01. The sequence goes on from JBHHVD010000084.1 coordinate 2,305, forward strand.
TGCACGATGATACCGCCGCCGTGCCCCCTGGCGGGCGGGCCCACGGGTAGGGACAATCCTTCTCCGACGATGTACACATCGGTCTCCGAAGTGCCCCAAACGTCGCGGTACCAGTAGCTGGGACTGGGACCCTTGAGCAGACGCCAGGTCGTTCCATCGAAATGGGCCACCGTGCCGTTGAGCCCGACCACGAACACGTCGCTGGCCGAGGTTCCCCAGACACCCTCCAACGGCTGCGTCGTCCCGAGCGTGTCGGTCGGGACGGTGGTCCAGCCCCCGCCGTCGTAGTGAAGCACACTGCCCCGGGGGCCGACGGCATAGACGTCGCGGGTCGAGCTTGCCCACACCCCGCGCAAGTCCACTACACCGGGACTCATGTCGGTCCAGTCGGCGCCGTTGTAGAAGAGGACCGTGCCGCCGTCCCCGGCCGCGTAGATCTCGGTGGCCGAAAGACCCCACACGCTGTACAGGTCGCTCGTTGTGCCGCTCGAGTCCGGGCCCCACAAATTGCCGTCGAAGTGAAGGATGGTTCCAAACTCGCCAACGGCGAATACGCTCTGCATCGTGGCACCCCAGACGCCGTACAGGGTCGACGTCTCGCCTTCGCGAGGTGACGTCCAGGCAACTCCGTCGTAATCGAGAATGACACCGGCTGACCCGACGGCGGCGACCCCAGCGCTCGAGCCGGCCCACACACTCAGAACGTTCTCGTTGGTGAGCGCGCGGGCGTCGGTCCATTCGCTGCCGTCAAAGCGATAGATGCCGCCGAGCGCTACGGCGTACACCTCGTTGGCCGCCACCCCGCCCAGGCCGTTGATAATCTGATTGGTTGGCAGTTGAGTGGGGGACCACTGCAGGCCGTCGTAGCGGAATACGGTTCCTCCGAGACCACCGGCGAACACGACGTTACCCGAGACTCCCCAGACGTCGCGCAGGCTGCCGAGGGTCGTCTCCACCCAGTTGCTGCCGTCGTAGCTCAGGATTCCCGATGTTGCCGCGACAAAGACGGTGTCCGGTGCGGCGCCCCACACACCGTGCAGGGTCGCGGTCGACGGTGGCGAAAGCACGACCTCCCGCCAGTCTGCGCCGTTGTAATGCAGGATGGTTCCGAACACGCCCACTGCGTAGATGTCGGTGTTTGACGAACCCCACACATCGTTCAAGGCCGGCACGCCAGGAATCGCTTCCGCGTTCCACCCGGATCCGTCGTAGTGGAACACCGCTCCCTGCGTGCCGCCGACCTGGCCTACGGCGTAGATATCCGTCGGTGAAAACCCCCACACCCCACGCAGGGACGCCTGCACACCACCCGGCGTGAGAGACCACGCCGTCCCGTCGAAGTGGAGTGAGGCACCGGCGTCGCCCACGGCGAACAACTCGCCACCCTGGGTGCCCCAGACGCTCCACAATGAATTGTTGCGGGCGAGGGGGCCGTCCCAGCCCCACGAGGAGGTCATCCGCCCGGGGGGGGAAGTCGGTGCGGACGAATCGCCCCCACAGGCGGTAAGCGTTGCCGCCACCGCGAGAAGGGCAAACGTGGTTCGCAACCCGGGCGATCTTGGAACCGAGGGTCTGTGGTCACCGGTGTTTATGCGCGCTATCGATGTGATAATCTGGCCCGGTGCCATAAACGCTCCCGTTCAGCCGCGGCTCGGCCGGTAGACGTGCGTGCTTTGCCCGAAAAACACTTCCGCCGCTTCCATGAGGGTCTCGGACAGGGTGGGGTGGGGATGGATGGTCAGCTTGAGGTCGCCGATGGTGGCGGCCATCTCGATGGCGAGCGCCGCCTCGGCGATGAGCTCGCCCGCTCCCGGGCCGACGATACCGGCGCCGAGAATACGCTCGGTTTCTGGGTCGACGATCCACCGGGTCAGGCCGTCGCCCCTGCCCAGGGTCTTCGCCCGCCCGGATGCCGCCCACGGATATTTTGCCACCTTTACCTCCTGGCCCGACGCCCGTGCCGCGGACTCGGTCAGCCCGCACCACGCCACTTCCGGGTCGGTGAAGACGACGGCCGGTATCGCCTGCGGCTCGAAGACGACGTCCTTGCCGGCGATGACCTCGACCGCGTGGCGGCCCTCGTGGGACGCCTTGTGCGCGAGCATGGGCTCGCCGGCCACGTCGCCGATGGCAAAAATGGACGGCTCGTCGGTGCGGCGACGGGAGTCGACACGCACAAAGCCCTTCTCATCCACTTCTACCCGTGTGTTTTCCAGGCCGAGATCGCCCGAATTGGGCCGACGGCCGGCGGCCACCAGTACCCTCTCGAAGAGCATCTCTTTCACCGGGGCGTTCTTCCCCTCGAAGGCCACCCTCACGCCGTTCTTCAGATCCTTGAGTCCGGTAACCGTCGTCTCCAGCATGAGCGAGTCGAAAAGCCCCTCGACGCGTTTATGAAGAGGCCGCACGAGGTCGGCGTCGGCGCCCGGCAGGAGTTGAGGCATCATCTCGACCACCGACACGCGGGAGCCCAGCGTCGCGTATACCGTCCCCAGTTCGAGCCCGATATAGCCGCCGCCGACGACGAGCAGGGAAGCAGGCACGTCGTCGAGTTCCAGCGCTGTCGTGGAATCGAGGACTCGTGGCGAGTCGAGGTTCAACGCGGGTATCACCGCCGGCCTCGAACCGGTCGCGAGGACGGCGTGCTCGAAGGTTACGGTTTCCACCGCGCCGTCGGCCGTCTCGACGGCGAGCGCGGCGGAGCCGGTGAACTTCGCGCGGCCCTGTACGTATCGTACCTTGCGCTGTTTGCAAAGCTGGCCGAGCCCGGCCGTCAGCGTCTGGACCACGCGGTCTTTCCACGCGCCCGTCTTCTTGAAATCGATCTGCGGCGCGCTGAAGGTCACACCCCAGTCCGCCGCCTCTCTCGTCTCCGAGACGACCCTGGCCACGTGCAGCAGCGCCTTCGAGGGAATGCAGCCGCGGTAGAGACAAACACCCCCCGGATTGGGGGCCGGGTCGATGAGTGCGACGCTCAGCCCGAGGTCGGCGGCGAGAAACGCCGCCGCGTATCCGCCGGGCCCGGCTCCGATAACCGCTACCTGTACCGCTCTTGATTCTGCCGCCATGAGCCTCCCCCAGTTTCGTCCGGTGATGGTGTGTGTTGGGCCGCGCGGCGGTCTCAACCCTCGAGGGCCAACAGGAGCGGTTCTTCAAGGGCCTGCACGATCCAGCGCAGGAAGCGCGCCGCGTCGGCCCCATCGATGATCCGGTGATCGTACGATACCGAGAGCGGCAGCATCAGCCGCGGCTCGAACCGGCCGTCCGCGTATACCGGCTCGATTCGGCTGCGCGCCACGCCCATGATGGCGACCTGCGGCGCGTAGACGATGGGTGAGAAATTCGTACCGCCGATGCCGCCGAGATTGGAAATCGTAAAGGTTCCCCCGTCCATCTCCTCCAGCGTGAGCTTCTTGTTTCGGGCCCGCTCGGCCAGGTCGTTGAGTTCGGTCGAGAGCTCGGCGATGTTCTTTGCGTCCACCGATCGCACCACGGGGACCAGCAGCCCGCGATCCGTATCGACGGCTACACCGAGGTGGTAGTACCGCTTGAGAATAACTTCGTTCTTGTCCGCGTCGATGCTGGAGTTGAACTGCGGGAACACCTTGAGCGCCGATGCGGCCACCTTGAGCAGGATGGCGGTCATGGTCAGCTTGCCGCCGCTGGGTTCGATCTTCTTGTTGTACTGCTTGCGGATCGCTTCCATCTCGGTGATATCGACCTTGTCGTATTGGGTGACGTGGGGAATCGTCGTCCACGCGTGGCTCATGGCGCGCGCCGTGACCTGCCGTACCTTCGACATCGGCTCCCTGACGATCGGCCCCCACTTCGTGTTTTCCGTCGCCCCGTTCGCGGCCGTTTTCGGAGTGGCCGCGCTGGAGCCCGCCACGACGTTTCTCGCGTACGTGGTCAGGTCGTCCTTGAGGATGCGGCCGCCGGGTCCCGATCCAGACACGTCGTGGATGTCGACCCCGAGCTCCCTGGCCAGCCGCCTCAGGGAAGGTGACGCGGCCGCGATCGCTCCGGTAGCGCTTGCTTCAGCCACCTGTGGCGCGGGAGTCGTCGATGCGGTGGGTGCAGGCGCCTCGGGCCGGATCGGCGTCGGTGCCGGGTGCTCGGCGCGAACGGCGGGTGTCTCCCTTTTTGGTACATCGGGACGTTTCTTCGGCGTCCTGGACTCTTCCTTCGCGGCGGTGTCGATCTTGACGATCACCTGGTCGATCTTGATCGTCTCCCCCTCGCTGACCAGTATTTCCGTGACCGTTCCGGCATAGGGCGAGGGGACTTCCAGTACCGCCTTGTCCGTTTCGAGCTCGACGAGCGGCTGGTCCGCGGCGACCTCATCGCCTTGCGCGACCATCACCTTTATTACATCACCCGTTTCCACATTCTCGGCGATTTCCGGTAGCCGGACCTCTTTGATCATCACTGCCTCTCTGCTAGGAAATATGCGGGTTTGCCTTGGATGAATCGATTTTCAGATCGCCGACGGCCTTCTCGACCACTCCCGGATCGAGCTTCTTCTCGTCGCACAGCGCCTTTAAGGCCGCCAGCGTGATGTAGCGGGCGTCTACCTCGAAGAAATCACGGAGTGCCTCGCGCGAACCGCTGCGCCCGAACCCGTCCGTGCCGAGAAAAGCAAAGCGACCGGGAACCCAGCGTGCGATGGTGGCGGGCAGCGCCTTTAGATAGTCGGACGCCGCGACAAATACGCCGCTCTCCCCCTCGAGCAGCCTGCCGACGTACGGCGTGGCTGGTTTTTTACCCGGATGCAGGAGGTTGTCGCGCTCGGTGTCGACGGCGTCTCGGTAGAGTTCCCGGTAGCTGGTCACGCTCCACACGTCGGTGGCCACCTGGTACTCGTTCTCGAGGATCTTCTGCGCCTTGATCGCCTCATTTAGTATCGCGCCACTGCCGAGCAAGTGCGCACGGCGTACGGCGCGTTTCTTCTGAGATTTCTTCAAGCGGTACATTCCTCTCAAGATACCGTCCTTCACGCCTTCCGGCATCGCCGGCATTGGATACGGCTCGTTCATGACGGTCAGGTAATAAAATATATCTTCCTGGTCTTGGTACATGCGCCGGATCCCCTCGCGGATGATGACGGCTATCTCGTAGGCAAAGGTCGGGTCGTAGGCACACAGGTTGGGCACGGTATAGGCCAGCATGTGGCTGTTCCCGTCCTGGTGCTGGAGTCCCTCGCCACTGAGTGTCGTGCGCCCGGCCGTTCCGCCCAGCATGAAACCTCGTGCACGCATGTCGCCTGCCGCCCAGATCAGGTCGCCGATGCGCTGGAACCCGAACATCGAGTAAAAGATGAAGAACGGAATCATGTTGATGCCGTGCGTGGCGTAGCACGTGCCGGCGGCGAGAAACGAACACATCGAACCCGCCTCCGTAATACCCTCCTCGAGCACCGCCCCGTCCTTCGCCTCGCGGTAATAGAGCAGGTTTTCCCGGTCCACGGGCTCGTAGAGTTGGCCGAGCCGCGAGTATATCCCAACCTGGCGGAAGAGTGATTCCATGCCGAACGTGCGCGCTTCGTCGGGCACTATGGGTACGATGTGCTTGCCGATATTCTTGTCGCGGAGCAGCTTCGAGAGGAGATGCACGAAGGCCATGGTTGTGGCGATCTCGCGCTTGCCCGTGCCCTCGTAGAATTCGGTGAAGATTTCCTCGGGCGGCGTCTTTATCGGCTTGGCTTTTACCGTGCGGTTGGGCAGAAAACCGCCCAGCTCCTTGCGCCGCTCGAGCATGTACTTGAGCTCTTCACTGTCGGCGGGCGGTTTGTAGAACGGCGCGTCGGCCACTGCTTCGTCGGAGATCGGGATCGCGAAACGGCTGCGGAACTCGCGCAGCTCCTGCTCGTTCAGCTTCTTTTGCTGGTGGGTGATGTTGCGCCCCTCGCCCGATTCGCCGAGGCCGTAGCCTTTTATCGTCTGGGCCAGGATGACCGATGGGGCGTACTTGTGCTCGGCCGCCGCCTTGAACGCCGCGTACACCTTCTTGGGATCGTGCCCGCCGCGCCGGAGTTTGCGCAACTGCTCGTCCGAGTAGTTCTGGACTAGCTCTAGCAGTTCGGGGTACTTGCCGAAGAAGTCGCTTCGGATGTAGTCACCGTCGGACACCGTGTACTTCTGATACTGGCCGTCCACGCATTCGTCCATTCGCTTGACGAGGAGCCCCGCGGTGTCCTTTTCCAGTAGCGGGTCCCAGTCGTCGCCCCAGATGACCTTGACGACGTTCCACCCGGCGCCACGAAACGCCGCCTCCAACTCCTGGATGATCTTGCCGTTGCCGCGGACCGGGCCGTCGAGACGCTGCAGGTTGCAGTTGATGACGAAGACGAGGTTGTCCAGCTGCTCGCGGGAGGCGAGGGTGAGCGCTCCCATCGCCTCGGGCTCGTCCATTTCACCATCCCCGAGAAACGCCCACACCTTCTCCTTCGCAGTCGCCTTGATCTTGCGGTTGTAGAGGTAATGGTTGAAGCGCGCCTGGTAGATGGCCATGATCGGCGCCAGCCCCATGGACACGGTCGGGAACTGCCAGAAATTCGGCAGCAGCCACGGGTGCGGGTACGAGGGCAGTCCGCCCCCGGGCTTGAGCTCGCGGCGGAAGTTCTCGAGGTCCTTTTCGGTGAGCCGGCCTTCGAGGAACGCCCTGCCGTAGATGCCGGGGGACGCATGCCCCTGGAAGTACACGATGTCTCCCGAGTGGTCGGGGCCGCCCGCCCGCAGGAAGTGGTTGAACGCGACCTCGAGAATGTTGGCCGCCGAGGCGTAGGTCGAGATGTGCCCCCCGATGCCGCTCTCCTCGCGGTTGGCCCGCACTACCATGGCCATCGCGTTCCAGCGGATGATGGACTTGATGCGGCGTTCGATCTCGTTGTTACCGGGATAGGGCGGCTGCTGTTCGAGGGGAATCGTATTGATATAAGGAGTGTTGCCCGGATACTGCGACTGGATGCCGTATTTCTGAGCGCGGATCTGCAGCAGGCTGATCAGCTCGCGAACCCGTTCCGGACCGTCGTGCTCGTACACGTAGTCCATCGACTCGAGCCATTCCTGGTTCACCGTCGAGATCGAATCGGGCGTTCGCTTGTTGTCCGTCCTTGCCATTTCAACGAGTCCTTTTGTGTGCTTTACGCTGTGGGCCGTCCGGGCCCGCCGGGCTCCCGGCGACGGCTACCGACGCCGCTCTCGGTGCCTGGTCGGTGTGGGCGAATGGTGCCTCTTTTGCGGGCCGGCAGGCGCTCGAGCGGGCAGAGAGCACTCGGCAAAAACCACTGCAGACTTGAGTAATATCAGGAATTACGACATATGTCAAAAATTATAAGGCGCCGCACCCCGGAGGAGCCGCCACCTGCCGCTCGGGTTCAGCGTTCGGCGAGGGGCACGTAGGTCACATCCCGGCTGCCCTCGTAGATTTGGCGCGGTCTGAAAAGGCGGTTATCGCGCATCTGCTCTAGCCAGTGCGCCATCCACCCGGCCGCCCGCGAGACGGCGAAAACAGGGGTAAACAGATCGCGGGGCACGCCGAGCTTGTCGTAGACGATGCCGGAGTAAAAATCCACGTTGGGGTAGATGCCCTTGTGGCCCAGCAGTTCACCGGCGACGTTCTCCAGCGCCACGGCGAGGTCGTACACATCCGATTTCCCCGTCGTCTCGAACAACTCGGTGGCCAGGCCCTGGAGGATTATCGCTCGCGGGTCCTTGGTCTTGTAGACGCGGTGGCCCAGCCCCATGATCTTCTCTCTCTTGAGGACCATCGAGCGGACGGCCTCCTCCACGCGGTCGACGGCCCCGATCTCCCGCAACTGGATGAGAACGCGCTCGTTGGCGCCGCCGTGCAGGGAACCGGCCAGGCAGCCGATCGCCGACGACACGACGGCGAACGGGGAGCCGTTGGTGGAAGCGGTCACCCGTGCGGCGAAGGTGGAGGCGTTCATCGTGTGGTCGGCGTGCAGGATGAGCGCAACGTCCATGACACGCGCTCTCTGCCCGTCCGGCTCGCTGCCCGTGATCATGCGGACGAAGTCGACCGCGTGACCGAGACCCGGGTCCGGCTCGATGGCGTCCTCTCCCCGCCGGTATCGTTCGAACGCCGCGGCGATCGACGGGATCTTGGCGATGATCTCGACTGCGGCCCACTCGCGAGCGTCCGCTCGCCCGTAATCGGCCTCGGGGAGGAACGTCCCGAGCGCGGCCGCGCAAGCCTGCAACACCTCCATCGGACGCGCACCCTTTGGAAACGAACGAATGAGACCTTCAAGCGCGGGTGGCAGCCGGCGGGCTTCGCCGAGTGTTTCCGAGAAGCGGCGCAACGCGTCGCGGCCGGGCAGCTTGCCATGGAGAAGCAAGTAGGCGGTCTCCTCGAAGGTGCTGTGCTGCGCGAGAGTCTCGATCCGGATGCCCCGGTATTCGAGAATGCCCTGCTCTCCGTCTATGAAACTGATGGAGGATCGCGCCGCCGGCACCCCGGCGAGACCCGGAACATATTCCGTCATTGCTCGCTCCTCGAGATGGGAAGGGTCGCTATCTCTCTATTATATAATGCATTCTAGAGCCCGGCACAAGCGCGGACATGGGTCGTCACTTTGGGGGGTGTGCTTGTCAACGGGGGCGCGGAAAGGCGACCCGGGGATTAGACGGCGTCGGACGTCACCGCGTCCTCCGATGCCGCCTGTGGGTGGCTGGTGGCCGGGATCTGGCAACGCTGCTCGAACGCCTGTGAGACCTCTGCGGACAGCCGGTTCAGGGCGTCGCCGGCCGGCGCCGAGCCATCCAGCTTGCAGCGGGCGTTCTCGATCCCCTGGTCGATCCTCAGCCGGATCGTCCGCTCGCGGCCCTCGAGGCTCTCTGCCATCTGGTTGAAGGACTCGGCCAGGGCTTTCAGCTCGTCTTTGGCCCGTAGCCGGATGCGGCCGGCCATGTCGCCGGCGGCCAGCTGGTGCATGTGGTGCGTGATCTTGACGACCGGTCCGGCCACGCGGTGGGTGCGCCAGATACTGAAAGCGATCCACAGGGTCAGCAGGCCCGCCAGAAAGCCCACCAGCGCCAGTACGGTGTACCTGTGCTGGGCGTGGTAGATTGCGATCATGTCGGGACTCTGGCTCGCGAGCACGAGATTCATGGAACGCATCAGGTTGATGATGGGGAGCGACAGGCAAAATGCCGCCGCGAGGATGTATACGACGCCAATGACGGTCGCGTCGTACTGGAAACGCTTGTCGACCACCACGGTCCTGCGTCTGCCTCTGCCGAAGTGCATCGGTCTCCTCCCTGGTGCAGGGGCAGTTACGCAAGGACGGTGCCACATTGCCGATGAGGCTTGCCTTTGTTTAACCCCTTGTGATAGTATGCGTTAGATAAGCGTTTTGCGCGCGGTTGGCAGGCGCGATTGTTGCTTTCGGCAAGGGACGAGCGAGCGGGATGCCCAGATTAAAAGTGTTTGATGAACCATGATGCAGATTGCGAAATCAAAACGCCGCCTGTACGTCGGCAGGCGTGTGGGAAAATATAAGCTGCTCAAGAGAATAGGCGTGGGCGCATTCGGTGTCGTTTACAAGGCGTACGATGATGTCGAGGGGCAGCACGTCGCGCTGAAGATATACAACGAGTCCGACAGCGCGGGCGACCTCTTGCGCTATTTCAAGCAGGAGGTTCGGCTCTTGTCCAAAGTCGACCACAAGAACGTCCTGAAATTGAAGAACGCGGATATTTTCGATGGACGCCTCTATTTCGTTTCGGAGCTGGGGCGAGAGACGCTGGCAGAGAGAAAGCGAAGCAGCATCCGCTACAACTTCGCGTTGAGCGTGCTCAAACAGATACTCGAAGCACTGATAGAGGTCCAGGAACACAATATCGTTCACCGCGATATCAAGCCCGCCAACATCATTATTTTTCCCGGAAACGTCGCGAAGCTCGGTGACTTCGGCATCGCCAAGGTGATGCAGAAGGTGGGAAAGTCGATCGGCACCGACGCGGGTACGCACGGCTATTTCGCGCCCGAGCAGATCTACGGGCACCCGAGTTTTGCGTCGGATATCTTCTCACTCGGGCTGGTCTTCTACGAAATGATCACCGGCGTGCTTCCACGCTGGCCCTTCCAGTGGCCGTTCGACGGCAAGGAGAAATTCAACCGGCGCGTGCCGCTGGGTGTTCGCAAGGTGGTGCGTAAGGCGCTCGAATTCGACGAGCCGGACCGGTATCCGGACGCGATATCGATGTACGAAGACGTGCTGGCCGCGGAGACTCGCGTGAACGGCGCACAGAACGCCAACTCGCGCAAGCGGATGATGCCGTGGCGCAAGTATCGCGAGCTGGAGTTCTCGACGAAATACGCGAATCTGCTCGACCTGAAATACAAGTGTGCCGAGTGTGCGGGTCCCATATCGGAATTCATGATGAATTGCCCGTGGTGCGGTACGGACAAGAACTCGTTCAAGGGCCTGACCTCGTTCACCGCTGTGTGCAAGCGCTGCGAGCACGGTGTAAAGGACGAGTGGGATTACTGCCCCTGGTGTTACGGGAAGAAATTCACGTGGTCGGACGTGTGGATGACGGACGACAAGCGGTACGTAAGGAAATGTCCGAATCGCTACTGCGCGGAGCGCAAGATCATGCGCTGGATGCGCTACTGTCCGTGGTGCCACGTCAAGCTGAGGCCGTGGCGCATCCCGCAATTCGAGGGCCGCTGCAAGAAATGCCGCTGGAGCGTAGCCTCCGACTACTGGGACTTCTGTGCGTGGTGCGGGACCGAGGTAGGGTGAGGCGGCCGGCGGCGCACGGCCGGCTGTCAACCGGCCGTGGCTCGTACTGCGGCCGGTGCGTTGTTGATTGTTTCCCGACCCGCGCTCCACTTCCCTCGGCTACCCACGGTCATCACGGGTGGCAGCGAACGGGCGCCCGCCCGCGCGCAGCCTTCGAGCACGGGTGGGCTGTTCGCTGACAGGACCCG
>JBHHVD010000085.1:0-12817 GCA_046754105.1 Candidatus Krumholzibacteriia bacterium
GGCCAGGGTGGTCGGAGTCACGTAACCACGTCTCCGGAAAAACCGGGGCGGTTCACCTTCTGTATGGGCGAGCTGGTTGTGGCTGGCATCCCTTCCCCCTTAGTAAATCACTGTCCAAGCTATTTATTTTTTCACGAGCCACTTTTTCTGTGATACTGTTCATCATAAGAGCCCCGGCGGTGGTAAAGGGCCGCAGCAGGCGAATAGACAGCAATAATGGGGGGTAGGGTCATAAACACCAGGGGGTCGTATGCCAACACCGCTAATGGACCGTATCATTGAACTGATGGTGGAAAAGGGGTGGGTCAAAAAGTCTGGGAAGCCAAACCAGTCTGCGCTCGCAGAGGCTTCGGGCCTCAGCGAGGAAGCTATAAGCAAGTGGTTCGTGGGCTTCAAGGCTGGACGCGATGCCAAGCCAGACATCGAAAGCCTGGTCGCCCTGGCGAATACGTTTGGCGTAACACTCGATAGTCTCCTGGGGCTAGATCACGAGCTCTCCAAGGACGAAATGGTTCGGGCGTGTATCCGCGAGATCGGTGCGTACACGAAACGGATCGAACAGTTGATAGACGGGGAGAAATGATGCTGGTTGCGGCATTTATTGTAGTCTCGTTCACCGTTGGGGCGTGGGGTTTGTTGGTGCTAGTTAGCGCCCAGAGCTCCATCCACGAAATCGGCGCGATCATTCTCTTTCTTATTATGGCCGTTGGCCTGGCCGCCGCAGGAATCATCTACTCGACAAACCGAATCGCAGACAGGTTACCCAAACCAGAACCACAGAGATCGGTCAAGAAACAAGAGCGCATCATCCTACTGGTTGGGGTCATCGCCGTCCTGATCGCCCTTATTTGGCAAGCGTCACGATGAAAGACTTGGAGCCCGGTAAGATCAAGTGGTTGGAGCGCGGGATCTTCGTGCGAAAGACCCATACCGGCCAACTGCGCTACGGTATCTCCTACGTCTACAAGGGCCGCCGCAAACAAGAAATTGTCGGACCAACCAAAACCCTGGCAAAGCACGCCCTATCCATCCGCAAGGCGGAAATCGCACAGGGGCGCTACAAAATCACCCCCAGAAAACGCTCACCGCTATTCTGTGACTTCTGCGAGACCTATTTGTTGCACGCCAAGTCCAAGAAGAAGAGTTGGCGCGGAGACAAACACGCACTCCGCATCGCAAAACCCTTCTTCGCCCGGAAGCGCCTGAACGAAATCACACAATGGGACATAGAGCGGTACAGATCGGAGAGATTGAAAACTCGGTCAAGGGCGACCTCTAACCGCGACCTCTCCTTGCTACGCTATATGTTCAACATGGCGATCGAGTGGGGGATGCTAGAGCAGAACCCAGCCAAGAAGATCAGGGCGTTGAAGGTCGAGGAAGTGCCGATGCGGGTCTTGACCGTGGACGAAGAGCATAAACTAGTCGAGGCCGCCGCCGATCACATCCGAGCCCTGATCTACATTGCGGTGTATACCGGGATGAGAAGGGGTGAGCTGCTGCAGCTCGATTGGGAAGATGTTGATTTCACAGACCGGATTATTACGGTTAGGAAATCGAAGTCGGGCAGAGTGAGGCACGTGCCGATGAGCAGCCCCGTCGTGAACCTCTTCCGGCGGATCGAACGAGACTACGGGCCGGTGTTCCGGTTCCAGGGCAAAGCAATCAAGGATGTAAAAACTGCCTTCCAGCGGGCGGTCAGAGAGTCGGGTATCAAGCCGTGTAGGTTCCACGACCTGCGACACACGTTCGCCACGAGAATGGTCATGTCTGGGGCGGACCTGCACACCCTCAAACAGATCATGGGCCACGCCTCTATCCAGACCACGCTCAAGTATTCGCATCCGTCACCCGAGCACAGACAGACAGCGGTCGAGCGGATGATGCTTAGCCTTTATGGAAGTGCCAGAAAAGTGCGACCCGACCTAAAACTGATTTCGGATAAAACGCCGTAACTTGTTGTGGAAAATGGTACGCCGCCAGGGACTCGAACCCCGAACCTCCTGATTAAGAGTCAGCTGCTCTGCCAGTTGAGCTAGCGGCGCACCTTGATTGGTTTGCAGAAGAGATGTCAACAAAGAGCCGAGGCCAGGGGCCCCGGCTCTCTCTATATATGTGTCGAGGCGAACGCGATGAAGCTAGAACGGCAGGTCGTCTTCGTCGCCCGTCGACGCGGACCCTTCGGCTACGGTTTCCTGCTGGGGTAAATTCTGCGAGGGCACATCCATGGGCGCGTCCCCGGCCCGTCCCAGCATCACCATGTTATTGGCCACGACCTCGGTCGAATACTTCTTGGTTCCCGATTGGTCCTCCCACGAGCGCGTCTGAAGCCTGCCTTCGATGTAGACCTGTTTTCCCTTCTTCAGGTACTCGTTACAGATCTCGGCCAGGCGGGCCCATGCGACCACGCGGTGCCATTCGGTGCGGGTTTCCTTGTCCCCGTTCTTGTTCTTGAAATTCTCGCTGGTGGCCACGTTGAAATTGGCCACTGCGGTGCCGCTCGGCGTGTAGCGCATCGTCGGATCCGCACCCAGGTTGCCGACCAGAATGACCTTGTTTACCCCACTCATCACATACCTCCCGATAACAGAACCACTCGCGATTGGCCGGGGCACCCGTGCCCGCCGGCCACTCGCAAACCGCCGAATTTACCCTGCGGAGCGCGTCCGCGTGCCTATTTATATACCAGGAAATCCGGGCCCGGGTCAAGCGCCGAAATCCGGCGGCCGCGGGCGGCCGCGAGCCTGTGCTGTCGCCGATGGAGGGCGAGCAGCCGACGGGGTGACGGACCGCCGCTGGAACGAGCGAGGATCCCCCGCGGCCACCCGCAGCAAACGAGCGTCTGGCGCCGGCTGGGGGTCGTATGATATGCTCGACCGGTTTACTTGGCACGAGATCGCCCGCACGTTCCCCGCTGGCGTTACCCACGATGACGGAGGATTCCGTAATGATTTCACGCAAACTTATCATTGTAGCCGTATACCTCGTAGCACCGCTCCTGGCGCCGGCGCTCGGCACCGCTCAGACCCGCCTGCTGCGTTTCCCCGACATCCACGGGGACAAGGTCGTCTTCTGCCACGCAGGTGACTTGTGGGTGGCGAGCACATCCGGCGGCACCGCGGCGCGGCTCACAGCCCACCCCGGCCAGGAGCTGTTCCCAAAGTTCTCCCCCGACGGCGCCTGGGTGGCGTTCACAGGCCAGTACGACGGCGACGAGCAGGTCTACGTCATCCCCACGGCCGGAGGAGCGCCGAAGCAGCTTACCTACTACCCGGCGCGGGGCCCGCTGCCCCCGCGCTGGGGTTTCGACAACCAGGTCTACGGATGGACGCGGGACGGTAGTGCCGTGTTGTTTCGCTCGATGCGCTACGGATGGGACCTCACCGACACCCGGCTCTATACGGTCAAGACCACGGGCGGCCTGCCGGTGCCGCTGCCGATGCCCGTCTCCGGCGCCGGCGATTTCTCACCCGACGGCAACCGCGTCGTGTACTCGCCGCTCATCCGTGATTTCCGCACCTGGAAGCGCTACGAGGGCGGCTGGGCGCAGGACCTGTACGTGTTCGACCTAAAGACGTACGAGGCGGCACAAGTCACCGACCACCCGCGAAGCGACCGCGACCCGATGTGGATCGGAGAGAAGATTTACTTTTCCTCCGACCGCGACGGCACGCTCAACCTCTATTCGTACGACCCCCAGAGCGGCAACGCCGAACAGCTCACGCGAAGCGCCACCTACGACGTGCGCTGGCCGAGCGCCGGCGCCGGCGGCCGTATCGTCTACGAGCTGAACGGCGAGCTGCGGGTCTTCGACGTCGCCTCGGGCAAATCGCTCGCCATATCCATCCGCGTCCCCAACGACGGCGTGTCCATGCGACCGGCGCACGTATCGGCCGGCGGCAACATCGAGGCCTTCGCCCTGAGCCCCAAGGGGAAACGCGCCCTATTCGCCGCCCGGGGCGACATCTTCACGGCGCCGATCGAGAAGGGACCGACCCGCAACCTGACCAATTCCTCGAGCGCCCACGACAAGTGGCCGCGCTGGTCCCCGGACGGCAAGAAGATCGCGTTCATCTCGGACCGGAGCGGGGAAGAGGAGCTCTATGTCGTAAACCAGGACGGGTCGGGAGAGGTCGAGCGACTGACCGATAACGGCGGCGAGATGCGATACCTCCCCGTGTGGTCGCCGGACGGCAAGCGGATCGCCTTCAGCGACAAGAACGGCCGCATCTTCCTGGTCGAGGTCAAGAACAAGACCCGGACCCAGGTGGCCGATCAGAAGGTAAACGCGGTCACCGATTATACGTGGTCACCGAACGGCGGCCATCTCGCCTTCAGCCTGACCGACGAAAACTATTTCAACTCTATCTACATCTACAGCGTCAAGGGCGGCAAGCTGCGCCGCGTAACCGGCCCATACTTCAACGAATTCGAGCCGGTATGGGACCCGTCGGGTGACTACCTCTACTACTTGAGCGACCGCCAGTTTGCTCCGCAAATCGGTTCGCTCGAGTGGAACTACCTGGTCGACCGCGAGTCGGGCATATTCGCCCTGGCGCTGCGCAAGGACGTAAAGCACCCCTTCCCGCCCGAGAGCGACGAGGTGTCGACCGGGGACGACGCTAAGGGCGACGACAAGGACGGCAAGAACGACAAGAAGAAGGATAAGAAAAAGGACAAAGGCGACGACAAGAAACAGGAGCCCATCAAGATCGACTTCGACGGCCTTGCCGAACGCGTCACCCGCGTGCCGGTGACCGACGACAACTACTACAACCTGCACGCCATCGAGGGACACTTGCTCTACACGCGAGGCGGACCGTTCTATTACGGAAGGCGAAGCGACGTCCGCGCGTCGCTGCGCATCTTTTCGATGAAGGACCGCAAGGAGAGCACCGTGGCCGAGGATATTTCGGGCTACGCAGTGTCGCACGACGGCAAGACGGTACTGGTCCGGCAGTCGGGCGCCTACAACCTCTACGACGCCAAACCCAAGCCGGGGGACAAGAAGACCGTATCGACCGCGGGGCTCATGGTCGACCGGGTGCCGGCGGAGGAATGGGAGACGATTTTCGATGAGGTGTGGCGTCGCTTCCGGGATTTTTTCTACGTCAAGAACATGAACGGCTACGACTGGAAAGAGATCGGCGAGCGCTACCGCCCGCTGCTCGCGCACGTCGCCCACCGGGCGGACCTCAACTACGTGCTGGGCGAGATGATCGCGGAGCTGAGCGTGTCCCACGCCTACATTGCCGGCGGCGACTACGAGATCCCCGACCGGCCCCGGGCCGCGCTGCCCGGTGCGCGCTTCGAGCTGGACGCCAAGGCAGGCCGCTACCGTATCTCGAAGGTGCTCCGCGGCCAGAACGAGGAGGCCCGCTACCGCGCGCCCTTAACAGAGATCGGCATGGACGTAAGGGAGGGCGACTACGTGATGGCGATCGACGGCGAAGAGTTGACCGCAAGTAAGAATCCCTACCGGATGCTCCTCCACAAGGCCGACCGCCCCGTGGAGCTGACCCTAAGTGCGAAGCCGTCCATGAAGGGCGCACGCAAGATCACCTACAGCCCCATCACGCAGGAGCGCAGCCTCGTCTACCTCGGCTGGGTGGAGAAGAACCGGGAAAAGGTGGACCAGGCGACCCGGGGGCGCGTCGGCTACCTCCACATCCCCGACATGGGCTCGAACGGCATCCGCGAGTTCATAAAGTGGTTCTACGGCCAGATCCGAAAAGAGGGCCTCGTGATCGACGTACGCGGCAACGGCGGCGGCAACGTGTCACAGATGCTGATCGAGCGTCTGCGGCGCGAGCTCTTGAGTCTCGACTACTCGCGCAACAACGAGTACGCCTCACCATACCCGGCGACGGTGTTCAACGGGCACCTCGTGTGTATCTTGAACGAGACCTCCGCCTCGGACGGGGATATCTTTCCCGCCATGTTCCGCCAGGCCGGCCTGGGACCCTTGATCGGCAAGCGCTCCTGGGGAGGGGTCATCGGCATCTCGGGCCACGGACCGCTGCTCGACGGCGGATCGGTGTACGTGCCGGAGTACGGCTTTATCAATACAGAGGGCGAATGGGCGATCGAGAACTACGGGGTCGACCCGGACATCGTGGTCGAGAACGATCCCAAGTCGGTACTCGACGGCCGCGACCCCCAGCTCGAGCGCGCCATCGAGGAAGTGATGGCGGCGATCAAGCGCGAGCCGAAGAAGGTGCCGAAGCGCCCGCGCGATCCCGTGCGCACGCAGTCCGGGAGATAGAACGCCGCTGCGGTGATCGAGCGGGCTTGGGGTTGTCGACGGGACGTTCGCAGGAGCGAGCGAGGATCACCGCCGTCCCGATGCGGATGGGCCGACTTCACGCCCCGCATCGGCCGGTCAGTGATCGTACTTCAGCTTGAAGTGCTCGTGGGTGCCCTGGGCCTTGCGCTTCTCGAAATCGAACACGTAATCGTCGCCCACGAACGGGCTGTCCGTGTTGTGGCAGACGACGCACTGGTCCTTGCTGACCACGTCCACCAGCCCCAGGGGAACGAGATCCGCCTTCTTGAACGTCTTGTTCTTCGTGCTCATGTGCGCGTCGGCCACGTACGTGCCGCCGGCACCGTGGCACATCTCGCATCCGACGCCGGCCAGGTACGGCGTCTTTTCCATGTCCACGAACCCGCCCGGTTTTCCGTAGCCCGTCGTGTGGCAGGGGAGGCACTTCGCATCCGCCGTATAGTCCTTGTCCGGGTCCAGCCCCGCCTTCGTTCTCGCCTCCGCACGGGCGCCCGGCTTGAGGAGATCGTACGCGTTCGACATCTTCGTCGTCGCCCAGGATTTGTGCTGCTTTAGATGACACTTCTTGCACTTCTTGCTGCCGATGTAGGCGTGCCCGGTCTCTTCGGCCCGGGCCGGCCCCGCGAGCACCAGAAGAAGCATCGCAAACGGGAGAGCGTACAATCCACAGCGTTTCAGACAACTCACGTTGCACCTCGCTTTTGCTTGAGAATCCGACGATTTACTCCGCCGCACCGCGTTCCGTCGAGGCGGCGAGATAGGCGAAGATATCCCGCATCTCCTGGCCGGTCAGCACCGGCCACTTCTTGCCCTGGCTGAGCACCTTCTCCGACATCTTGGCCGCGTGATTGATCATCGTCGTAAGGACCGCGATCCCGGAACGCCGCATCGAGAGTCGCTTCGTCAGGTCGGGCCCGACCTCCCCACCGATGCCCTTGATCGCGTGGCAGGAGACGCACTGCCGATCTCCGAAGAGCTGCCGGCCATGTGCCGCGTCTCCCTTCGGGTCGATAAACTTAATGAAATAGAGGTAGGCGATCAGGTCGGCCATCTCCTTGCCGCTGAACGTCGGCCACGCGATCCGTTCTTCCTGCATCGTGCTCAGCATCTCGGCGCCGTGATTCCACATGATCGCCGCGATATCCGTGGCACTCATGCTCAGGTCCACATCGTCCATTGCGGGGCCGGCGCCGCCACCCACGCCGTGGACCGAGTGACACCCGTCGCAACGCTTGCGCGCGAACACCACCTTGCCGTCGTTGGGGTTGCCCGGGGACAGGTAGATTTTTTCCCGCATCGTCCAGTCGCTCACGGCCCGGATGTAGGCGCTGATGTCGGAGATTTCCTGCCCCGTGAAACTCGGCCGTGCGATCCCCATTTCGGCCATCATCTTCTGCATCTTGGGACCGTGATTCCAGATCGCCTGGACGACATAGATCGGCGAGGCGTATTTCTTCAGGCGGTCCAGCCCGGGGCCACGATGGCCGCCGTTGTCTCCGCCGACGCTGTGACACCGGAAGCATCCCTTGGACTGGAGATACTCCTGGCCGCGGGCCACGCTGCCCGGCGTTCCCAGGTACCGCAGGTAGTAGAGATACGAGATGAGGTGTGCGACCTCTTCTTCGGTGAACTGGGGCCAGGCGAGGTTGGCCCGCTTGTACTCCACGACCATGTCGGGGATATGCCCCCAGAAGATGGACGCCAGGTCGAGGAAGCCGCCGTCGAAGTAGGACTCGGCGAGATCCGGACCGATGTCACCACCCGTGCCGGCGATGGAGTGGCAGGTCGTGCAATACTTCTCCTCAAAAACGATGCGGCCTTTCAAAGGCTCGGACGGCAGCCATTCCGAGTCGCGCTCCGCACGCGCCGCGCCGGGGAAAGAGGCGGCCGCCCCGAGCAGCATAACCGCCGATGCGGCCACAAGCCGGATACATCGTGACGTTTCGAAAACCTTGTGTCGCAAGTGTCCGTTTCCTTTCACGCGTTCTGGTCCGATCCGTCCGGGCACGGACCTTATTCCTTCTTCCCTCGCTGCAGCCCCACGAACACGTACGTAAGCACGCTCGCACCGGTCAGGAATACCGGGATCGCCACCAGGCTGATCCCCACCGACGCCGTCTCCGCGTCATGCAGCGTGTTCGCAATACGGATCAGGTGGATAACCCACGCGGCGATGCCCAGAACGAAGATCCATATCCCCAGCATCGACATGACCTGCAGTGTAAAGACCAGCCTGTTTTTCATTGCGCAGCCTCCGTTACGGCTTCCCTGCGTCAGGCTTCAGATCCGCCTTCCCGCCGCCCCCCGGCAGGTAGCTCTCGACCCTCTCCGTGACTTCCCTGACGCCGTGGCTCCTTCCCTCCTTCATCTCCCACACCGAGATGAGCGGAAATAGCTTGGAGAACACGATGAACCCCAGGGCGAAGATGGCGATGGCTCCCACAAACAACGACCACTCCGTGTACGTCGGTATGTAAAACCCCGTATCGATGGGCAGTCGCGGATTGGCGAGGGAAGGAACCACGATGTTCAAACGCTCGAGCCACATGCCGATGACTACCGAGATGCTCGCGATCAAGATGTTGCGTATCGTCCGGATCCTGGGCGCGGCGAGGAGCGCCACCGGGATGACGAAGTTGGTGACAAGCATTCCCCAGAAAAACGGTGCGTACGTGCCCGTGAACTTGAACTTGATGACGCGTATCTCGTGGGGCTCGCTCCCGTAGATCCCGGTCAGATATTCCGAAAAGGTGAAGTAAAACCACAACAGCGACATGATCATCAGGAGCTTGCCGAGGTACGAGAAGTGAATCGGCTTGAGGAAGTCCTCGAGATGGAACGCCGTCCGGAACGCGATCATCACGATGAGCAGGGCCGCAATGCCCGAGAATATCGCGCCGACCACGAAGTACGGTCCGAAGATCGTGCTGTGCCAGCCGGGCTGGACGGTCATCGCGAAGATGTATGAGATCACGGTGTGGACGGAAACGGCGATCGGGATGACGATGACCATCATCACCGTCATGCCTTTTTCCAGCACGTGTTTCTGGCGCTCCGTCCCGACGTAGCCCCAGGAGAGAAACTTGTACAGGGGACGCAGCCGCCCGCCGCGGTCGCGGAGGATGGCGATATCGGGAATCAGCGGCAAAAAGAGGTAAACGGTGCTGGCCATGAAGTAGGCGGAGATGGCCGTGACATCCCACAGCAGCGGTGACTGCAGGCGGCCGGACGAAAACACGTTGAGGACCCTGTCGGGCCGGCCGAGGTCGATAATGGGATGCACGCCACCGATCAGGAGCACGATCACCGTGATGACTTCCGCCATGCGCGTGATCGGCCGCCGCCATTCTGCCTGCGACAACCTGAGAATCGCGGAGATCAGTGTGCCCGCGTGACTGATGCCGATGAAAAAGACGAAATTGACGATGTAGAACCCCCAGGTCACCGGGTGGTTCATGCCGGTCACACCCAACCCCAGCCCCACCTGGCGGCCGAAGGTGACGAACATGTTGACCACCAGCAGGCTCAGGATGGCCACCAGGACCATCAGCTTGGGCGAGACCCGGTGCAGCGGTTTTAGCAGGGCTTCTTCGCGTCCCAGATCCGTCGGCGTCACGCTATTCCCCTTCTTCCAGGTAGTACACCTTGGGCTCGGTGCCGAGATCCTCCATAATCCGCATCGCGCGGGTGCTCCGGCTGAGCTCGTAGACCTTTGTCGTCTTATCTTCCAGATCGCCGAAATAAATCGCTCGCGCGGGGCACGAATCCTGGCAGGCCACCGTGTAGTCCTCTTCTTTTACCGTCCGGCCCTCGCTACGGGCCTCCTCCCTGGCCACCTGCAGCCGGTGGTAGCAGAACGTGCACTTCTCCACGACTCCTTTCGGCCGCAGGGAGACGTCGGGATTTACGCACTGCTTGCGCTCGTCCGACCACTCGGGCTTGTACCAGTTGAACACCTTGACCGTGAACGGGCACGCCGCCATGCAGTAGCGGCAGCCGATGCAGCGGTTGTAGATCTGCGCGACGAACCCTTCCTCGGCGCGGTAGGTGGCGCGGACCGGGCACACCCGCGTGCACGGCGGCTTATCGCAGTGATAGCACGGCCTGGGGATGTATCGCACGCGGATATCCGGGTACTCCTCGCCCTCCGTCATCTTGATCATTTCCATCCAGAACATGCTCCGGTTCTCCGCGCTCAGTTTCGGCGACACCACGGCCACGTTGTTCTCCGTCTTGCACGCCGCCACGCACGCGCCGCAGCCCGTGCACTTGTCGAGATCGATCACCATTCCCCAACGGGGCATGTCACGTCGTCCTTTCGGATTTTCGGATCTTGACCCTCGTCGCCATCCTCACCGGCCGTCCCCACACGTCGTCGCTCATCTCGGCGAGGATCTCGTAGGGGTTTACACCGACGCCCTTCGCGTAGCGCCCCCCCGACGTGTGGCCCTGGCCGAAGGGCACGGCAACGGTCTCGGGTTCGAGCATCTCGTTGAAGACCACGCGCGCGCCGATGGATCCATGCTCGGAAGTGACCTCGGCCCGGTCGCCTTCCTCTATACGATGGCTTTGGGCCGTGTGCGGGTTCAGCTCGATCCAGGATCCCGAGTACACGCGGTGGTAGTAACCGAACATCTCCTGGAGGAGCGGCGAGAACGACCCCGAGCCGCGCCGATTCGACAGCAGGCCGAAAACGACGAGGCTGTACGGGTACTCTTTCTCGTCGCCCGGGAAACTCGGCGCCTCGAAGTGGGGCAGAAAGGCCGCATCACCCAATTCATGGATCCCCCACCGCGCGAGTCGCTCCTCCGTCGTCCCGGCGCCGTCCAGGCTCTTTTGCGCGAGCGCGGAGAGCCCGAGTGATATCCGGCCGTTCTCGGTCTGCAGCGCCTTGTCCACCGGCAGTTCGTCGCTTACCGGGTCCCACCAGCCGCCCCGTTCCACGAGCACCTTCCAGAACTCATCGAACGACTCGTAGACGAGGTTCTGCCATCCCCGCTCCTTCAGAAACTTGATCCAGGTCTCTTCGAACGACCCGGAGACGACGGCGCCCTCGCCGGACGCGAAGATCCCGTGATACCGGTCCTGCAGCGCCGCGAAGAAACTCTCCTGGGAAAACGCCTTCGCCACGCTTCCACCCACCCCGTTCGCAATATCGATCAGGACGTCACCGGCGTTCTTGGTGTCGTAAAACGGTTTTACGACCGGCTGTCCGGCGCATGCGTGGCCGAAACGAACACCCGGCGTGGCGCCGCTGTCCATCCATCGCTCGAGATACGTGTGCTCCGGGAGGATGACGTCCGCGTATTCGCTGGTCTCGTCCATCAAACTCGCGAAGGAGACGACAAACGGCACCCTCTCGAGCACGCGGCCCATCCGCCGCGAGTAGGAATGGTCGAACGGCGGGTTCGTGCCGTAGACGAACAGCGTGTCTATCGGGTAGGGACTGGCGGCCTCCGCCGCCTCACAAAACGTGATCGCCCGGTCGTTGTGAAGTGGATAGCGATTGCCCACGTCGTCGTACAGTGCGGGCTTGTCGAGCCCGGCTCGGGCGACCGCGTCCGGTGCGACCGGGTCGAGGGTCTTGTAGGGAGTGCGCCTCCGGATTCTCAAGCCGCCCTTCTTTTCGATATTCCCTACCAGCGCGTTCAGCGCGAGAACGGACAGCGCGTTGAAGAGGCCGTTCGTCCCGCCCGAGCCGTGACGCCCGATCATCGCCACGGCGGGCCGAGTGCGCCCGAATTCCCGGCCCACGTCCACGATTCTCCGGGCCGGAACCCCCGTGATGCGGGCGGCGCGCTCCGGGTAGTAGTTCTCGAGCACGTGATACTTGAACCCGTCTCTCCGTTTCCCGTTCTTGTCGGTCCACGCCTCGAACCCGTCGACGTGTTGCCTGACGAAGGAGGCGTCGTAATAGCGTTCCTTGATGACGACGTAGGCGACGCCGAGTGCCAGAGCGCCGTGGGTCCCCGGCTTGACGGGCAAGAACGTGTCCGCGGCGGCGGCGGTCAGCGAGTGGCGCGAGTCCACGAACGTGAACTTGCCGCGTCCTTGCCCCGCGCTGTCCCGCATCTTGCTGTACGCGTGGATCCCGTGCAGGGGGGAGGCGCCGTCCTCGAGAAAATCCGCGCCAAAGCTCAGCAGGTACTGCGTGTTCTCGATATCGTATTCGGGGACCGATTTCCACCCGAAGAGCATCTCGAACGGGAGATAATCGGCCTGGCCCTCGTCGAGCGCCAGGAGGTTCCGTGACCCCACGGCCTGCATGAGGCGAGACGCCATTTCATACACCAGCCCCCGCTCCTCCGGCACGAAGAACGCAACGCGTTCCGGTGTCCCCGCCTCTCTCAAGCCGGAGAGCCTTCCTGCGACCTTCGCCACCGCCTCCTCCCAGCTCGCCGGCCGCCACCCGCCCCCTTTCGCGTCTCTGAGCAGCGGTTGTTGAATCCGGTCGGGGTGGTAGAGAAGATCCAGGCCGGATGCGCCCTGGGGACAAATGCCACCGTGGTTTATCGGGTGCATCGGGTTGCC
>JBHHVD010000086.1:0-12791 GCA_046754105.1 Candidatus Krumholzibacteriia bacterium
GCAGGGCACCCGCGTACAATAGCAATCCCGCTACCACGGCGGCGACCACGGCCGCAACCGGCGGCATCCTGCCTGCGAGAAGCACGCGCGCGCCGTAGACGGCGGCGGTCATCGCCGCCCCGGAGACGACGAGGTTTACCCCTGTGCGCCGCGTGACGTACCACCGGATGTGTTGCCTCGACACCCACCAGACCATCACGGGATACGTCAGGTAGCTGACCAGCGTCGTCACGGCGGCCCCGTGATACCCGTACCTGGGAATGACGATGAAGTTCAGAACGATGTTCACACCCGCCGCGACGGTGACCAGGCGCAGCATCACGCCGGTTTTCTCCAGGATCTCGAGTCCCTTGTGGCCAAGCATCGACAATCCCCACGCGGCGACACCTGTGATGATAAAGGGGATGATGGTATGGCCCTCGCGAAAGCCCTCCCCCAGGAGGACCGCAACGACTTCCCGGCTGAACACGGCAAGGCACACGACGACGGGCAAGACGGCGAACAGGTAGTAGCGCGAGAACGTCGAGATCAGAGAGGGAATCGCCGCGCGGTTCCCCCGCTCCCAGGCGTTGATAATGATTGGATAGCACGCGGTGAGTATCGGTCCCGACACCAGCCCGAACCCCGTGCTTACCAGGTTGTAGTTGGCCGAATAGATTCCCACTTCGGAATCGTCGCGAAAGGCGGCAATGATCAAGCGGTCGGAAAGCCCCAACACCTGGCTGGCAATCATCCAACCCATCATCGGCAGCCCGAACGCGGCCAGCATTTTCAGGAAGCCCGTATCGAACGCCCGGGTGACCATGCCCACGTGCCGCCAGATACCCAGCCGGGCCAGCATGGGAACGATCATCACCAGGTTCGCCACGCCGGCCGCCGCGACCAGCACCGTCACGTCGCGGTTCACGTACAGTACGTACAGCAGCGCCAGCGTAAGCCGCAGCACCGAACGCGACACCTTGAGAGCCGTGTAGCCGCGCGACAACAGACTCGCCTGGTACACGGCCCCGTAACTGACGAAGACGACCTCCGAGACGATCAAAAGCCAGGCGGGAAAAAGAAACGCGGCGTATGCGTCCACGCGGTGCCCGGCGAGTGATTTCAGCGTGAAAAACACGGCCGTCACGGCCAGCGCCACGCCCGTGAGGACGACGGCAAGTTTGATGATGAATTCTCCGAGCCGTTGCTCGGCCCGGAACCGGGGAAGGTAGCGGAGCACGGATTGTCCGATCCAGCCCGACAGCAGCATGACGGTGATACTCGTTATCGAGATGACGAGCGCGTAGCGCCCGTACCGTAGCGAGTCGAAGAGGCGGGTAAAGATGGATACGCTCGCCACGCTGATCGCCGCCGGCACGATCGCCGCCGGGATGTAACGGAGCGTATCGGTGCGCAGCTTGCCCACAAGCTCCCCGAGCAGTCCGGCGGATCCTTCCGCCGCCTCGTCGCTCACAACCCCTTCTATCCTGTCGTCGTCCATCAGCGCCCCGCCTCGAGAAACCGCCAAATGTGGTTTACATATACGAGACCATTCTTGTAACCTATTCCCCGCAAATTGCAAGGGATTTTGCCTCGAACCCGGACCGGCCGCGGGCCCCATGTCTCAAATCGTCAGAATATTGAAAGCATTTCGAACGCCCCGAACGGCAAGGGCGTACCTGCGGGACAAGTACTACAAGTACTATATCATCCTCAACAACTTCGTGCGGCCTCCCAACTCCAACGGCGCCGTTGCGCCCTCGGGCCTGCCCGCGCTGAACGAGATCCGGCAGCGCGCCCGCGTTGGTACCGACGTGAGCGACCACCTGGTAAACATGTTCGTCGAGGCGCTCGGCGCGCAGCCTTCCCTGATCGTGGAACTGGGCGTCAGAGGCGGAGAAAGCTCGTTCGTGTTCGAACGCGTGGCACGCCTTTGCAATTCCAGGCTCGTCTCGGTCGACATCGAAGACTGCGCCGACGTCGCCAACGGCGGCAGCGCGGTTTTTGTCAGGAGTGACGACGTGGAATTCGCGGGCCGTTTCGGGAAATGGTGCGCCGAGCGTGGCATCGACCCTCGCATCGACCTGCTCTTCATCGATACCAGCCACCTCCATGGACACACCGTGGATGAAATCAACTACTGGTTCCCGTTGCTCTCGACGCACGCAACCGTTCTCCTGCACGACACCAACCTGCGCGAGGTCTACCGCAGGAAAAATGGCAGCATGGGACGGGGCTGGGACAACGACCGTGGCGTCATCCGCGCGCTGGAAAAGTATTTCGACACGCGGTTCGATGAGACGCAAGACTTCCTGGACTTCAAGAACGGGTGGCTGATCAAGCACTACCACACCTGTAACGGCTTCACTATCCTGCGACGGGTCCTTCCCGGTCAGGCCGGCGGGGAGCACGGGTTGAGCGGATGAACATCGCGTCGCCATAGCTGAAGAAACGGTATTCCTTCTCCACCGCCTGCCGGTAACAGGCGAGCGTCTTCTCCACGCCCAGAAAAGCCCCGACCAGAACGAGCAGCGATGACTTCGGCAGGTGGAAGTTCGTAATCAAGCCGTCGACGATTGCGAAATCGAAACCGGGTCGGACGAACAGGTCCGTATCGCCGTGGCAAGTGGCTTGCCTGTCGTAGTGTTCGAAACGTCCCTGCAACGCCAGTGATTCCAGTGCTCGCGCGCTCGTCGTACCGACGGCGACGACCCGGCCGCCTTCACGCCTGACGCGCTGCAGGCTGTCGATGAGGGCCCCGTCGACCGAGAAGGTCTCGCGGTGCAGCGAGTTCTCCTCCACGACGTCGTGCGTCAGGGGCAGAAACGTCCCCAGACCCACGTGAAGCACAAGGAAATGGACGCCAACCCCTGCCCTCTCCAGCCTGGAGAGAAGTTCATCGTCAAAATGCAGCCCCGCTGTCGGCGCCGCGGCCGAGCCTTCCTCGCGCGCGTATACCGTCTGGTAGCGCTTGCGATCCAGCGCCTCGTCCGGGCGTTGAATATACGGCGGCAGGGGCACGTGCCCGAACCCTTCGAGCACTTCGCGAACGGTATGGCCGGATTCTACCTCGATGAGCAGCTCGCGTTCACTCCTGCGCTGGACGACACGGCACAGATAGTCCGCGCCGTCACCGTGCAGCGAGGTACCCTCCGGCATCGCGCGCAGCGGCTGTCCGGTGGCGAGAAACCGCTTTTCACCCACGATGCGCAGAACGAGGAGTTCCCCGCGCCCGCCGGAAGGGCGCCGCACGAGGAGCCGCGCGGGAATGACCCGGGAGCGATTGAGCACCAGGGCGTCCCCCGCATCCAGGAAACGCGGCAACTCGCCAAAACGCGCGTGGGCCACACCTCCCGTGCCACGGTCGACTACCATCAACCGGCTCGCGGGCCGGTCGGCGAGGGGTTCTTGCGCGATGAGTGATGCGGGTAGCGAATAATCGAACGCGTCGAGGCGCATGGATCACAGCAGCCGCGGAGAGTCTTCCCGCGCGGTAGCGGAGATCCCGAGGTGAATCAACGCTCTCTCCGTCGCCACGCGTCCCCGCGACGTGCGTTTCAAGAAACCGGACTGGATCAGGAATGGTTCGTAGACGTCCTCGATCGTCTCGGATTCTTCGCTGACCGAGACGGCGAGCGAGCCGATACCCACCGGCCCGCCCCCGAATTTTTCCACGATGTTGACGAGAATGCGGCGGTCCATTTCGTCGAGTCCCACCTTGTCGACCTTGAGCCGGCCCAATGCGTAGTCGGCTATCTTCGCGTCGATAACACCTTCGCCCTCCACCTGGGCGAAATCACGGGTGCGTCGCAGCAGGCGGTTGGCGATACGCGGGGTACCGCGGGAACGCCGCGCTATCTCGGCCGCCCCGTCCGTGGAGATTTCAATCTCGAGTAGTCCCGCCGAGCGCAGCACGATGCGCTCGAGGTCCTGCGGCGTGTAGAAGTCCAGCCTGAACACGACGCCGAAACGGTCGCGCATGGGCGCGGTGATCATGCCGACGCGCGTCGTCGCCCCTACGAGCGTGAACGGCTCGAGACTCAGGGTGTAGTGACGCGCGTTGGGGCCCTTGTCTACGATCAACTCGCAGCGCAGCTCTTCCATCGCCTGGTAGAGGTGCTCTTCCAGAACCCGGGGCAGCCGGTGAATTTCGTCGATGAAAACGACCTGGTTCCGCTCCACGTGACTCAAGACGCCAAGCAGCTCGGCGGAATTCTGAAAAGCGGGACCCGACGTGAGCTTGATGGGAACCTCTAGTTCGTTGGCAACGATATAGGCGAGCGTGGTCTTTCCGAGCCCCGGTGGGCCGTAGAAGATCACGTGATCGAGCGCCTCCCCGCGTTCCCTTGCCGCCTGGATAAAAACCTTCAGGTTGGCCTTGAGCTCCTCCTGCCCGATGAAATCGGCGAGCCTCTTCGGCCGCAGCAGGGCTTCGCTCTTCAACTCCTCCGGGGACAACCTGGGGTTGGTCACGCGTTCCTTTGCCACTGGCTCCTCGATCCTTGAAAACAACTACCTAGATGCCGGTCGCGTGTTTGAGCGCTTGTTTGACGATCGAAGACAGGCTGGACGCGTCTTGTGATTCCCAATCGACGTGCTCGAGCGCCTTTTCGGCGTTCGCGCGCGGCATGCCCAGCGTCGTCAGCGCGAGAATGGCTTCTTCCTTGACCGCGACCGCCGTCGATGGTACACCGGCGCCGGCGTCACCGGCAAGGTCTTTGAGTTTGTCTTTGAGCTCGACGGTGAGGCGCTCGGCCGTCTTGCGGCCCAACCCCGGCAGGGAGCGCAGGAAATCGTGATCGCCACCCATCACGGCCGTCACGATGCGCTCCGCGGGATGTTCACCGAGCATGTTAATGGCTATTCTCGGGCCGACGCCCGAAACCTCGATGAGCCGCGTAAACAGCTCGCGGTCTTCCCGCCGCAGGAACCCGAAGAGCGTCAGTTGATCTTCACGCACGTGGAGATAGGTGTGAAACGACACCTCCCCCTGCGCCTGCGAGACCATTACGCGGTCCTTGTCCGGTATTTGCAACTCGAAACCGACGCCCCCCACGCTTACCACGCAGCTTGGGGCCGCCGACACCAAAAGTCCTTTCAAATAAGCGATCATGGCACGCTCCATTCGCGATTCTTGAACGCGTGGCACACCGCCACGGCGAGTGCGTCCGACTCGTCGTTGCTCTCGGGCGGATGTCCGAGTTCCAGTATCCTCGCAAGCATATAGGCTACCTGACTCTTATCCGCCGCTCCGTTGCCGGTTACCGATTGTTTGACCTCGCGGGCGGAATACTCGAAAACGGGAACGTCGCGCAGGGCCGCCGCCAGGATCGCCGCTCCCCGGGCTTCCCCGAGCACCAGCGAACTCCGGGCGTTCTTGCTGTAGAAAACATCCTCGATGGCAAGGTGTGTGGGCGAGTGCTTTTCGATGACGCGTTCCAGCGCCTGAAAAATCGAGCGGAGTTTTTCATGCCGGGCGCCCGATTTCGCAAGGACGATGGCGTCCGACGCGACGTAGCTGAAGCGATCACCTTCTCCTGCGATTATTCCGTATCCCGTACAGGCGCTCCCCGGATCCACGCCAAGAATTCTGTACATGGCAACGATTCCCCCGCGTCCGGCTATCCTTCCTGCAGGATTTCACTCGGCACGTCGAAATTGGCGCTGACCGCCTGCACGTCCTCGAGCTCCTCGAGCGCCTCCATCAAGCGGATGATCTTGCGCGCGTCCTCCCCCTCGAGCGAGACCACGTTGGAGGGCAGGCGCCCGATGGACGCGGACTGGATCTCGATCCCCGATCCCGAGATTGCACCTCGTACCGCCTCGAAGTCGGCGGGCCCGCACGTGATCTCGAAGCCGTCGCCCTGATCGTTGACGTCCTCGGCGCCCGCGTCTATCGCGATTTCCAACAGCGTCTCCTCGTCACTCTTGTCCCTGCCGACCCAGATAATTCCCCGCTTCTCGAAAATCCACGCCACGCAACCGTTCTCACCCAGATTGCCGTTGTGCTTGGTCAGCGCGTGACGTACTTCCCCCGCGGTGCGGTTCTTGTTGTCGGTGAGCGTGTCGATCATCAGCGCGACGCCGCCCGGCCCGTACCCCTCGTAGATCACCTCTTCGTAATGCGTCCCCTCGCCGCCGCCGACCCCTTTCTTGATCGCCCGCGCGATATTATCGTGCGGCATGTTGTGGTCCTTGGCCGTCTGCACGGCGAGACGCAGCCGCGTGTTTCCACTCGGGTCCCCTCCACCCTGTCGCGCCGCGACCGTGATCTCGCGGATGAGCTTGCCGAAGAGCTTGCCGCGGGCGGCATCCTTGGCACCCTTCTTGCGCTTGATTGTTGACCACTTGGAATGACCGGACATATCCAACCCCGGGCTACGATTCCTGCCCCTTCTCCTTCTTGTGCTCTTCTATGATCTTCAAAGCGTTCTCGTGCGGGACGTCCTCGTAATGGGAGAACTCCCGCTTGTGGGTGCCGCGGCCCTGCGTCATCGAGCGCAGGTGGGTCGAGTACCGGTACAGCTCCGCCAGCGGCACCTGGCACTTGACCACCGTAAACGCGCCCCGCGGCTCCATTCCCTGGATCTTGCCCCGTCGCCCGCTCAGGTCGCCCATGACGTCACCCATGAAGTCCTCCGGCACCTTGACCTCGACATCCATGATTGGTTCGAGCAGCACCGTCTTCGCCTCCGCGGCCGCCTTCTTGAACGCCATCGACCCGGCGACCTTGAAGGCCTGCTCGGAAGAGTCCACGTTGTGGTAGCTGCCGTCGTAGAGCGTGACTTTAACGTCCACGACCGGATAACCGGCGAGCACACCCTCGGCCATCGTGGCCACCACCCCCTTTTCCACAGCGGGTATGAACTTGCCCGGCACTACACCGCCCACGATCGCATCTACGAACTCGAAATTCTCCCCGCGCGCGAGCGGCTCGAGCTTTAGCCACACGTCACCGTACTGTCCGCGGCCGCCCGTTTGCTTCTTGTACTTTCCCTGGGCCTGGGCGGTTTTCTTAATGGTTTCCTTGTACGGGATGCGCGGTTTCGACAGCACGACACCGACACCGTACCGCGACTTGAGGCGGCCCACGAGTATCTCGAGATGAAGTTCCCCCTGGCCGGAGATGAGAGTCTGGTGCACTTCGCCGTCCACGCGCACGTCGAACGTCGGGTCCTCTTCCTTCAAGCGGTTCAAACCGGTCCCGATCTTGTCCTCGTCCCCCTTCGCCGCCGCCGAGATCGCCGAGAAAATGGACGGTTTGGGATACACGGTCGCCGGCAGCCTCGTCTGGCTGGCCTTATCGCACAGCGTATCGCCCACATGGGCGTTTTTGAGTTTCACCGCGGCACCGAGGTCGCCGGCAGCCATCTTGTCCGTTTCCGTGCGTTGCTTCCCCTGGAGGAAGAAGAGCTGCCCGAGACGGTCGCCGGCATTCCGCGTCGAATTGTGGATGTCACTGCCTCCGGAGAGCGTTCCCCGGTAAACGCGCAGGTAGAGCATGTCCCCGACGTGCGACTCCGAGACGTTCTTGAAAATCTTGGCCGCCGCGGGCGCTGCGGGATCGGCCTCTACGTCGGTTCCCTCCGCGTCCGCCCGCAGTCGTGCCGCGGGTGACGGCATGAAACGCACGACGCAGTCGAGAAGCTCGGCGGCGCCCATGTTCTTCTCGGCCGACACGCAGACGAGCGGGTACGCGTCCCCGGCCAAAACGCCTGCGGCCAGCCCGCGGACCGCCTCTTCCTCGCTGAGCGTATCCGACTCGAGGTATTTTTCCATCAAGTTCTCGTCGTTCTCCGCCGCGCTCTCGAAAAGCTCGCGGCGGTACGTGGCCACCTTGTCCGCCAGCTCCGCCGGTACATCCACCGCCGTCTTCGCCCCCTGCCCGTCCGTCGAATAGCGAAACGCATTTCCACTCAACAGATCGACTACGCCCTCGAACGAATCCCCCTGCCCGATGGGAACCTGCATCGGCAACACCTTGGCACCGAAATGCTCCTGCAGCGACTTGACGGCCGCATCGAAATCGGCGTTTTCCTTGTCCATGCGGTTGATGCAAAAAAGCGTCGGCACATTTTTCTCTCGCAGGTACGTCCATATTTTTTCGGTACCCACCTCTACGCCGCCGTCGGCACGGACGGCCATCACCGCCCCCTCTACCACGTCGAGTCCGGCGAGCACTTCACCGACAAAGTCCTCGTAGCCCGGTGTATCGATAACGTTGATCTTGTGTTTGTCGTGTTCGCAGAACGCCAGGGACGCCTGTATCGATATCTTGCGTTCGTGCTCTTCCGGTGCCGTGTCCATGGTGGCGTGTCCGTCTTCGACCCGGCCCATGCGGTCGATGGCTCCCGACGTGTACAACATCGCCTCGGCAAGGGTGGTCTTGCCCGTATCCTGGTGGCCGACCAGGGCAATGTTCCGGATTCTCCCCGTATCGTAGTCCTTCGCCATTTCTCCTCCTCTGTAACCGCCATCCCCATAGGTCGCTATTTGATAATACGTTAGTACCAGATTCTACCACTGTGCCTGAGGCATTGTCAACGCCGCCACGCCGCGCGATCCTGGCGCCAACAACCCGCGGGGCAAGCGTTTACGACAGCCCGCCCAGCCGGGTGGTCACGAGCGAGATAAGTACGAACAGCAGCAGCAACGGGATGACGGCCAGTATCGCCGCACGCCGGGTCACGCCGAAGACGTGCGATACGCCCATGGCGAGGAGGACGTAGAACCAGATGTAGAACGCATCGAGACTCGACAGGATCGGGTAGAGAATCTTGTGGCCTGGGCTGAGCAGCAGCGCCGGGCCGAACGAGGCCACGGCGTCTTCCGGTGCGTGGATGTTTTCGACGCCCTTCATACGTGTGAGCAACGTGCCGACAAGCAGGCCAAGCGATGAAACGATACTGGCGTACAGGTAGATGGTAAAGAACTTCTTGAAGCTGGAAGTATCGGCAAGCACGCTCACCACCAGGTAGGATACCCCGGCAATGATCAGACCCGTGATCAAGATCACCACCGGTGTGGTGATGACCCCCAGGAATCCGAATTTCTCCATCTGCTCGACGGTCTGCTGGAGCTGTTCGGCGGAAACGCCCCTTGGGTTCAGACGCACCAGCTGTAGCTGAATCGGTACGCTGATGTAGGCGATGATCATGTTGACGATCGACACCCACATCCACGGCTCCCACCAGTGCACGCCCCCCTTTATGTCGTCGAAGAGGAGCCTCGGCGACTGCAGGGTCCACACCAGGCGAGAAAAAAGCGTCCCGCCCACCGCGGGCGCCGCTTCCGCGCCGCTATCCATTTGCTCGTTCATGGCCACCCTCCCTTTCAAACGCTCCGGCGCCGGTCACTTCATCATCTCCCGGACCCGGTCCCAGAAGGTCTCTGCGATGACGTCCCAGTCGTTCTCGCGCGCCCTTTCTCTCGCCTTTTCGGCGATCCGGCGCGCCTTTTCTGGATCGGCCAGCGCCTCTATGGTTTGCTCGCAGGCTCGCACAAAATCATCACCCGGGTCCACCGATTTTACGACCTCGGGGTAGTCGAGGACCTCTTCCGAGAAACGCGTGGATACCACGGGCAATCCCGCCGCGAGGTACTCGTAGAGCTTGTTTGGATTGACACCTGCGGTCAGCTCGTTGTAGCGGAACGGAATCAGTCCCAGGGTAAACTGCCGGAGGATCTCCGGCAGGCGGTCGTACGACACCGCCGCCAGGTGAAATACGTTCGGCAACGACGTGAGTTTCAGAACCTGTTCGTCCACGCGGTGGAGAATCGGCCCCACCATGATGATTTCCCACTCGGGGTGCCTCCTCGCCAGCTCGGCGGTCGCTTCGAAGTCCACCCACGGCGCGAGGGCCCCGATGTATCCGAGCCGGGGCTTTGCCCCCGCTTCAACGTGTCCGGCGTCGCCGGCACCGTTTTGAAAGTGCGCGTAATCGACACCGTTGCCGAGGTAATTGCACTCACCGGCGGCTCCTCGGACACCGGCCACTTTCTTCAGCAGCGCCCGCGACGACGCAAATACCGAGTCTGCGTTTCTCGACGTCCGGTAGAAATACGCCTCCGTCCAAGAGCGCATGCCGGGAAATTTCGAATGATCGTCGTTGCAGTCGTACAGGAGAAACTTTTTCGGCAACCGGATGGCGATGTCCGCGGCGTAGATGTTGGAGATAATGAACCCCGCGCGCGAGGGATCGAATCTCAGCCGGCGCAGGAGGCTCTGGATGCGCGTACGGGCCACGAGGTCGACCGCCAGGCGGGCCGACTGGCGATCGAGCACGCTCCGCCATAAAAAGGTCGGCGCCGACTTCACGAAAGGAATCGTCGCGCAGTAAATGTCACCCTCGGTGCGCAACCGGAAAACGTTTCGCCGCCCCTTGACGAAGGGCTCCAGAAAGAGCAGCTGCAGGTCCGCCGGCTTGCGGCTGATGATTTGCTGCTTGCGGGTCTTCAGGTAATCCCACTTTATTTCAGAAAACCAGACGGCTTGCATTGCGGCCCTTCCGGGGACGTGCAGAATGTAGCACGTGCGCTCGGGGCGCCCCAAGTATTTTGTAGTAAACGGCCTTGTGCTTGCCGTACAGTATTCCGGAAGCAATGGCCGCCACATCTCGCAAAATCGCCTACGTCATCGACGATCTCGGCTACGGGGGCGCACAGAAGCAACTCTCGCTCCTGGTACGTGCGCTGCCGGACGCCTACACCCCCGTTGTCGTGTCCATGTCCCGGGGCTTGCGCCCGTTCGCGGATACGATACGCGCGGACGGAATCCCGGTCCTAGCACTGTCGCGGCGGACCGGAAGCGACGTCGGCAGGCTGTGGGCGCTCGGTCGCGCGCTCAAGGACACCGGAGCCGACCTGGTGCATGGGTTCCTGGACGCGGCAAACGTCTATGCGTATCTCTCGGCACGGATCCTTCACAAACCGGTAATGCTCTCCCTGCGCAACGAGCGACTGCGGCTCACCGGATTCGCGGCGCGCGCGTTGTCGCATTCGTTGCGCAGGGCCGATTCCGTCCTGGTAAACTCCCGAGCGGGACGACAGCTGCTCGTCGATCGAATCCTGGTCGACCCGGAGCGCGTCGCATACATCCCCAACTGGACCGGGACGTTGCACGAAGGCAAGGCGCGCCCGCTCCCCGCGGCGAACGACGAGAGAATCATCGGCAACATCGGCCGTTTCACCACGCAGAAGAGGCTGCACCTCCTCATCGAGGCGTTCGCCGACGTTCACCGGCGCCTCCCACGCTCGCGACTGGTCCTGATGGGCGACGGCCACGAAAAGCGCTCGCTCCAGACACGCGTCGAGGGGCTCGGCCTCCAGGAGTGCGTGGAATTTCTCGAACCGCGCCTCGACGTCGCAGCGGTCTTGAGGAGGTTCCATTGCTTCGTTCTCCCCTCGGCGCACGAAGGACTGCCCAACGCCGCGATCGAATCCCTCGCCGAGGGCGTACCGATCGTCGCGACGCCGAGCGGCGATGTGGCGGATCTGGTGGTGGAAGGAAAGACGGGGGTGCTCTCCGGCGGCACCGGCGCGGGTGCTCTCGCCGGCGACATCCTGCGGGCCTTGTCCGATACCGATCTGCTGCGCAACGCCCGGTCACACGGTCCCGATCTGGTGCGTCGCAAGTTTTCCATGTCCGCGGCGCTCGACAGGCTGCTGCCCGCCTACGAAGCCCTCTTCTCCCGCTAGCGTCGCACAACAAGAAAGGGGCGCCCGATGGACGCCCCCTCTCCCAAGGACCACAGCCGGACCTAGCTGGACTTGGATTTCTTCAACTCTTTCTTCAACTCATCGAGTTCCTTGCGCAACTGCTTCATCTCTTTTCGCAAGTCGTCACGATGCATGATCTCCACTCGCCCCGGCGCGCTGCCCCGCATGAATGCGGCGTCACCAAAGAACGCACGGCTGCTCTCGCTCATTTCACCCTTGAGCTTGACCTTCTTCTTCTTTCTCACGACGGTCATCTCGAATTCGTCGCCCGAGTCCATCTCCGAGATCGCTCCGTGGATATCACCCACCGAGCGGATGTCGTTCCCCTCGATATCGACGATCACGTCACCGGCTTTCACACCAGCTTCCTCGGCCGTTGACTCGTCGCCGACGTCGAGGATGAGGATGCCTTCACCTTCGTCCACTCCAAAGTACGGCGCGAGGTCCGAGTTGAGCTCCGACACGCGCACACCAAGGCGGAAGGGCCTCAGGGAGCTGACAAAGGACGGGGCATCGAAGTCGAAGTCAAAATCGCCCGGCGTCATGAAGCTCACCTGCGGCTGGTCGGACCAGTCGCCCAGCGTCACCGTCACCGTCTTGGACTTGCCACCGCGGGAAAACTGGATCTTCACGTCGTCACCGACGTCCGCGTCGCCCACGAGCTCGCTCAGCTCCTCTGGAGAGGTCACTTTCTTGCGGCCGAATTTGACGACAACGTCGCCGTCCTCGATACCGGCCTTCTCCGCCGGGCTGTCCTCGATGACTTCGCTGATGAGGACGCCGTTCTTGACCTTGATATCGAGTCCCTCGCGAACCTCGTCGGTAAGCTCTTGCATCCTGACACCGAGAAACGCACCGGTGTGCACCTTGATCTCGTTCAGCCTGTGGTGTTTCCCCGGTTTCTTCTTGCCGGCGAACGCCGGTGACGCGCCCGCGGCGGCGACCGCCAGCGCGAAGACCGCTGCCCCGAGCAGCACGGCCACACGCCCCGTGGCCGACCGGCCCCTTATGGTCGATAGTTTGTCTCGCATAGCTTCCGGACTTACGTCCATCCCTCCTCGAGCGTTTGAGAGTTCATCTCTACGGGCTTAAAC
>JBHHVD010000087.1:0-12705 GCA_046754105.1 Candidatus Krumholzibacteriia bacterium
AGAAGGCGACGATCGCCGAGCGCGCGAAGCTCTTCGAGAAGATGACCATCGCCGAACGCTCGCGACTCTTCGAGAAGGCGACGATCGCCGAGCGCGCGAAGCTCTTCGAGAAGATGACCATCGCCGAACGCTCGCGACTCTTCGAGAAGGCGACGATCGCCGAGCGCGCGAAGCTCTTCGAGAAGATGACCATCGCCGAACGCTCGCGACTCTTCGAGAAGGCGACGATCGCCGAGCGCGCGAAGCTCTTCGAGAAGATGACCATCGCCGAGCGCGCGAAGCTCTTCGAGCGCTACACGATCGCCGAACGGTCCAAGCTCTTCGAGAAGGCGACGCTGGCCGAGAGAGCCAAGCTCTTCGAGAAGATGACGATGGCCGAGCGGGCCAAGCTCTTCGAGGCGATGAGCATCGCCGAGCGGGCCAGGCTCTTCGAAAAGGCTACGATCGCCGAGCGCGCCAAGCTCTTTGAAAAGGCTACGATCGCCGAGCGCGCCAAGCTCTTCGAGCGGTACACACCCGCCGAGCGCAGCAAGGTTTTCGAGAAGCTGACCCTGGCCGAGCGGTCGAGGCTCTTCGAGAAGATGACCCTGGCCGAGAGAGCCAGGCTCTTCGAGAAGGCAACCCTGGCCGAGCGGGCCAAGCTCTTCGAGAAGATGACCATCGCCGAGCGCAGCAAGCTCTTCGAGAAGATGACCATCGCCGAGAGAGCCAAGCTCTTCGAGAAGGCAACCCTGGCCGAGCGCGCCAAGCTCTTTGAGAAGATGACCATGGCCGAGAGAGCCAAGCTCTTCGAGAAGATGACCATCGCCGAGAGAGCCAAGCTCTTTGAGAAGGCGACCATCGCCGAGCGCGCCAAGCTCTTCGAGAAGATGACGATGGCCGAGAGGGCCCGGCTCTTCGAGAAGGCGACCATCGCCGAGCGCGCCCGTATTTTCGAGCGCTATTCCATGGCGGAGAGGGCCCGGCTCTTCGAGAAGATGACCATTGCCGAGCGCAGCAAGATTTTCGAGAAGCTGACTCTGGCCGAGCGCGGTAACATCTTCGAGCGGTTCAAGATCGGGGAAGCTGATTTTGGAAAGATGACCATCGCCGAGCGCGCGCGGCTGTTCGAGCGCTTCACACCTGCCGAGCGCAGCCGGATCTTCGAGAAGCTGACCCTGGCCGAGCGCAGCAACGTCTTCGAGCGTTTGAACATCGCCGAGCGCAGCAAGCTTTTCGAGAAGCTGACCCTGGCCGAACGCGGTAACATCTTCGAACGTTACAACGTCAGGGAAGCCGATTTCGGCAAGATGACGATGGCCGAAAGGGCCAAGCTCTTCGAGCGGTTGAGCCCGGCCGAGCGGTCCCGCATGTTCGAGCGTGTGAAGATCGCCGAATAGGCAGGACAAGAGTGAATCTCTCCGGGGGACCCGGAGACGGAGCACGGGGAGACGCCACCATTTTGTTGTGGCGTCTCCCTCTTTGTTGCCCTATAATCGCCGCATGACCCGGACGCTCTTGTTCGTCTCTGCTGCTTCCATATTCCTTTTCCCACTCAACGCATCTGCACAGTTCAAGCTCAGGACTGTGGAAACCGACAATCTCAAACTCGTCTTCTACGACGAGGGGCATCAGTACATATTGCCGCATCTGACGCGGTGCTTTGAAAACTCGATGACCTTCCACCGCAAGTTGTTCGACTACACGCCGAGCGAAAAGGTCACCGTCATTCTGCGTGATCTCAACGACCACGGTTACGCGGGGGGTACGTCGCTGCCTCTCAACTATCTGATCATCGGCATCGAGCCGTTCGAGCAGGTGTATGAGACGTCACCGACGAACGAGCGCATCAACTGGGTGATGAGTCACGAACTGCTCCACGTCATGGCGTCCGATCAGGCGGCGCCGTCTGACCGGTTTTTCCGGTCTCTCTTCTTCGGCAAGGTGCTAACCACCGACGAAGCGCCGATTTCAATGCTGTACAGTTATCTGACGTCGCCGCGCATGTACGCCCCGCGTTGGTTTCACGAGGGGATGGCCGTGTTTATGGAAACGTGGATGGCCGGCGGGTACGGCCGCGTGCTGGGCGGGTACGACGAGATGGTGTTCCGCACCATGGTGGCCGAGGACGCGTATTTCTACGATGTCGTGGGACTCGAATCCGAGGGAACGACCACGGATTTCCAGATCGGGCAGGTATCGTACCTCTACGGGACGCGTTTCATAAGTTACCTTGCCTACCAGTACGGCGCCGAAAAGGTACTGCGGTGGCTCAACCGCAAGGATCACTCGAAGAGCAATTTCGGTTCGCAGTTCAAGAACGTCTATGGCGCCGGACTCGACGACGAATGGAGGCGGTGGATTACATTCGAGCACGAGTGGCAAGAGACGGCGCTCGACTCGATCCGGCAGTACCCGGTTACGGGGTACAGGGGGTTGACGGAGCGCCCGCTGGGTTCGGTGTCACGGGCGTACTACGACCCGCGGACGCGAAAGCTCTACACCGGTGTCCTCTATCCCGGAGACGTTTCGCACGTCGTCGAAATCGACGTGGACACGTGGCAGAACCGGAGAATTGCCGACATCCCGACGCCGGCGCTGTACTACGTGTGCTCACTCGCCTACGATGACTCGGCGGGAACGATCTTTTACACGACGGACAACAGCAAGGAGTGGCGGGACCTGAACGTAGTCGACCTGAAAACGCGCAAGTCGCGGCGGCTGCTCAAAGACATACGCGTCGGCGACCTGGCGCTCAATCGGGCCGACAAGTCACTCTGGGGCATCAGGCACCACAACGGGACGACGCGCCTGGTGATGATCCCCGCCCCTTACGAGGAGCCGTGGGAGATCCTGCCGCTGCCGTACGGCACCGACCTCTTCGATATCGACGTCTCCCCGGACGGGCAGTACCTCTCCGGGGCCATGATGGAAATCAGCGGCCGCCAGCGACTCATCCGCATGTCCATTCCCCGGCTGCTCGCCGGCGACAGCAGCTTCGAGGTCCTCTACGAGTTTCTGAAGTACTCGCCGGCCAACTTCGTCCACTCGCCGGACGGAAGGTACCTCTTCGGGACGACCTATTCCACCGGGGTTTCCAACGTCACTCGCTACGACCTGGAGAACCACAAGATGGAGTGGATAACGAACGGCGAGACCGGTTATTTTCGTCCCGCTCCCATTTCCGAGGACTCACTAATCGTCTTCCGGTACACATCCGAGGGGTTCATGCCGGTGATGATCGCCAACGCTCCGATTGAGGATGTTGCGGCGGTGCGGTTCTTGGGCCAGGCAATTCTCGACCGCAATCCCGTTCTCTCCGACTGGGCGCTCGGCTCCCCCAGGGACGTGGAGATCGATTCGCTCTCACTCGTGCCGCGGGACTACGATGGTCTGGGCAGCATCGGCCTCGAGTCGATTTACCCCATCGCCGAGAGCTACCGTGACCGGGTTGCGTACGGCGTCCGCTTCGCGCTGGGCGATCCAATGTTCACTCACGCGCTCGAGGCAACGGCCTCCATTTCGCCCAGGAAGAGCCTGCCGAAGAACGAGCGGTTTCACGGCAGGGTCAGCTACAGCCACTACCCGTGGGCGCTCTCCGGGACGGTCAACCGCGCGGACTTCTACGATTTCTTCGGCCCGACCAAGTCGAGCCGCAAGGGGTATTCGGTGGGGCTGAGCTACGACGGATTCATCTCAACCGACCGGCCGAAGAAGGCGGGGTACGAACTGTCGATCACCGCGTACGGTGACCTGCGCAGGTTGCCCGCCGCCCAGAACGTGTCCGCCAGTTTCGACAAGCTGCTAACCGCAAACGGCAGCGTGCATTACAAATCCTTCCGCAAGACCATCGGAGGGGTGGAGAGCGAGAAGGGTTATCGCTGGTCGCTCAACGGCGGCAACAATCTGGTCAACGGGACCAACTTTCCCCACTACTGGGGCGAGCTGGACGTCGGGTTTCTGCTGCCGTGGGACCACTCGTCGATCTGGTTGAGAAGCTCGGCGGGCAACGCCCACTCCCGGGGCGACCGCAACGAGCCGTTCGCGAACTTTTTCTTCGGAGGCTTCGGGAACAACTACGTGGACCACGGGGGGGTAAAACGCTACCGGGAGTACTACAGTTTTCCTGGGCTCGAGCTGAACGAACTCGGAGGCACAAATTTTGGCAAGCTGATGCTGGAATGGACCCTCCCTCCGAAGCGCTTTCGCCGTCTCGGTATCCCGTCGTTGTACACGAACTGGGCTCATCTGACGTTGTTTTCGACCGCTATCAGTACGAACCTCGACAAAAAGGTGTTGCGGAGAAACCTTGTGAATTTCGGCGCCCAGCTGGATCTGAAACTGGTCATTTTCTCCACCATGTCTTCGACGTTTTCGCTGGGCTACGGTGCGGCTATCGAGGAGTCGCGGCGCGCATCGCACGAGTTCATGATTTCGTTGAAGTTGCTGTAGCAAACCAACGCCCTTGTCCGCGTCAAGCTTGAATTCCTTTGTCAGCCTGTCTGTGAGCCTCCTCCCGGTCGTCGCATTCCTGTTGGTGCTGATTACGCTGGACAGCTTCAAGCTGGTGCGGTTTCGCGCCGTGCTGTACGCGATTCTCCTCGGAGCGGTGATGGCCGTCGCGTCGCTGTGGCTGAGCATCTGGCTGATCGGGAACATAACGGTGAAGCTGCCGGTGTACGTGCGCTACGTGGCCCCGGTGGTGGAGGAGACGCTAAAGGCGGCTTTTCTCATCTACCTGATAACGCGAAGGCGGGTCGGATTCATGGTAGACGCGGCCATCTTCGGGTTCGCCGTCGGCACGGGGTTTTCGCTGGTCGAGAACGTCTACTATTTTAAGTACTTCGCGGACCCCAACCCGCTGCTGTGGGTAATACGGGGCTTCGGCACCGCCGTCATGCATGGTATGGCCGCGGCGGTCATGGGGATCGTTTCCAAGCAGCTGTCGGACCGCTTTTCCGCGAGCAAGTACCAGGTGTTCCTGCCCGGGCTCGTGATCTCCTTTGCCATCCATTCGCTCTATAACCATTTCTTCCTGTGGACCGGCTTTTCACCCATCATGATGCTGGTGATGCTGCCGATCGTTGTTGTCGTGGTTTTCAGGGCGAGCGAGAACGCGACCCGCGAGTGGCTCGGCGTGCGCTTCGATACCGACGCTGAGCTGCTGGATATGATCAATACCGGGCGCGCGGGCGAGTCGCGCGTGGGCGCGTACCTGCAAACGCTGCAGTCACGGTTTCCGGGT
The DNA here is from genome assembly GCA_046754105.1 of Candidatus Krumholzibacteriia bacterium. Lineage (GTDB taxonomy): Bacteria > Krumholzibacteriota > Krumholzibacteriia > WVZY01 > WVZY01 > JAZGDW01. Next base: position 5,225 of record JBHHVD010000087.1, read on the forward strand.
GAAGTGGTGGCGGACATGCTGTGCATGCTGCGGCTTCACCTGGAGCTGTCGATTCGCGCCAAGGGCATGCTCCTCATGCGCGAGGCGGGGTTCAAGGTACCGCGTGACCCGGAGATCGAGGAGAGCTTTCGCGAGTTGAGGTTTCTGGAGAAAAGCATCGGCAAGACCGGTCTGCTGGCCATCAATCCGGTGCTCAACTATCGCGACCACGACCTGTGGCAGCTGTACATGGTGCGCGACTAGCGCCGTTCGTCGCGCGGGTCCTGTCGCCGATTACCCCCGCCGTGCTCGCTGACGCTGCGCGCGATCGGGGGGGGCCATCGGCGCCACCCGCGCCACTAGCCGACGACCTTGCACAGTACGGCGGTCAGGTACCCCGCGTAGTTGCCAACCGCATAGCCGATAAGCGCCAGCAGGATGCTGGCGGGAACGAGGCTCTCCTTGTGGTAGGCGGCGACGATCGGCGCCGAGGCCGCCCCGCCGATATTCGCCGCGCTCGCAATGGCAGCGGTGTGGACGTCCACCGAAAAGAGCCGCGCGCCCAGCAAGCAAAAGCCGCCGTGGATGAAAATCCAGATGAAGCCCCCGAGCAGAAACCACGGCGCCTGAGCGGCAACCCCCCCGAGGTCGGCGCTCGCGCCCATGCGGGCGACGAAAATATAGAGCAGCCCCATCGCCAGCTCGAAGCTGCCGGGAATCCTCCGCAGCGGCGTCAGCGACAACGCGATACCTATGGTGGTGACGGCCAGGATCTTCCAGGTGCCGGCGCTTACGTACGGCGGTATCTCGGGAAGCCGCGTCGAGAGCTGCACCGCCGCCCAGGTGACGGCCATGCCGATGAAGATCAGGTATATGTAATGGTAAAGCTCGACCTTGCGCTGTGACGTGTCGAGTTCCTTGCTCGCCTTTTCCATCCTCTGCAGGCGATCGGGGCTCACACGGGTGAAACGGGCGAACGCCCCGGCAAAGTTGCGGGAGGCGAGCATGATCGGCAGCCACACCAGGTAGATGACGGTGTCGCCGAGAACGGCCAGGCCGAACTCCGTGCCGCCCGCGTCGATCATCTCGCTCACGGCCGCCATGTTGCCGGTACCGCCGATCCAACTGCCGGCGAGCGTGCCGAACGCCTTCCAGCCCTCCGGGCTCAAACCCACCTTGACGATCAGGTAGGCGATGGGCGCGCCGACCACCACGCCAAGGGTGCCGAAAAGCATGACGAAGACGCCCTTGCCCATCAACCGTACCGCCGCGGCGACGTCGACCTTGAGCAGCAGCAGCACGAGAATCATGGGCAGGATCGCCGAGCGAATCCAGCTGTACGCCGGCGAAGTGGTGGGAATGAATCCCGTGTTCGACAGAACGACGGGCACGAGATAAATGAATACCAGCGGCGGCAGGTAGCTGAACAGCTTCCATCCCGTCGCGTTCTCGAGATAGAAAAAGAGGGCCGCGACACCGGTTAACACGGCCAGTATCCCGACGGGACTCGTGATCAACGCATCCGGCATGGCTCGCTCCCATTGTTGAGGACCGGCGGGGACACGGCGCCGATAAGGATTCTCCAACGGCCCGTCACGGCGCCTTGACGTCTTCGACGGAGCGTTCTTTTTGCTTTTCGCTTTTCTGGATTCGTACAAGCAGGTCGTCGTTGACCAGGTATTCGAACTCCTTGCGGAATTCCTTCACCGTCAGTCCGCAAACCCTGGCCAGACCGCCGAGCACCTCTTGGTCCCTGAAGTCTTCGGTCTTCAGCCGCAGCATGTAGCGGCGCGCGATGTAGTAGTATTCCGAGCGGACGTCCACCATGCGGACGCGCGTGCGTTTCGTCTTATGATCGAGCATGGTGTCGAAGTGGAGCGGGTTGAAACGTCCGGTGTCGATCGACACCATGGCACCCGTACCGCCGTTTATGATGTACTGGGCCGCGCAAAAACCAAGGTCGCGTGTGTACTCCATGTCGTACGGTATCGGCTCGGCGCCGCGCAGCTCGTAGCCGATGTCTTTCGTCGTGATTTTTGCGCTGATACCGAGCCCCTCGAGCCGTTCCAGAACCTTTTGCTTGACCACGGGGGCGAACTGAATCTCCCCCAGTCGTACGTGGCCGTGCTCGTCGTGGCCGACCGTGTCCAGCGCCTCCAGCTCTCCGGGGTCGAGACGTTCCATCAGTCCCTCGGCGAGTACCGCGACACCGTCGGAGCGGTTCTCGCGGCGACGTTTGATGATGGTGCCCGCCAGGATATCGACGATTCGCCTCAGGGGCACCGTCGGCTCGTCGAACTCCTCTGGGATAATCGTCACGGTCGCACCTGCCGCCTTGCCGATACCGAGCGCGAGGTGGCCCGCCTTGCGACCCATCGAGAGCACGAAATACCACCGCCCCGTGGTGCGCGCATCGATCATCAGATTCTTCAGCACGCCCGCGCCCACGTGGCGTGCGGTCTGGTAGCCGAACGTGTTGATACCGTGCGGAAGGTCGAGGTCGTTGTCGATGGTTTTGGGGACGTGGACCACGCGGAGCCGTCCGCCGGCGTGCTTTTCGATGGTCATGGCGCTGAACGCGGTGTCATCGCCGCCGATGGTGATGAGCTTGTCGACGCCGAGCCGGTCGAGGGAGTCGACCGTGTTGTCGAGGAATTCCGGATCGGTCGTCGGGTTGTCCCGCGCCGTTCCCACGATCGAGCCCCCCCGAAAGTGGATACGGCTGACGCGGTCGATGTTGAGGAGTTCGGCCTGGGAGATGTCCCCGCGCATGATCCAGCGAAACCCCCCGTGGATGCCGATCACGTCGTAACCTTTGAGGATCGCCCGTATGCTGGCCGCCGCGATAACACTGTTAATACCCGGCGCGGGGCCGCCTCCGGCCAGGATCGCCACCTTCCCGTTTTGCTCCGTCATTCGTCGTCTCCTTCACGGCCCCGGTACGGTCCGCCGGCGGGGCGATTTCGTCCGCAACCAAAACGACCCTCATGGGGTCTAATCCTGTACCGGGGTCCGCGCGCCCGGTCCGCTGTGCCGGCGCCGCGAGCCCGGCCGGGAGTTTCGCTAGGGTCCTGGACGAAAACTATGCTATAAGGTATCAGTATCACAATTTACGAGAGAATAAAAAGCGGATTAACGGCAGGCGATGGCGAAATCACGGAACCTATTGAAAGCATTGGAGTTGAAACATTTACTATCCCGGGGCCCTGGTGCCGCGGCGGTTCCGTGCGGGTTTCGGGGCGGGGATCGAGCCGCGGCGGGACGCATAGTATGATAGACGGGCGCTACGGCTCTCTGGCGACACACTTTTGGCGGATACGATGATCGGCAAGACAGTCCTGCATTACAATATTCTGGAGAAACTCGGCGAAGGGGGGATGGGAGAGGTCTACCTCGCCGAGGACACCACGCTCAAGCGCAAGGTCGCTCTGAAGTTCATGAACGACGAGTACGCGTCGGACCCCGAATTCATCGCGCGGTTCGAGAGGGAAGCGCGATCGGCGGCCGCCCTCAATCATCCCAACATCGTGACGATCCACGAGGTGGGCCAGTACGAGGACCGGCCGTACATTTCCATGTCCTACGTCGACGGTGAGACGCTGGGCGAAATCATCGAGCGCGGGGAGCTCTCCGTCGACCGGGCACTCGAGATCGCCGCGCAAATCAGCGAGGGCCTCGGCCACGCCCATGCCTCGGACCTCATCCACCGCGATATCAAACCGGACAACGTCATTATCGGCACGGACGGGCGCGCCAACATCCTCGACTTCGGCCTCGCCAGGCTGCGCGGTGCCAGCAAGCAGTCGGGTGCCCATTCTACGCTGGGCACCATTTTTTATATGTCGCCCGAGCAGGCACGGGGTGGCAAGATCGACCACCGGTCCGATATCTTCTCGCTCGGGGCCGTCCTCTACGAGATGCTGACCGGGCGGTCCCCGTTCAAACGCGATCACTCCGCCGCCGTCCTGTATTCGATCGCCAACGAGGACCCGACACCCCCGTCGGAACTCAACAAGAACGTATCAGCGGGCCTGCAGCGCGTCGTGATGAGGGCGCTGGCCAAGAACCCGGACGAGCGCTACCCGACCACGGAAGCTTTCACGACCGACCTCAAGAGGCTCCAGAGCGGGACGGGGCCCCTGCCGGTGCCGCATCACCACCACCTCTTGAGATACCTGCTGCCCACGTCGGCGGTCTTTCTGCTGGTGCTGGCCTTCTTTATCTTCAAGCCGTTCCAGATCGAATTCAGCGGCAGCCCGGAGCTGGTCGCGGCGTCCAACTCGCTCGCCATCATGTATTTTGAAAACGTCGCCGACGCCGACGACCCGGGCAGGCTGGGAGAAATCGCGACCAACCTGGTCATCACCGACCTGTCCGAATCGGAGTATATGGAAGTCGTGTCCAGCCAGCGTCTATACGACATCCTCAAGCTGCAGGGCAGGGAGGACTCAAAGGTGCTCGACCGTTCGACGGCGACCCAGGTGGCCCGCCAGGCGGGGGCCGAGCGGATGCTGCTGGGGAGCATCCTGCAGGCGGAGCCCATTATCATGACCTCGCAGCTGATCGACGTGGAAACGGGGAATGTGGTGGCATCGCAGCGGGTCAGCGGCGCGCCGGGGGAGAAGATATTCGAGCTGGTCGACCGCTTGACGGCGGAGATTCGCAAGGACCTGGCGCTGCCGGCAGAGGCCGGCGAAGGGGACGCGCCGGTCGCCGAGGCGACGACCCATTCGCGAGAGGCGTTTCGGTATTACCTCGAGGGGGTCGAGAATCTCAACAAGTACTACGGAAACGAGGCGAAGGCGGCGTTTCAGAAGGCGCTCGAATACGATTCCACAATGGCGATGGCCCACTATCAGCTCAGCTCGCGCCTGATCCCCGCCACCAAGGAAGAGAAGCGCAAATCGATCGCGAAGGCGCTCGAGTACTGCGACAAGATGAACGAGAAAGACAAGCAGTACATCAAGAGCACGAACCTTTTGCTGTCCGGGGACGAGGCGGGCGCCGTCGCCGCGCTCGATGGCGTCATCGCGAAATACCCCAAGGAAAAGGAAGCCTACAAAGCCCTCGGTGACATACACCGGGAGAACGGGCGCACCCGGGAGTCCATCGGCTTTTATCGAAAGGCGATCGAGATCGACCCGCTGGACAAGCTGTCCTACAACATTCTCGCCTACCAGTACCAGGACATCGGAGACGTTGACAACTATATCTGGGCGATTTACCAGTACATATCATTGGCCCCGGATGAAGCGAACCCGTACGACTCGCGCGGCGATCTCTACGCCTTCAGCGGCAAGATAGACAGGGCACTCGATTCCTACCGCGAGGCGCTGAAGCGCAAGCCGGACTTTTTCCCGTCCCAGGTAAAAATGGGGCACATGTATCTGTTTCAGGGCGCGTTTGCCAGCGCGCGCCGCCAGTACGCACAGCTGCTCGAAAGCGATCAGGCCTGGCTGCGCGCGGATGGGCGGTGGTTTCTCGCGCTGGATCTGCAGTACCAGGGCAAGTTCGAGGCGGCTCTCGCCGAGCTCGAACGAGGAATAGCGGCCGACGAAGAGGACAATCAACCGCGCGGCGCCGTGCGGAAACGGGCTACGCGGGCGGGAATCTATATCGAGCTGGGGCGTTTCGACGAAGCCCGCGCCGAGCTCGACCGGGCGCTGCGCACGAAGATCACCCGTGACAACCCGGAGACACATCGCGCCGGCTTGAGATTTCTCACCTATTACCACGCGCGCAAGCGGGACTTCGCCGAGGCGGAGGCGGCACTCGAGGAGTTCAGGCAATCGCTCGACCGCGACGAGGGCAATCCGATGCGCGACTACTGGTACTTGAAAGGCTGGATCGAGCTCGAGAAGGAGAACCCGGCGGAAGCGGCAAAACATTTCGAAAAGGCGGCGAAAGGGTTGGGAAGCAAGGTCTTTCGCTATACGTACGCCCTGGCTCTCGCCTACCTTCGGGATGAACGGCTGACGGAGGCGGTCAACGAGTACCAGAGGCTCCTGCGCCGGTACTCCGAGGAGCGCGCGCAGTCGCCGATCTGGGCGGTGACGGTGCACTACCACGCAGGCGTCGCCCTCGAACGATCCGGGCGGCACAACAAGGCCATCGAGCAGTACGAGGAGTTCCTCGGGATCTGGAACGATGCGGATCCGGGCATGCCGGAAGTCAAAGACGCCCGTGCGAGACTGGTGCGGCTACGGCAATCGTGATACACTGCGCGCATGCGTACTAGCGCTTCCAGCGTCCAACCGGTGCGGCAGGGGCGGGAATGACCGCCGCGGGACGTGCCGTCGCCCTGGAAATGGACGCTGCAGACCACCTGGCGCCCTTTCGAGGGCGTTTTCTTATTCCCCCCGGCACGATCTACATGGATGGCAACTCGCTCGGACTGTTGTCACGGGACGGCGAGGCCGCGCTGGCGCGGGTGACGGCGGAGTGGAAAGCGAAGGGAATACAGGGATGGCTGGAAGGCGAGAGGCCGTGGCTGTCGTACGCCGAAGGGCTCGGTGCCGAGGTGGCACCCCTGGTCGGGGCCGCGGCCGACGAAGTCGTGGCGACGGGCTCGACGACCGTAAACCTGCACGCCCTGGCCCGAGCGTTCTACGAGCCGGGCGGCGAGCGCACGAAACTCCTCGCCGACGACCTGACATTTCCCAGCGATGTCTACGCGGTGAGGAGCCAGGTCGCCCTGCGTGGTCTCGACCCGGCTCGCCACCTGGTCCTGGCACCCACGCGCGAGGGGCGGTTTCTCGACGAGGAAGGGATCGTCGCCTCGATGACGGGCGACGTGGCCCTGGCGGTGCTGCCGTCGGTGCTGTACCGGAGCGGCCAGCTGCTCGACATGGCGCGTCTTACCGGCGAAGCGCGCCGTCGCGGCATCCCCATCGGGTTCGACTGCTCGCATTCGGTTGGTGTGGTGCCGCACCGCTTCGACGAGTGGGGGGTTGATTTTGCTTTCTGGTGTGGATACAAGTACCTCGGTGGCGGCCCGGGGTGTCCCGCGTTTCTCTACTTGAACCAGCGACACTTCGCGCGCGAGCCGGCGCTCCCCGGGTGGTTCGGCTACCGCAAGGACCGGCAGTTCGAGATGCGGACCGAGTTCGAACACCAGCACGGGGCCGGTGGTTGGCAGATATCGTCGCCGTCCATACTGGGCGCGGCGCCGCTGGAGGGTTCGCTCCGGATCATCCGCGAGGCGGGCATCGGTGCGATACGGGCGAAGTCGCTCGAGATGACGTCGTATCTGATGGCCCTGGCGGACGAGACGCTGTGCGAGGCGCCCCATGACTTCCAAATCGGCACGCCACGCGAGGCGGAGCGGCGCGGCGGACACGTCGCCCTGGAGCACGCCCGCTCGCCGGCCATATTCGAGGCGTTAACGGCCCGCGGTGTCATCGCCGACCTGCGGCCGCCCAACGTCATCCGCGTGGCGCCAAGCCCGTTGTACAATACCTACGAGGAAATCTGGCAGGTCGTCCGGCACATCTCGGAGATCA
>JBHHVD010000088.1:0-12649 GCA_046754105.1 Candidatus Krumholzibacteriia bacterium
CCCTGGCGTATCTATGATGTTAATGCGGTGATCGTTCCAGAAACACGTCGTCGCGGCCGAGGTGATGGTGATGCCGCGCTCCTTCTCCTGCTCCATCCAGTCCATCGTCGCCGCGCCATCATGCACTTCGCCCATGCGGTGGGTGCGGCCCGTGTAGTACAGGATCCGCTCCGTCACCGTGGTCTTACCGGCATCGATGTGTGCCATGATGCCGATATTCCGGACTTTTTCTAGTGGAACCAATCTGGCCATTTTCTGCCTTTGCCCGACCGTCTCTCCGTGCAACCGGACGAGCGTCGGCTCGAATGGTCAGGGAGATACCCGGGGGAGTTCGTGATACACACGGTTGGGGCACCGGGGGCGCCCACTCACAAACGCTGCGGACTTGCTGATTGCGTACCTCGGTAGCGTTAAGCCCTATGTGTTTGTTTTACAACCCTCTATGTGCACACCGTACGACGGGCCCAGGCGTTACCACCTGAAGTGGGCGAACGCCTTGTTGGCCTCCGCCATCCGGTGCGTGTCTTCCCTTTTCTTGATCGACGGGCCTTCCTGCTTCGCCGCCATCATCAACTCATTGGCCAGCCGCTCGGCCATCGTCTTTTCGGGGCGGGTCTTTGCAAAACCCGTGATCCAGCGCATCGCGAGTGCCAGTCGACGGTCGTTTCGGACCTCGATGGGCACCTGGTACGTCGCACCCCCGACTCTTCTCGACGAAACCTCGAGAGTCGGCTTTACGTTGTCGAGCGCTTTCTTGAACACGTCCAGGCCTTTTTGCCCGGTCTTTTTCTCGATGATATCAAAACAGTCGTACACGATGCCCTCGGCCACGGACTTCTTGCCCTTGCGCATGATGTAGTTGATAAACCGGGCCAGCACCCGGTCGCCGAATTTCACATCCGCTGAAATCGCTCGTTTCTTTTGCACTCTTCTTCTAGACATTGCTCTTTAGCGCCTTATGCTTTCGGCCGTTTCACGCCGTACTTGGAACGGCTGTTGTGCCGGCCCTCGACGCCGGACGTGTCCAGCACGCCGCGGATAACGTGATAACGAACTCCCGGCAGGTCCTTGACCCTGCCGCCACGAATCAGGACGATGGAGTGTTCCTGGAGATTGTGTCCCTCTCCGGGAATGTACGCAGTTACTTCGAAACCGTTGGTCAGCCGAACGCGGGCGACCTTGCGCATGGCCGAGTTGGGCTTCTTCGGCGTCAGCGTATATACCCGGGTGCACACGCCCCGCTTCTGCGGGCACGCCGCCATGGCGGGCGTCTTCGTCTTGACCTTCTGGCGCTTGCGCCCGGCCCGGATTAGTTGGTTAATGGTTGGCACATTTTTCCCTTCGACCAGACAATACAAACCCGCGGCTCATTCACCGGTTGTGGATAACTTCCACAACGATAAATTTAACAACGAGTTAGCTCTGTTTCTCTGTATAAAGGCCGGGATACTTCCAGGCAAGATTGACTAGAGCACGCGAAACCCAAAACTATCGCTAAGTCATTAATTTGTCAAGCGATTTCGCCCGATCCATCGTTTTTCTTGTCCCCCCGTAAGTCGACTTTCCAACCCACCTCCACCCGGCGCCTATTCCTCAGCCGTTTCCTTATGCATTGCGGACAGCGGCTCTTGTTCGATCGGTACCGTCGCATCCTCCAATCCGAATTCCTCCTCCTCGTCGGGTTCGACCTGGAGCTCGATCCGGTCGTAGGCCATAAGTCCGGTACCGGCCGGGATCAAATGTCCCATGATGACGTTTTCTTTCAAACCCAGGAGATGGTCGATCTTGCCCCGAACCGCCGCGTCTGTAAGAACGCGCGTCGTCTCCTGGAAGCTGGCAGCCGAAATGAAGCTCTCGGTGCTGAGCGACGCCTTCGTGATTCCAAGCAACATGGGTTTGAAGGTCGCCGCCCTGCCCTTCTCTTTGAGAACCCGTTCGTTCTCTTCGCGGAACGTGATCTTGTCCACCAGGTCGCCCTCTAGGAACATCGTGTCCCCCGCATCCTCGACCTGGACCTTCTGCAGCATCTGGCGCACGATGGTCTCGATATGCTTGTCGTTGATCTTCACGCCCTGGAGCCTGTAGACCTCCTGAATACCGTTGACGAGGTATTCCTCGGCCGCGTTGACCCCCTTGATGTTGAGGATATCGAACGGATTAATCGGGCCCTCGGTGAGATTGTCCCCCGCCTCGACCAGGTCGCCCTCGTAGACCCTCAGGTGCTTTCCCTGGGGAATGATGTAGCTCTTTTCCTCGCCGGCGTCGTTGTTGACGAGAATCTTGCGCATCCCGCGGGTGATCGGGCCGAACTCGATGACACCGTCGATCTCTGAAATGACGGCTGCTTCTTTCGGCTTGCGGACTTCGAAGAGCTCCGCGACACGCGGCAGCCCGCCGGTGATGTCGCTGGTTTTACTGATGTCCTTGGCGATCTTGCACAGCTGATCCCCCGCCTTCACGGTCTGGCCGTCCTTGACCAGCAGATAGGCCCCCGTGGGAACAATGAAGTTGCCTATGACCTTGCCCTTGGGATCCACAACGTGCAGGTGCGGATGCCGTTTCTTGTCGCGGTCCTCCGTGATCACCATCTGCATCTTGCCCGTCTTCTCGTCGATCTTCTCCTTGACTGAAACGTCCTCGACGATGTCCCGGAATTGAATGGTTCCGGCCTTGTCCGACAAGATGATGTCCGAGTAGGGATCCCACTCGTATATCACCTCGCCCTTCTTGATGGTGGCGCCTTCCTTGACCAACAGCTCGGCTCCGTAGGGCACGCCGAATCGGGAACGAACCCGTTCGCCCTCGTCGAGTATCAGCACTTCGCTCTTGCGGCTGATGACGATGTCGGCGCCCGTGCGACCCTTGACCGACCGCAGGTTTCTGTAGGTGATCGCGCCTTCGTACTTGGATATCTTTCGGGATTGCTCGACGATCCGGCTTGCCGTACCGCCGATGTGAAACGTACGCAGGGTCAGCTGCGTGCCGGGCTCGCCGATACTCTGCGCCGCGATGACGCCGACCGCTTCACCAATCTCAACGATGCGTCCGTTCGCGAGGTTTGTGCCGTAACACAACGCGCACACTCCGCGCTTGGCCTCGCAGGTGAGTACGCTACGGATCTTTGCTTTTTCAACGCCCCGATCCTCTATCGAAATCGCCAGCTCGGGCGTCAGCAAGTTATTGGCCTCGACCAGCACTTCGCCGGTCACCGGGTCGAGGATGTCATCCACCGCGACGCGGCCGAGGATGCGGTCGCTCAGAGATTCGATGATTTCTTCGCCTTCTTTGAGGGCCCCGGCGTCGATCCCCATGATCGTGCCGCAATCGTGCTCGGTAACGATCACGTCCTGAGCGACGTCTACGAGACGACGCGTCAGGTAACCGGCATCGGCGGTCTTCAAAGCCGTGTCAGCAAGGCCCTTGCGGGCACCGTGCGTCGAGATGAAGTACTGCAGCACGGAGAGTCCCTCGAGAAAACTTGCGACGATGGGCATCTCGATAATCTCGCCGATCTGACCCGTAATTTTCTTCTGGGGCTTGGCCATCAGTCCGCGCATGCCGGCGAGCTGCCGGACCTGTTCGCGGCTCCCTCGCGCCCCGGAATCGGTCATCATGAAGATCGAATTGAAGCCGTCGCGGTCGCTTCGCAGACCCTCGAACATGACTTCGCCGACCTTCGCGGTGGTTTGCGTCCAGGTGTCGATCACCTTGTTATAGCGTTCGCCGTCGGTGATGGCCCCTTCCTCGTACTGGCGAGTGATGTGCTCCACTTCCCGGCTCGCTGTATCAACAAGCTTCTGTTTTTCCGCCGGCACGATGAGGTCGTCAACCCCGATTGTCAGACCGCTCTTGGTCGCGTACGCGAAACCGACCCGTTTGAGGTTGTCGAGAAATACGACCGTCTGCTCGAGCCCGAGCATTTGAAAACTGGTGTGAACCAGCGCCTCCGTCGTGCGCTTATCGAGCACTTCATTCACGAAACGAAGCTTCTCCGGAACGATCTCGTTGAAAATCACGCGGCCGGTAGTCGTGTTGATGAGCTCGTTTTCCCACCGCATGTTGATCTTGGCGTGGAGATCCAACTCGCCGGACTGGAACGCGAGAAGAACTTCTTCGGGCCCGTAAAAATACTTTCCTTCGCCGCGGGCGCTTTTGCGGGCCATCGTCAAGTAATAGATGCCGATGACCATATCTTGCGACGGCGTCGTGAGCGGGTTGCCGCTCGCCGGAGAGAGGATGTTGTGCGCGGAAAGCATCAACGTGCGTGCCTCGAGCTGCGCCTCGTAAGAGAGCGGAACGTGCACGGCCATCTGGTCCCCATCGAAGTCCGCGTTGAAGGCACCGCAGACCAGGGGATGGATTCGTATGGCCTTGCCCTCGACCAGCACGGGCTGGAAGGCCTGGATACCGAGACGGTGCAGCGTCGGCGCGCGGTTCAACAGCACCGGGTGATTCTGAATGATCTCCTCGAGAATGTCCCACACCTCGGGGCTTTCCTGTTCGACGAGCTTCTTGGCACTCTTTACCGTCTGGACGTAATGTTTTTCCTCGAGTTTGCGAATGATAAATGGCTTGAAGAGTTCGAGCGCCATGCTCTTGGGCAATCCGCACTCGTGTATTCTCAGCTCCGGCCCGACGACGATGACCGAGCGCCCGGAGTAGTCGACGCGCTTGCCGAGCAGGTTCTGCCGGAATCGGCCTTGTTTTCCCTTGAGCATGTCGCTCAAGCTCTTGAGGGGCCGGTTGCCCTGGCCGCGCACGGCCCGAGAGCGCCGCCCGTTGTCGAACAGTGCGTCCACGGCCTCCTGCAGCATGCGCTTTTCGTTGCGCAGGATGACTTCCGGGGCCTTGATCTCGACCAGTTTTTTCAAGCGGTTATTACGATTGATCACTCGCCGGTAGAGGTCGTTCAAATCGGACGTCGCGAAGCGCCCGCCTTCCAGGGGGACGAGCGGACGGAGCTCCGGTGGCAATACCGGGATCACGTCCATGATCATCCACTCCGGCTTGTTTCGCGAATTCCGAAAGGCCTCGACGACCTTCAACCGCTTGAGCTCATCCTTCTTGCGCTGAACGGACGTCTCAACCTTGATCTGGCTGCGAAGTTGTTCCGAGAGGTCATCGAGGTTGACCATCCTGAGAAGTTCGCGAATGCCCTCCGCCCCCATGAGCGCCTTGAACTTCGCCCCGGACTCGACGAGTTCGGCGTACTTGTCCTCGCTGATCATTTCCTTCACTTCGAGATCGGTGTCGCCGGGATCGAGGACGACGTACGATTCATAGTAGAGGATGCGTTCCAGATCTCGAATCGTGACGCTGAGAAGATGCCCGATGCGACTGGGCAGCCCCTTGAAAAACCAGATGTGAGAAACGGGAACGGACAGAACGATATGGCCAAGGCGTTCGCGGCGAACGTTGGCGCGCGTGACCTCCACGCCGCAGCGGTCACAGATTACGCCCTTGTACCTTATTCTCTTGTACTTGCCGCAGCTGCACTCCCAGTCCTTCACCGGACCGAAAATGCGCTCGCAGAAAAGCCCGTCCTTTTCCGGTTTGAACGATCGGTAGTTGATCGTCTCCGGTTTCGTAACTTCGCCGAAGCTCCATTCACGAATTTTCTCCGGCGACGCCAACTGAATGCGAATCGCCTTGAAATCGGTGGGCTTTTTTCTGTCCTTATCGAGTGTTCCTGTGTACACAGAGGTCCTCCTCGAACGCCTTTATCCGGCGCCAGCTTGTTTACCCTCTTTCCAACTCCACGTCCAGGCCCAGACTCTGCAGCTCTTTGATCAACACGTTGAACGATTCGGGAATGCCTGGTTCGGGCGGGTTTTCCCCTTTGACAATCGCCTCGTATATCTTCGCGCGCCCCTGGATGTCGTCCGACTTGACCGTCAGCAGCTCCTGCAGGCAGTACGCAGCCCCATACGCCTCGAGCGCCCACACCTCCATCTCTCCGAAACGCTGTCCGCCGAACTGGGCCTTGCCTCCGAGCGGCTGCTGGGATACGAGCGAATACGGTCCGATCGACCGCGCGTGAATCTTGTCATCCACCAGGTGCGAAAGCTTCATTATATAAATGTAGCCCGTAGTGACTTTCTGATCGAATTGCTCACCGGTCCGGCCGTCGTAGAGAATCGACTTGCCGTCCTGCCCAAGTCCGGCCTCGCCCAGCGCTTGTTTGATCTCGCCGATGGACGCACCGTCGAATACCGGGCACGCCACCTTGTAGCCCATGAGCCGCGCCGCCCACCCGAGGTGGGTTTCGAGAATCTGGCCCACGTTCATACGGCTCGGTACGCCCAGGGGGTTCAGGACAATTTCGACCGGTGTGCCGTCCGGCAGGTGCGGCATGTCCTCTTCGGGTACGATGCGAGCCACGACGCCTTTATTCCCATGGCGTCCCGCCATCTTGTCTCCGACGGCGAGCTTGCGCTTGCGAAAGACGTACACCTTAACAAGCTTGGAAACTCCCGGAGGAAGCTCGTCACCGCGCGTTATACGTTCTACTTCTTTCTCGTGTTGAATCTCGACCTTCTCGATGGCCTTGGCCGCAGTATCCATAACCACCTGGATGTTGCGGTCGACCTTGGCGTCCTTGACGATCGCCAGACCCCATTGCAGGTTGTCGATGTCGAGCGAATCGAAGAATTTCTCGTTGATCTTGCGTCCGGCTTTCGCGATAAGCTCGCCGGTTTCCGCACTGACGAGCTTCTCGCACACCTGGCCCACCATAAGCGACTTCAGCTTGCGCTCGCGGATGGCCTCGACGCGTTCGATCTCCTGGTCTCGCTCCTTCTTGAGTTGTCCCAGCTTCTGCTTGTCTTGTGCCCTGGATCTGTCATCGCGTTCTTTGCGCGAAAAGACCTTGATACCGACGACGATGCCGTCCATTCCCGGAGGCGCTTTCAACGACGCGTCGCGCACGTCACCAGCCTTCTCACCGAAGATCGCGCGGAGCAGGCGCTCTTCCGGCGAAAGGTCGGTTTCACCCTTCGGCGTTACCTTGCCGACGAGGATATTGCCGGCCTTGACCCGGGCTCCGATGTGGACGATACCGTCCTCGTCCAGATTGCGCAGGGCCTCCTCACCGACATTCGGGATCTCTCGCGTGATCTCCTCCATGCCGGCCTTGGTGTCTCTCACCTGGCACTCGAACTCCTCGATATGGATGCTCGTAAACCTGTCGTTCTTGAGGAATGATTCGCTGACCAGGATCGCGTCCTCGTAGTTGTACCCGAGCCACGGCATGAACGCGACCAGCACGTTGGCGCCCAGCGCGAGTTCTCCACTGTCCGTGGCGGGGCCGTCGGCGAGCACGTCGCCGGTCTTGACGCGATCGCCCACTTTGACGAGCGGCTTCTGGTTGATGCAGGTGTCCTGGTTGGATCGCTTGAACTTGGTCAGATTGTAGACGTCCATCCCCTCGTACCGCGAAAAATCGTCGAGCGTGTCCCTTCCGGCCTGCGGGTTTATGATGACGCGCTCGCCGGTGACCGATTCCACGGTTCCGGCCCTCCGGGCAAGGATCAAAACTCCTGAGTCCTTTGCGACCTTGCCCTCCATACCGGTGCCCACCAGCGGAGAATCCGTCTTGAGGAGCGGGACCGCCTGGCGCTGCATGTTGCAGCCCATCAGAGCTCGGTTGGCGTCATCGTGTTCGAGAAACGGGATCAGCGACGCAGCCGCGCTGACCAGCTGCCGGGGCGCCACATCCATGAACTGAACCCGCTTCGGCTCGACGACGGGAAACTCGCCACGGATACGGGACAGCACCACGTCGCGGAGGAACTTGCCGCGCTTGTCGAGCGGCGCGTTCGCCTGGGCGATAATACACTCCGCCTCTTCATCGGCGCTGAGAAACTCGATATCCACCGTCGCCGTTCCGCTCAGCACCTTGCGATACGGCGTCTCGAGGAATCCATACTGGTTTATGCGCGCATAGGTGCTCAGGGAACTGATCAGGCCGATGTTCGGACCTTCCGGTGTTTCGATGGGGCACATGCGGCCGTAGTGGGTGAAGTGCACGTCCCGCACCTCGAAACCGGCGCGCTCTCTGGTGAGTCCGCCCGGACCGAGCGCTGACAGACGCCGCTTGTGCGTCAGCTCGGCGAGGGGATTCGTCTGGTCCATGAACTGGGACAGCTGACTGCTGCCGAAGAACGACTGCACGACGGCCGATACGGTGCGGGCGTTGATCAGCTCGTACGGCGTAATCTGTTCGCTCTCCTGCTGAAGCGCCATTCGTTCCTTGACGATCCGCGCCATGCGGGCCAGACCGATAGAAAACTGGTTGGCGAGAAGTTCTCCGACGGACCGGATGCGGCGGTTGCCGAGATGATCGATATCGTCCGGTTCCGCATCGGTCTCTTTCATGTCGAGCAGACAAGCGATTACCGCTATGAAATCCGCCTGGTCCAGGGTCGTCTTGTCCTCGGGAACATTGAGCTTCAAACGGTTGTTGATCTTGTACCGGCCCACGTTGGCGAGGTCGTAGCGCTTGGGATTGAAGAACATCCTCTCCAGCAGCGCTTTCGCCGTTTCCAGGTTCGGTGGATCCCCCGGTCGAATCAGGTTGTAGATTTTCTTGAGGGCGGTTTCCTGGTCTGCGCAGGCGTCTTTCGCAAGCGTCTTGAGGATGACGTCTTCGTCCGCACCGAGGTTTTCCCGAAATTTGATGCATGGGGCCATTTGGACTTTGGCCGCGCGAAATTTCTCGATATGCGCCTGCGTGAGCATCTGCCCGTTTTCGATAAGCAGCTCGCCGCTCTTCTTGTCGATGACGTCCTGGACGGCGACCCGTCCGATGATCGTCTCGTCTTTCTTGCTCGCGCGAGGGCCGATCTTGACGTTTTCGGTCTGGTGAAACAGGCGGATGATCGCCTGGTTCGAATCGAAACCCATCGCCTTTAGCAGCACGGTCACGGGAATCTTCCGGCGGCGATCGATGTTGACGAACATCACGTCATTGATGTCGACGGTGAACTCGACCCAGGAACCACGATAGGGGATGATCCGTGCGTTGAAAAGGCGCTTACCGTTTGGGTGAATCTCATCACCAAAGAACACGCCGGGTGAGCGGTGGAGCTGACTGACAATGACGCGCTCGGCGCCGTTGATGATGAAGGTTCCCTTGTCCGTCAGAAGCGGAATCTCACCCAGGAAAACTTCGCTCTGGATGATGTCCTTTATTTTTTTCTCTTTGCTATCAGGCTCTTCCTCATTGATGACGAGTCGCAGCCGCGACTTCAGCGGCGCCGCGTACGTCAGGTCCCTTTCCTTACACTCTTCCTCGCTGTACTTGGACTCGCCGACCGTGTAGCCGTGATACTCGAGAATGTACTTTCCCTTCGGCGATTCGATTGGAAACACCGACCGAAAAACCGACTCCAGCCCCTGGTCCTTTCGACGATCCGGCTCCACCGTCACCTGGAGGAAATTGGCGTAACTTTCCAGCTGGACGGCCAGGAGATTCGGTATCTCCATGATGTCCGGAATATTTGAAAACGTCACACGTCCATTCTTGTCCTTGGGATAATTCAGAATGTCCGTCGTGCTCTTCTTGATCATTTTGAACCTCGGTGGTCACAAGGATAGTCGCCAAAAACCGGTCGAAAACACACCGGCTGCCAGGCCTGTCGTGCGTCGACCTACTTGAGTTCGACGGTGGCTCCGGTCTCTTCGACCTGCTTCTTGATTTCTCCGGCTTCTTCCTTGCTCACGCCCTCCTTGATCGCCTTCGGGGCGCTCTCCACGAGGTCCTTGGCTTCCTTGAGTCCCAGCCCGGTAATGGCGCGGACGACCTTGATGACCTTGATCTTCTCCGAGCCGATCGCGCTTAGAACTACATCGAACTCGTCTTTCTCTTCCGCCGCTTCCGCACCGCCGCCGGCCACCGCCACGGGCATCGCCGCGGCCGGCGCAGCGGCCGTAACACCGAACTTGTCTTCGAGATTCTTTACGAGTTCGGACATCTCGAGAAGCGTAAGCCCTTCGATGATTTCCATCGCTTGTTCAACGTTGCTCTTCTTCTTCGCCGATTTCGCAGCGGCTTTTGCTGTTGCCATTTCCAGTGACTCCTTGTGCTAAACGTTTACTTGCTTTCCTGGGGAATATCCCCACCTTCCGTCTGTTTCTTGTCGATAATCGCATTGAATGCGTATAGCAGGTTGCGTAGCGTTCCCTGCAGCACCGAAACCAAACCGTTTCCCGGTGACATGATGCCGGCCAGCGCCTGCGAGAGGAGCTCTTCTCTCGATGACAACCTGGATAACGCCAACACTTCGGTCGCGTCAATGACCTTGCCGTCGACGATCCCGGCCTTGAATTTGGGGGCTTCGTGCTCTTTGGCGAATTCTGCAAGGACCTTCGCGGACACGTTTTCGGTCTCGCGGCCGATTGCCAGCGCCGTGGGTCCCTCGAAGTGTGTTTCCAGGTCTTCGGCGGGCGTGCCCTTGAGACTCCGCCTGGCCAGCGTGTTCTTTACCACGACGTACTCCACGCCGTTCTCCCGGCACAGCCTTCTCAACTTGGATATTTTCTCGACGTTCAGGCCCGTGAAATCATTCAACACGACCGAACGCGCCTCGTTGAAGATCGCCGCGAGCGATTCAACTCTTGCTATTTTTCCCGGGCGCGCCATCCCCTCGAACCTCCTTACTTGACTTCTAACGCGATCTGCTGGCTGTCCAGACGGATCGACGGCCCCATAGTGGGCGACAAGCTCATGCTCCTAATGTAGCGGCCCTTACTCGCCGACGGTCTTGCGCGGAGGAGTTCGGCGATGAGAACGCTAATGTTATCAACCAGCTTCTCTTCCTCGAAAGAAAGCTTGCCGACCGGCACGTGAATGTTGCTGCCTTTGTCCACCCTGTACTCGATCTTGCCCGCCTTTACTTCCTTGACGGCCTTCGCTACGTCGAAGGTCACGGTGCCGCTCTTCGGGTTCGGCATGAGGCCCTTGGGGCCCAGAATTTTGCCGAGCTTGCCGACCTCGCCCATGAGGTCGGGGGTCGCGATGATGACGTCCATGTCCATCCAGCCTCCGGCGAGCTTCGGGATATACTCATCGGCACCCACGTAATCCGCGCCGGCCTCGGACGCTTCCTTTTCCTTCTCGCCCCTGGCGATCACCAGAACCTTCACCGCCTTGCCGGTGCCGTGCGGCAGCACTACGGTCCCGCGCACCTGCTGGTCCGCGTGCCTCGGGTCCACCCCCAGGTGGGCCGAAAGCTCGATCGTCTCGTCGAACCGGGCGGTGCCCATGCCCTTCAGCAGGGGAACGGCTTCCTTGAGGCCGTAGAATTTTTCGCGATCAATTTTCGCGGCCGCCGATTTGTAGTTTTTTCCTCGCTTCATTTCTGCTCCTTGACACTCGCCGGCGCCGGTGCGCGCCTTCGCTAATCCTCGACGAGGATTCCCATGCTGCGGGCGGTGCCCTTGATCATGTTCATGGCCATTTCGACCGAAGATGCATTCAAATCCGTCATCTTGGTTTCCGCTATTTTCCGTACCTGGCCCGCTGTGACGGTACCAACCTTGGTCTTGTTCGGTTCGCCGGATGCCTTTGCAATTCCGGCCGCCTGCTTTAAAAGCACCGCCGCGGGTGGCGTCTTCGTGATGAAGGAAAAGCTGCGATCGGCGTACACGGTAAGGACTACCGGGATGATGACGCCGGCCTGTTTTTGGGTTTTCGAGTTGAAGGCCTTGCAGAACTCCATAATGTTGACGCCGTGCTGGCCGAGCGCGGGACCCACCGGCGGAGCGGGCGTCGCGTTGCCGCCCACTATTTGCAGTTTGATGTTCGTGAGTATTCTTTTCCGCGGCTTTGCCATTGCGTTCTCCTGTTCAAGACGGCTAGAGCGTTTCCACCTGTAGAAAATCCAGCTCGACCGGGGTCTCGCGTCCAAAAATGCTGACCAGGACGCGGAGCTTTCCCCTCTCGACGTTGATCTCGTCGATCACTCCGGTAAAATCACTGAAGGGGCCGTCCTTAATGCGGATGTGTTCGCCCAGCGTATACGGGATTTCGGGGATAATCGTTTCTTTGTCCTTGTCCATCCGGCCGAGAATCCTCTCGACCTCGTTTGGCAGCAGCGCGTGCGGCCTCGTTCCCGTACCAACGAAACTCGTTACGCCCGGTATGCCGTTGACGAGGTGCCACGAGTCGTCGCTCATGTACATCTCGATGAGTATGTAGCTGGGGAAGAACTTGCGGGTCGTAACCGTCTTCTTGCCCTTTTTCATCTCCGCCACTTCTTCCGTCGGTACGATCAGGCGGCCGAACTGTTCGCCGAACGACGACCCGCTTATCATTTTCAAAATGTTGTCTTTTACCTTGTTCTCGTGCCCCGAGTACGTGTGGACGACGTACCACTTCATGGGAAACTTGGATTCTTCAACGGCGGCCGCTTCACCTTCGCCCGGGTCGGCACCCGCTTCCGCCTCTACTGGCTCGGCTTCGGCCTTCGAGGCAGATTCGGCCTTCGAGGCAGATTCGGCCTTCGAGGCAGATTTGGCCTTCGAGGCAGATTTGGCCTTCGAGGCAGATTTGGCTTTCGGGGCAGATTTGGCTTTCGGGGCAGATTTGGCTTTCGGGGCGGGCTCGGCCTCCGGGGCGGACTCGGCCTCCGGGGCGGGCTCGGCCTCC
>JBHHVD010000089.1:0-12542 GCA_046754105.1 Candidatus Krumholzibacteriia bacterium
GCAGGTCTACGGAGCGGTGCTCGATACGGTGTACTGGGTGGAGGATTGGGTGACTCGCGAGATAAACGCCGTCACCGACAATCCGCTCATCTTTGCCGGCGACGGGGACGTGCTCTCCGGCGGCAATTTCCACGGTGAGCACATGGCCATCGCGCTCGATGCGCTCGCCATCGCCCACAGCGAACTGGGCAGCATCTCCGAACGGCGTACCGACAAGTTGCTGGACAGCGACAGCGAAAAGCTGCCGCAGTGCTTGATCCGGGATCCGGGTTTGAACTCCGGCTTGATGGTTACGCAGTACCTTGCCGCGTCGCTGGTGAGCGAAAACAAGGTCTACGCCCACCCCGCGTCGGTGGACTCGATCCCGACGTCGGCCGGTTTCGAAGACCACGTCAGTATGGGCAGCATCTCGGCGTTCAAGCTGGAGAAGATCTCCAGGAACGTGCAGAAGATATTGGCGGTGGAGCTCGTGTGCGGCGCGCAGGCGCTGGATTTCCATCGGCCGCTCAAGGGCGGGCGCGGGACCGAGGCGGCCCACGCGTTCATCCGCCGGCATGTACCCTTTATCGAGCAGGACGCGGTTCTCAGCGACTACTTGCAGAGCATGGAGGCTGCGGTAGAGGACGGTTCGTTGATGCGGGCGGTTGAGTCCACGCTCGCAACCCGGCTTCTCGACGAATAACGGGGGGAATGAAGATGTCGATCGATCTGAAGAACAGAAAAGTTCGCGCGCCGCGCGGTGCCGCCATGAGCTGTAAGGGCTGGGCGCAAGAGGCCGCCCTGCGCATGCTGTGCAACAATCTGGATCCGGATGTGGCCGAAGACCCCAAGAATCTCGTCGTCTACGGCGGCAGCGGCAAGGCGGCACGAAACTGGGCGTGTTTCGAAAGTATCGTACACCACCTCCGGAAGCTCGAGAACGACGAGACCCTGCTCGTTCAATCGGGCAAGCCCGTTGCCGTATTCCCGACCCATCCGGGTGCGCCCCGCGTACTCATCGCCAACTCGCTCCTCGTTCCACGCTGGGCCACCTGGGAACACTTCTGGGAGCTGGAGGCCAAGGGCCTGATGATGTTTGGCCAGATGACGGCGGGAAGCTGGATGTACATCGGTACGCAGGGCATCCTCCAGGGCACGTACGAGACGTTCGCCGCGTGCGCCGACAAGCACTTCGGCGGCACGCTGCAGGGAAGGGTGGTGCTCACCGGCGGACTGGGGGGCATGGGTGGTGCGCAGCCGCTCGCTGTAACGATGAACGGGGGCGTGTGCATCGCGGTCGAAGTCGACCCGGAACGAATTCGGAGACGGCTCGACACGCGTTACGTGGACCTCATGGTCGAGGGCATCGACGAGGCGCTCGCTCGTGCGGAGGAAGCGAGCAAACGCGGAGAGCCGTTGTCGATCGGGCTTGTGGGCAACGCCTGCGAGGTCTTTCCGGAAATCCTCTCCCGTGGCCCGAAGATCGACGTCGTTACCGACCAGACTTCGGCGCATGACGCGCTCAACGGCTACGTACCCGGTGGAGTGACGCTGGAGGAGGCCCGCGCGCTCCGCGGGCAGGACCCTGAATCCTACGTCTCGCGGGCCATGAGTTCGATGGCCGCGCACGTCGAAGCGATGGTCGGTTTCCAGGCGAATGGCTCGGTCGTTTTCGATTACGGCAACAACATACGCGGCCAGGCGCAGAAAGGGGGCTACGAGGATGCGTTCGCGTTCCCCGGGTTCGTCCCGGCGTTCGTTCGTCCCCTGTTCTGTGAAGGGAGCGGGCCCTTCCGCTGGATTGCGCTGTCCGGCGATCCGAAAGATATCGCCGTCACCGATGACCTGATCCTCGAAGTCTTCCCCAGGAAGGAATCGCTGCGTCGCTGGATACGGTTGGCCCGGGAACGGGTGGCCTTCCAGGGCCTGCCGTCGCGTATATGCTGGCTCAAGTACGGTGAGCGTGCGGAGTTCGGTCTGGCGCTCAACGAAGAGGTCAAGCGGGGCCGGATCAGCGCACCCATCGTGATCGGCCGCGATCACCTGGACAGCGGCTCGGTGGCCAGCCCGTTCCGCGAGACGGAGGGTATGCGGGACGGCAGCGACGCCGTGGCCGACTGGCCGATCCTCAACGCCCTTCTCAACGCGGTAAATGGTGCCGCGTGGGTGTCGGTTCACCACGGAGGCGGGGTTGGAATCGGCCTCGCCATACACGCCGGGCTCGCGGTGGTCGCGGACGGAAGTTCCGAAAACGCAAGCAAGTTACGGCGGTGTCTCACCGGAGACCCTGGCATAGGGATTGCAAGACACGCCGACGCTGGCTACGAAACAGCCAAGGACAATGCGCGAAAGCACGGCGTGAAAGTCCCGTTTCTGGGGGACGACTAAAACACCAGGACGACGTCCGTCAGCCGGACGATTCACCCGGCGACCGAGAAGGGTTCACACGCGAGGAGCGGTGTTTGAAGAGAGACGCGGACCTTCTGGTACGAAACTGCGGTCAACTGCTGACAATGAAACATGAACCGCGGCGCCCCCGGCGCGGAGCGGCGCTCGCGGACGTCGGCCTCGTTACCAACGGCACCCTCGCCGCCTTCCAGGGCCGGATCGTCGACGCGGGCCCCGGGGACAGCCTCCAAAGCACGATCCAGCCCGTCGCCGGCTGCCGCGAGGTCGACGCGGGCCGGGCGGTGGTCATGCCCGGCTTCGTGGATTCCCACACGCACACCGTCTTCGCGGCCCACCGGCTCGAGGAGTACAAGAAAAGGGTATTGGGGGTTCCCTATGCGGAAATCGCGAAAGAGGGGGGCGGAATCGCAAAAAGCGTATCCGACGTGCGCTCGATGGACGAGCGTACCCTCTTCGAGGTGAGCCGGAACCGGCTGCAGAACTGCATACGGTATGGTTCTACAACTATAGAACTCAAAAGCGGTTACGGTCTTAATCTCGACAATGAATTGAAGCAATTGCGCGTCATTCGCGACCTGGCGGCGGAATCCCCCGCGCTCATCGTCCCCACGTTTCTGGGCGCCCACGGCGTGCCGGAGGAATACCTCCACCGCCGGGAGGACTATATCTCGACGCTCATAAACGAAATGATTCCAACGGTCGCCGGACAGCGTCTGGCGGAGCACAACGACGTTTTTTGCGAAATAGGGGTCTTCGGCGTAGAGGAAGCGGAACGGATTTTGCGGGCAGGTGTGGCGGCGGGTCTGAAAGGTCGTGTCCACGCGGACGAATTGAACGATACAGGCGCAGCAGAAATGGCGGTGCGTGTGGGCGCGGTCTCGGCGGATCACCTGACTAAAATCAGCCGGCGCGGCATTACCCGCATGGCGGATTCGTCCGTCATCGGTGTGCTGTTGCCCGGAACGAGTTTCGGGCTGCCCTCCCTTGATTTTGCTCCCGCTCGCGAGATGGTGGAGCACGGGATGGCGATTGCGATCGCGTCGGATTTCAACCCCGGCAGCTCGCCGAGCGAGTCGATGCCGATGATGATTGCGATAGCGTGCTCGCACATGGGTTTGTCCCCAGAAGAGGCCATCAGCGCGGCGACGTACAACGCGTCTTTTGTCGTCGAGCGTTCGGACGCCGTGGGGAGCCTGGAAGCCGGGAAGAGGGCCGACTTTTTGATTCTCGAGTGCGGCGACTACAGGGAAATCCCGTACCGGTTCGGGATAAACCCGGTCGCCCGCGTTTTTGTCGAGGGCCGCGAATGGGCGCCCTCTGCGTAGTTCGGCATTCACCTTTGGGATAACGGCGTGAGCAAGGCGAACCACATTCGGAAAAAGGCTCTTGATTTCGCCAAGAAGCGGCAGTGGGATCAGGCGCTCCAGCAGTACATCCGCCTTGCCGAGATTGAATCGCAGAACCCCAACGTTTTCAACGAACTGGGCGATCTCCATCTGAAAATGGGTAACAAGGGCGAGGCGTTCGCCGCTTTTCATTCGGCGATCGACGCCTATTCGCGGGTGAGCTTGTTCAACAACGCCGTCGCGGTGTGCAAGAAGATCATCCGCTTGAACCCCACCGACCACTACGTCTTCGGCAAGCTCGCCCGGCTGAGGAACCGGCAGGGGTTCAAACAGGACGCGGCAAAGTATGCCATGAACTTCCTGGACCTGGTGTGTGAGGACGAGCGGATCAACCCCGATGACCTCAAGGAACAGGTCACCCAGATGGGTGAAGAGATCCACCACGCGCCCGACGTGCTGGAAAGGATTGCCGAGTACCTGACGAAATGGGAGTTCAAGGAGGAAGCGGCGGCCGTGCTCGCCAGGCTGGCTGCCGCGTATACCTCCGCGGGCATGGAGAACAAGAGCAAGGAGACGAAGGCGCGGCTTGCCGGGTTGGGTGCCGCGGGTGAGGCGGCGGCTGCCGCGAGTGAAGCAAGCGCACCCGATGAACCGGCGCGGGAAGACCCCGCACCGAAAGTCGCCCCGCAAGGCGCGGCACTATCCGGGCTCGAAAACCATCGCGTCGATCTCGACCCGTCCGTTGTCCGCACCGCAGGCGCGCCGACGCCCGACTCCGAAACCTCGTCCCCGGCGGGGGCGCCCGCGGCGGTGGCGGAACCCGATGCCGGACCGAACACTGCCACGCGGACGGCCACGGAAGAGGTGGAAGAACCCTCGCCGCCGGCCCCCTCCGGCCCGCCGCCGGCAGGCCCCGATGTAACCGAAGTGATCGACGCGCGCCCCGCGGAGCCCCGGCCAAGCCCGCCACCTCCGGCCGCCGCGGACGCGCCCGAATCAGGCGACCCCGACCCCCGCCCGCAAGGCGGGGGCGAGAACGCCGCGGCGGGGTTGGCAGAAGACGAGGTGTGGGTGCCGCAAGAGGAGCTCCCGGATGAACTCCGCAAGGGAGATGGCGAAGCCCCCGGCGAGGTGGTCAACGTTGCGGACATCGTCAGCCAGTTCGACGCGAAGGTCAAAGCCGACGTCGACATGGAGGACTACCGCAGCCACTACGATCTGGGCATGGCCTACCTGGAAATGGACTTGCTGCCGGAGGCCATCCGCGAATTTCAATTCGCGTCGAACTCGAGCCTCTACCAGGTGAGATGTCTGGAGATGATCGGGTTGTGTTTCCTCAAGCAGAATCAGGCTCGGCTCGCCATCAAGCAGCTCGAGAAGGGACTCGACCTCGTGGATGAGGGCGACCGCGATTCGCTCGGGCTTCAGTACAATCTGGGGCTCGCGTATGAAATGACCGGTGACGAGGAAAAGGCCCGCATGTGTTTCGAAGACGTGTACGTAGTGGACGTGACGTTCCGGGATGTCAGCGAAAAGATAAAGAAATACACGTCGTAGTGCCTCTCGGGTGTCCCTGGCCTGCGGATTGTCGTTGACGGAGCCCCCGTCATCGACTAGCCTTGCCCTGCTGTGTATCGCCGTTCGTCCGTCCCCGGTGCAGCCGTGGGAGTCCGCAAGGTTCTCACACCGACAAACCCCCTCATGAGAGAGACACGCAAAGCCCTCCTGGCGAGCCTGATGGTTGCGCTCACGGTTTCCCTGGGATACGCCCTCGCGGGCATTCCCAACGTGGAACTGATGACGCTCTCTGTATTCACAGCCGGTTATTTGCTCGGCGCCGGATACGGCGCCGTGGTCGGGGTCACCTCCATCACGCTGCACTCCGTTTTCAACCCGTTGGGAACGGCTCTGCCACCGCTTCTCGCGGCCCAGATAGCGGGATTCGCGCTGATCGGAGTAGCGGGGGCGTGGCCGGGGAGAGTGATTGCCCGCATGGACAAGAGATGGCCGGCGTTTGTGCTCAGCGGCGCCGTTGGTCTTGTGCTCACCTTGACCTACGACGTACTGACAAACGTCGGAGCGTTTTACACCGTGACCGGGGAATACGCGCCCTCGAATCTGTTTGCGTTTGTCGGTGCGGGTGTCGCCTTCACCGTGATGCACCTGGTGTGGAACACCGGCCTGTTCTTTGCGGCGTTGAAACCGGCGTTAAACGTTTTTTCCCGCTTTCGGGGCGAGCTGGGGTAGGATATGGCCATGCGGGTGCAGGGTATCGCGATATGGTTCCTTTGGGCGATGGCGGCCCACCCGGTGGCCGCCGTCCCGCAAGTAGCCGGTGACTCGACGCACGTCGTGCCGGTTGCCGCGGCACCTCCCGCGGTCAGGTTCCTTTTCAGCCCGTTCGATACCATCGCTGGGACCGACTACTCTCGGACCCACTCACTATCCCTCGGTCATTATCTCGAGTTCGTTCCCGGGTATTTCCTCGAGCGGTTGGGCCCGATAGGCGCCGATGCCGCGTTCTCACGCTATGCAATCGGAGGCGGCAGGGGTGCCGTGTACCTGGGCCGGGTACTGCTGAACGACCCCCAAAACGACCGTGCGCCACTGGCCATGATTCCGACGACGGCCGTGGGGAGGCTGGTTCGGGACGGCAACGCGTCAGCCGCCCTGCCGACCCACTCGGATATCGAAGGCGTGCTGACAATCCTCGAGCCCGCTCCGTTGAACGGGCAACCCGCGACCGCTATCGAGGTGGCTACCGGGGATCGCGGCCTCAAACAGCGACGCGTGCGGTTTTCATCGGCGTCGGGATCGATCGGCATCGACTTCTCTTACGACGAACTCCGGAACGACGGCTACTCCTTCGACAGCCGGGGACTCGTGGGCGGCCGCGACTTCGGCAGCTCGACCTCGCGCACGCAAAGCCTCAACCTGCGTGGAAACCTGCCCGGAGGAGAAGACTATCTTTTCGCGTTTCGACGGTTCACCAGTACGTTCCAGGGTGACCTGTCAGACATCAACAACGAGCAGAGGCGAAACGGGCATTACGGAATGCTTCAGAGTTCGGTGCGCGGGATCGAATTGACGGCGTACGAACGCGGGTACGAGGTAACGACACCGGACTCGCTGACACGAAATCAAACGACGGCACTCGTGCTCAATTTTCCCGTGTTCCGGGGCAACGGTGAGAGTTTCACCTTGGGCCTCGCCTACGAAGACATTGTCTCGAGGCAGGAGGTGGGAGGGGGATTGTCCGACGACCGGCTACAAGAGGGATCCATAGGTGCAAGCGGCAGGCTTCGGCTCGGCGCCGGTTTCGGGGCGGCGTACGGGTTGAATATGGCGCACCAGTTCAACCGTTCGTCGGAGTGGGGTGCGCGCGCCAGTGTGGCGCGGCGGTTGGGGGCCGGCCACGTTGTGACCGTACAGGCACGGCGGAGTTTCCGTCTTCCCAACCTCGGCGAGCTGTTCCTGCCCGTGCACGCGGCGGCCGGTTCTCCCGGAACCAATGTAGGCGGAAACCGCGACCTGGATGGGGAAACCGCCCTGGAACTGCGGGGACTGCTGTATGACCGTATCGGAGTTTTCGAGAACGAGATTCGTGGCGGCGTGATGCGCGTCGACGAAGCGATCACGCCATCGGGAAGTTCATTCGTGACCCTGCGGAACGGTTCGCCACGAACGCTGCGGTTCGTCGAGGATCGAATTCGAAGCAGTGGCTCCTGGCGCGGGGTCGACCTCGCCGTGACGGGCGCGGCGGAGTACACAACGGGGGACAAGGCCGGGTTCTTTGAACTCGTCCCGGACTACCGATTGTCGGCGTCCCTCAAGGTGGGGCGGCCGTTCTTCAAGAACACCAGCAGCCTTTTCGTGACGACGCAGTATCAATACAACGACTCGCGAACGCTAGCCGCCGGCGGCAAGTTGGGCTCCTTCGGGGTTCTCAACGTCCGGGCCGATGCGCGCCTCGTCAGCGCGCAGCTCTACGTGCTGTGGCTGAACGCCCTCGATAAACGGTACCAGACGATTTCCCCATACTTGATGACCCCGCGCACGGTGGTGTTCGGGGTGTCGTGGACTTTTCTCAACTAGGCGGGCCGTTTCTCCGGGAGGCGTGTGGTGCGCAGGGTGGTGGGTGCCCTCATAGTGCTGGCCCTGGCTCTCCTGTCGCACCGGGATGAACTTTCCCTGCGGGCATTACGTTTTTCCGCAGCGCCACCCGAATCAACCTTCGCCTCCGTCCATCGCAGCGGCCCCGCTCGGAGCGGGCGTCCGGTTGCGAACAAAGTGCCGGATTCGTACTTCGAAAACCCCCTCGGATTCCTTTCCTCCGCACCCGTCGACTCGCTCGTTCTCCTGCCCGGGATTGGTCCGGTAATTGCTGAAAGGCTCGCTAGTGCACGGAGCGGCAAAAGGTTGTTCACTCAGTGGGAGGATCTTTTGATCATCAAGGGCATCGGGCCGAAAAAACTCCACCGACTTCGCACACTTGCTTCAAAACACAATTGACCCGTCGCGCCGTCCCCGGGGGAACGGCCGAAATGGCATTTTGCATGCCTCTTTCAAGAATAATGCAAGCCGGCGTCCCGGCAAGTATGGGCCGACGCCGTAACGTTCGTTGAATCATGAGGGATCGGCTGCGCGGACCGGTGAGGTGCCGTATGGGACCGGGGGGGGAGCGCGGGCTTTGCGGCCGTCTTTAAAGAGCCGCTCGGGCATGACTTATGAACACGGAACAAAGTGCCGTCGAATGGGACGAACGTGATACACGGGACGGGTTTCGCACCGCGCGGTGCGGCCGTGTCTCGTGGCATAACTCTTGCGCAATCCGGCGAAGCCTCGAGGTGGACCGACCAGACCCAGTAAAACCGAGTCACAGCGGCATAACGGAGGAACCATCAATTGAAAGATAAGATCGCCAGAAAACTGCTCGAATCCGCGCTGGTCTCACAGGAGCAAATGAGCAAGGCGATGGAAGTGCAGAAATCCGAAGGCGGATCGCTAAGCTACAACCTCGTGAAGACCGGTGCCATTTCAGAAATGGCGTTCGCCGAATTCATGGGGCAGGTCTACAACGTTCCCGCGGTGGACCTGGAAGAAGGCGAGGCCGAAGGAGACGTTGTTGCATTGATCCCCGCCGAAGTAGCCACAAAGTTCCAGGTCGTTCCCGTCGGGCGAGAGGGCAGGGTACTCACCGTCGCCATGGCGAACCCGGACAATATCTTTGCCATCGATGATATCAAGTTTATCACCGGTCTCGAGGTCAGAC
This sequence comes from Candidatus Krumholzibacteriia bacterium, assembly GCA_046754105.1. Taxonomy (GTDB): domain Bacteria; phylum Krumholzibacteriota; class Krumholzibacteriia; order WVZY01; family WVZY01; genus JAZGDW01. Next base: position 9,007 of record JBHHVD010000089.1, read on the forward strand.
CGGTGGTGGCGACCGAGACGGCCATTCGCCGCACGATCGATCGCCTCTACGACTCCGCCGACTCCCTGGCCAGCGTTATGCGGGACATGGAAGAGGATTTTGAAATCGTAGAGGATTACGACGACGATATCGCAGCGGAGGCCGAGCAGGCGTCCGACGCGCCCGTGGTGAAGCTCGTTAACAGCCTCATCTCGGACGCGGTCGCCAAGAGTGCGAGTGATATCCACATCGAGCCCTACGAGAGGTCGATGCGCGTGCGCTACCGCATCGACGGCATGTTACACGAGATGATGTCGCCGCCGTTCAAGATGAAGGGAGCGATCATCTCCCGCCTCAAGATCATGGCGGAACTCGACATCGCCGAGAAACGCGTGCCCCAGGACGGGCGCATCAAGATCCGCATAAGCGGCAAGCCGATCGACCTTCGTGTCAGCACGCTGCCCACGATATACGGCGAGAAGATCGTAATGCGAATCCTGGACAAGAGCAACCTGCAGATCGACCTGATGAAGTTTGGATTCGAAGAAGATGCATTGAAAAATTTCCTGAACGCCATCGAATCGCCGTACGGACTGGTGTTGGTGACCGGACCGACGGGTTCGGGCAAAACCACGACACTCTACAGTTCGCTCAGCCGCATCAACAAACCTTTCACCAACGTCATGACGGCCGAGGACCCGGTTGAGTACAACCTCGACGGCATCAACCAGGTCAACGTCCACGAGGAAATCGGGTTGACCTTCGCCGCGGCGCTAAAGGCCTTTCTGCGCCAGGACCCGAACATCGTAATGGTCGGTGAGATTCGAGACCTCGAGACGGCCTCGATCGCGATAAAGGCCGCGCTCACCGGTCACCTCGTGCTAAGCACGCTGCACACGAACGACGCGCCCAGTTCGATCAACCGTATGATCGACATGGGTATCGAGCCGTTCCTCGTTTCGAGTTCGGTGCAGACGATCGTCGCGCAGCGCCTGGTGAGACGGTTGTGCATGAAGTGCAAGGTGGAGGCTGTCATGCACGAGGAAACGCTGCTGGAACTGGGTATCACGGAATCCCCGGAGGAGCTGACCCTCTTCGAGGCCAAGGGGTGCGTTGCGTGCAACGATACGGGCTATTCCGGACGGCAGGGCCTCTACGAGGTGATGCCGGTAGATGGAACGGTGCGAGAGATGATCATCGAGAGGAAATCAACTTCGGAAATCAAGAACTACGTCATCAAAGCCGGTATGCTGACGCTGCGGATGGACGGGCTGGAGAAGTTCAAAAAGGGCATAACTTCGCTCGAAGAGATATTGCGCGAGACGAGCGATTTCTAAAGAAAAGGTGAATAATGATCAACCTGCGAGATCTCCTGCGCGAGATGATTGAAAAGAAAGCGTCGGACATTCATATCACGGCGGGCCTGCCGCCTCAACTGCGTATCAACGGTCAGATTGTAAGCAGCGATCACGAACCGCTCACCCCCGAGATCACGCTACAGATTACTTACAGCATTCTCAACGAAGAGCAGCAGAAGCGTTTCGAAGCCGAACACGAACTGGATTTTTCCTTCGGGGTCAAAGGCCTGAGCCGATTTCGAGCCAACGTGTTCCTGCAGCGGGGAGTCACAAGCCTGGCCATCCGCCAGATCCCCTACGAAATCCTGTCGATGCGGGAGTTGGGGCTGCCCGACATCGTGCAAAAGCTGTCGGAGAAACAAAAGGGTCTGATACTGGTTACGGGGCCTACGGGCAGCGGCAAGTCCACGACGCAGGCCAGCGTTATCGACAAGATCAACACGGAAAGAAGCAACCATATTATCACGATCGAAGACCCCATCGAGTACGTTCATCAGCATAAGAAGTGCATCGTCAATCAGCGCGAAGTTCGCGCGGACACCGACAGTTTTAGCGCCGCCCTCAAGCACGTATTGAGGCAGGATCCCGACGTCATCCTCATCGGTGAGATGCGCGACCTCGAGACAATGGGAGCGGCGCTCACAATCGCCGAAACGGGACACCTCACCCTCGCCACCCTGCACACGAACTCGACGTACGAATCCATAAACCGAATCGTCGATTCGTTTCCCGCCTCGCAACAGGGGCAGATACGGGCGCAACTGGCCTTCGTGCTGGAAGGTGTCATTACCCAGCAGCTGATTCCGAAAAAGAACGGAAGCGGGCGGGTGATGTGCTGCGAGATCATGGTATGCACGCCGGCGATCCGGGCGACGATCAGGGACGATAAGATCCACCAAATCTACGGGCTCATGCAGGCCGGCCAGAAATTCGGTATGCAAACCATGAATCAAGCGTTGTTCAACGCCGCCGTCAAAGGTGACATCTCGACCGAAGAGGCGATGCGTCGAAGTTCAGATCCGGACGAACTCAGCAAGATGCTAGGTGAGAAGCAGGAGGTCTGGTAGGAAGCCCTGCCGGCCGTTCGTTCAAGGGAGAAAAGAACATGTCCAATACCTACGTGTGGAAAGGCAGAAGCCCAAGCGGAGAGATCCTTTCCGGGGAATACGTTACGGAGAACAAGCAGGAGCTCATCAACTACTTGCGCAAGCGCAAGATAATCGTTACGTCCCTCAAGGAGAAATCGAAGCAGTTGAACCTCAAACTGTCTTTCGGCGGCAAGATCACGGTCAAGGATCTTGGCGTATTCACACGTCAGTTCGCGACGATGATCAACGCGGGTCTGCCCATGGTCCAGTGCCTGGACATTCTGGGAAAACAGCTGGAGAAAGAAAAATTCCAGAAAATCGTCAACACGGTAACGACCGATGTGGAGGGTGGCACTACGCTGGCTGAAGCGCTGGGCAAGCACCCGGCGCTGTTTACTACGCTGTACGTCAACATGGTCGACGCGGGCGAGGCGGGAGGTATCCTGGACTTGATCTTGAACCGGCTCGCCGTCTACCTGGAAAAGGCCGAAGCCCTGGCCCGCAAGGTAAAGTCTGCTCTCATGTATCCCGCCGTCGTGTTCTTCGTCGCGGTTGGTGCGACCGTTTTCATGCTGGTTTTCATTATTCCCACTTTTGCGAAGATGTTCGTCGATTTCGGGGGTGAGCTTCCGCTGCCCACGAAGATTGTCATGGGACTCAGCAATTTTCTCCGCACCAAGTGGTATCTGATGGTCGCGATCATCGGCGGTGCGATTTTCGCGTTCAAACGGTTTGTGGCTACCGATGCGGGCCGGTTCAAGGTGGACCAGTTTCTGCTCAAGGTGCCCGTGTTGGGACAGGTGATTCGCAAGTCGGCTATCGCGCGCTTCACCCGCACCCTGGGCACACTCGTATCCAGCGGCGTTCCGATCCTCAACGGGCTCGACATCACCGCGCGCACGGCCGGCAACAAGGTGGTCGAACAGGCGATCTTTGCGACGCGGGAGAGCATCAGCCAGGGTAACACGATTTCGGAGCCGCTGAGGCAGTGCGGCGTGTTTCCGCCGATGGTGACGCAGATGATCGGCGTCGGCGAACAGACCGGTGCTCTGGACGAGATGCTCGAGAAGATAGCCAATTTCTATGATGACGAGGTGGACACGGCAGTGGA
>JBHHVD010000090.1:0-12484 GCA_046754105.1 Candidatus Krumholzibacteriia bacterium
GGGGCGCTTCGCCGGCGCGGCGGGGCTGGCCGTGTTGGTCGTCGTCTCCGTACTCTCGGTGCCGTCGGCCGTCCACGCGTACGTCGGACCGGGGGCGGGCTTCGCGCTCGTCTCTTCGTTCCTTACCTTCGTCATCGCGTTTTTCACCGCGTTCTTTGCGCTCTTCACCTACCCGGCGCGGATGGCGTGGCGCGCCGTGCGCCGCAAGCGGCCCGAGTCCGCGGCGCGCGCCAAAAAAGTCATCATGCTCGGCCTCGACGGCCTCGACCCGCTCATTACCGAGCGGCTGATGGACGCCGGCGAACTGCCCAATTTCTCCAAACTCAAGGCCCGCGGGACCTACCGGCGCCTCGGCACCGCGAACCCCGCCATGTCGCCGGTGGCGTGGTCGTCGTTTGCCACCGGCTCCGACGCATCCCATCACGGCATCTTCGATTTTCTCACCCGTGACCGGCGCACCTACCTGCCGCAACTCTCATCGAGCCACGTCTACGGCGAGTCCAGGTTCTGGAAGCTGGGGCCGTTTCGTATCCCCCGCGGCCACGGCGGCGTGCGCTTTTTGCGCAAGAGTGTGAGCTTTTGGAAGATCTTGAGCGACTACGGCGTCTTCAGCACCGTGCTGCGCGTACCGATTACCTTTCCGCCCGAGAAGATCCACGGCCTCGTGCTGGCCGGCATGGACGTACCGGACCTGCGCGGCACCATGGGCACGTTTACGTTCTTCACGCAGTCCCCCGCAGCCGACAAAATCGGCGGCATGGTGATCAAGCTGCCGCAGGGCAACTCGGGCAGCCCGCTGTGGAGCGAGCTCCCCGGCCCCGTCAGTCCGATCGATGGCAAGCCCATCCCGCTCGAGGTCGAGATTCACCGCGCGAACGGCAGCGGCCGCGCGCGGGTACGGGTGGGTGACCAGGTATTCGCCCTCGGCGAGCGCGAATACTCACCCTGGATCAAGCTCACCTTCAAGGCGGCGGCCAACATCAAGATGACCGGGATCGCGCGTTTTTATATCACGCAGATGCAAGGCGACTTCGGGATGTATGTCACCCCCATCCACATCGATCCCGACAAGCCGGTCATGCCGGTGTCCTCCCCGTCGGTCTATTCCGCCTATCTCTCCAAGCTCATTGGACCGTACGCCACGCTCGGGCTCGCCGAAGACACGTGGGCGGTAAACGAGCGCGTGCTCGACGAGGACGGATTCCTCAAACAGGCGTACCTCTACTACGAGGAACGCCGCAAGATGTGGTTTCACGCGTTGAAGAAACTCCGCAAGGGCATGGTGTGCTGCGTGTTCGATCTCAGCGACCGCCTGCAGCACATCTGTTTCCGGTATCTCGACGCGGATCACCCGGCCAACGCGGGCAAGGATACGACAAGGTACAAGGAAGCGCTCTACGACATGTACCGTGAAATGGACAAGCTCCTGGGCGAGACCCTCGCCTACGAAGACAAGAACACGGCGCTCTTCGTGCTCTCCGACCACGGGTTCAAAACGTTTCAGCGCGGCGTCGACCTCAACACCTGGCTGTGGGGCAACGGCTACCTCGCCGTCAAAGACGAGGCGCCGCAACGCGCCGCCAACCCCGGCGGGCCGGGGGCCGCAAAGCAGGCTGCCGGCCCGAGTGCCGGCGACACGCCCGGCGGCGAGTACCTGAGCAGCGTCGACTGGTCGAAGACCCGCGCCTACGCCATCGGCCTCGGCGGCATCTACATCAACCTCGAGGGCCGGGAACGCCACGGTACCGTCGCGCGTGCCGAGGCCGAAGCGCTCAAGAAAGAGATTGCCGACAAGCTGCTCGCGCTCGACGATCCCAAGCGCTCCACGCCCGCCATCAGCGGCATGACCGACGTCGCCCGCGACTTCAAGGGACCCTACCGTCACGACGGCCCCGACCTGCTCGTTGGCTTCGCCGAGGGATACCGCGTCTCCTGGGACTGCGCGCGCGGTGTGGTCACCGGCGAAGTGTTCGAGGACAACACCAAGAGCTGGAGCGGCGACCATTGCATGGACCCGCGCGTCGTCCCCGGCATCCTCTTTAGCAACCTCGATATCGCCGCCGAAGAGCCGCGCCTGATGGACCTGGCGCCGACGGTGCTGGAACTCTTCGGCATCCGCGCGCCGGGACACATGGTGGGAAGGAGCCTGGTGTCCAAATGACCCGCGTCCGGCGCATGAATATCGCGGCCCGCCTCGTGCCCCCGCTCCTGCTGCTCGCATTGCCGCTCGCGATCGTGGCGCTCGTGGGGCTTACCGCGCATCTCTCCGGCTCCCGCGCCGGCGCCGCTCCGGCGGGCCCGGCCCGGGCGGAGACCCCGGCCGGCACGGCCCCCAGCGTCGTGGTGCTCGGGATCGACGGTATGGACCCGGGGCTTCTAACTCAATATATGGAAATGGGTATCATGCCTAACTTCGAGCGGCTCATGAAGACAGGCTCGTACTCGGAGCTCCAGACCAGCATCCCTCCGCAGAGCCCGGTGGCATGGTCGAACTTCATCACCGGCATGGACCCCGGCGGCCACGGCATCTTCGACTTCATCCACCAGGACCGCAGCAACTACATGCCGGTCTTCTCCACCGCCGTCGTGCAGGCGCCCGAGCGCACGCTGCGGCTCGGCAAGTGGGTCATTCCCTTGTCGAAAGGCCGTGTGGAGCTCCTGCGGCGCGGGCAGGCGTTCTGGCAGCTCCTCGACGAGGGCCGGGTGCCCTACCTCGTCTTTCGCATCCCGGCCAATTTTCCGCCGGTCGAGAGCAAGGGGGTCAGCGTCGCCGGCATGGGGACGCCCGATCTTCTGGGCACCTACGGCACGTTTTCGTTTTACACCGACGATCCGACCCTGATGTCGGCCGACGTCTCCGGCGGCGAGATCTATCCCGTCGAGCCGCACGCGCACACCGTTACCGCCGCCTTTCACGGACCCGAGAACTCCATGCTCGCCGCGAAGCCCGCGCTCGAGCGCCCTTTCACCGTTCACCTCGACCCCGAGAACGAGACCGCGCTCTTTACCGTCGGCCACCGCAAGCTGATCCTGCAGGAGGGCGAATGGAGCGACTGGGTCGAGGTCGACTTCGACGTCATGGGCCCGTTCAGCCGAATCTCCGGCATCACGCGGCTCTACCTCAAGTCGGTGGCTCCCTACTTTCAGCTATACGCGACGCCGATCAATATCAACCCGGCTGACCCGGCGCTGCCCATCTCCAGCTCGACCGGGTTCTCGCGCTCTCTCTACGAGAAGATCGGCTACCACTACACGCAAGGCATGCCGGAAGACACCAAGGCGCTCGAGTGGGACATCTTTACCGACGCGGAATTCATCGAGCAGTCCAACCTCGTCTTCGAGGAGCGCCTGCGCATGCTCGATGCCATCCTCGACGGTTACGACGGCGGCTTTCTGTTTTTCTATTTCTCGTCCATCGACCAGGTCTGTCACATGCTGTGGAAAAACATGGACCCCAAGCACCCCGGCCACACCGCGGAGCGCGCCCGGCACAAGGACCACATCCAGCACCTCTACGCGCGCATGGACAGCGTGCTCGGTGTCGTGGAGAAACGAATCCCGGACGACGCGACTCTCATCGTCATGAGCGACCACGGCTTTGCGCCCTATTACAAGAAGTTCAACCTGAATACATGGCTCTACGAGAACGGTTTCCTCACGCTGCAGCGCCCGAAAGAGATCGGGCGGCACGCCCTCTTTGCCAACTTGTTCTGGCGCCGCACGCGCGCGTTCGCGCTCGGCATCAACGGTCTCTACGTGAACCTGCGCGGCCGCGAGGCCAAGGGTATCGTCCGCGGCGAGGACTACGACGCGCTGCTCGGCGATATCACGGACAAGCTGCTCGCCTACCGCGACCCGGAGAGCGGCGCGCAGGTAGTGCGCCGGGTGTACCGGGCCTCCGAGGTCTATCACGGCGACGCGGCCGACGACGGGCCCGACCTCATTATCGGCTACGACCGCGGCTACCGCGGCAGCGACGGTGCCGCCATCGGCAACCTCTCCGAGGCCGTGTTGACCCCCAACATGGACAAGTGGAGCGGCGACCACTGCATGGCATACGAAGTCGTGCCGGGAGTCCTGCTCTGCAACCGCCCGCTGGAGGTAACCGACCCGTCGCTTACCGACCTCTCCGCCACCATACTCGACCTCTACGGCATCGCCCCGCCCGAGGTCATGAGGGGCCGGGTTGTCTTTCACCGTTGACCGCTGCATCCGCGAGCGCGAAAGGAGTACGTCATGTTCGGTCCGAAAATCAAACTCGATAAAGACCTCTTCGAGCGGGTCAAGAAAATCGCCAAGCTCAGCGGCTACACCTCGGCCGATGAGTTCGTCGCCCACGTTCTGGAAAAAGAACTGGCCAACGTCGACGATGCCGGCTCCGAAGAAGACATCAAAAAGAAGCTGGAAGGACTTGGTTACATTTCATAGCCGCGGCTCCCGCCGCCGGGCCACCGGGCCTTGCGCCCGCCGGTCCGGCCCGGCGCCCGGTATGCTGCCATGGATGCCATCGCCCGCATGATCACAGCGCTGTTCGATATCGTGCTCGTTCCCTACGGCGACCGTCACACGGTCGGCCTCGTGGCGCTTTCACTCCTCACCGGGATTGCGATGGCGTACGTCTTCAAGTGGACGTCCGACGCCGCCGCCATCAAGGCGGCCAAGGAAAAGCTAAAGGGCCGCATCCTCGAGATGCGGATCTACCAGGACGACCCGGTGCTTATCGTGCGGGGATTCGGCGGCACGCTCGGCGCCAACGGCGTCTACCTCGGGACGCTGCTAAAGCCCTTCCTCATCCTGATCGTGCCGGTCGTGATCGTGTTTATGCAAATGGACGAGCGCTATTCGCGCCGGCCCCTGTCCGAGGGCGAGACCACGATCGTGTCGGTGGCGCTGAAGCAGGGCGTCGATCCGTTTCGAACCGAGGTGGGGTTGAGCGTCAACGGCGGCGTCGCGCAAGACGCGCGGCCCGTGCGCGTGGGCGAGACCGGCGAGATCGCCTGGCGGCTGCGGGTCACCGGTCCCGGCACCCACGAGGTGACCCTATCCGGCGGTGGTGGTTTGTATACCTTTCCGGTTGTGGCCGAGGACGGCTACCGCATGATCGGGCACGTGCGCAATGCCGGCGGTCTCGTGGAGCCGATGCTGCACCCGGCGCTCGCCGCCATCCCCGAGGGCTCGCCCTTCGAGCGCATCACCGTCGACTACCCCGGGGCCTCATATCCCTTTCTCTCCTGGCACCTGCACTGGATCGCGATCTTTGTGATCTACTCGTTCGCCGCGGCGATCGCTCTCAAGTTCATCATTAAGTTCGAGATATAGTCTCCTCGAAACAAGCCTCTTACGGTCCCAGTGCACGGCTCGGCATCAATCGGCGTTCGTTGCCGTCGTATCCTTCCAGTTTCCGGGTGCAGTCTCCCTCTGCGGCGATACACCGGTCGGGCGAAATGAGACCGCGCCCCCGCCGGAACCCCGAGTCCTGGGTCGCGAGCACGCGCGTCCCGTCCGCGCGCGGTGGAGCTTCGGGGTGTGCACGGCGCCGCTGGCGGGGCGTTCCTACGGCTTCGACTCGTCCAGCACCGCGCCCTCGGCCATCGTCATCCGGGCCGTGTCGAAGGGTTTTGTGAACGACCACTTGGAAAAGCCGCACTCCGCATAGAGCTTCTTGTCCGTCTCGTAGATCGTGTAGTGGGTCGGGACCGCGAGGCCCCCCACCGTCTCGAACGAATCGAAGACCAGGATATGCTCCGGCGTCTGCGTCATCCCCTCGGGAAGCAGGCTCTCGTAGGTCACCACGTAGCGGCAGCCCTTGAGCATGTGCGTCTTGGGGTCGATGTAGAGCACGTAGTAGTCGTCCGGGGTGTCCCCCACACCGGCTTCAAAGGTCATCCGCACGGTGATGTAGCTCGTCGGGTCGTCCCAGAGTGTCGCGCTGCTCACCTCGCCCAGTAGGACGCCCGGGTCCTGGGTCAGCCAGGGGAGGTTTACGAAATAGTAATTCAAAAGCGCCATGAAGCGCGGCGCGTAGGGGAGTTTCCACCCCACGCTCCACGCCTTCTCGCCGTCCCAGCACAGGTTCATGCCCATCTCGGGGTAGTCGATGTACGCCCGGCGCGGGCCCTGCTCCACCGTCACTTCAGAGACGAGCGGCGCCGGGGCGCCGGCGGGCTGGAAGGCGTCGTGAAAGCTCACCGTCGGGGCCGAGCGCCACGGGCCCATGCCCCCGTGGGCCCGGATCATGGACTTGACGATTCTCTCTGCGTCGGGGTCGGACCTAGCACCGGCGCTGGCCGTGACGAAAAGAGTCGCGCCCGCGGCCAGTGCCAGGGCAACGAGTCGGGCGAACCGGCGGCGTCCTGCAGGCCGGGTGGAATGCACGGGTTTCAAGGGTAGCCTCCTTGTTCGGGGTCCGGGTGGGCGATGCCTCATACTACGGGGTGGGCGCGCTTTGGTTGTGGTTTTCGTGCCCGGTGCAGTTCCAGGGGTCGGGATGTGGTCAGATCAGCCGGGCGTTTCGGGCCCCCGCTTGCACCCCCCGACCACCCCCTATTTCTGGATCACGATCGTTTGGTCCAGTGGAATCCACACCCCCGGGGCTTGCCTCGATATGGGTCTCACCTCTGCGAGCGTAGGTGTGATCGTCAGTTCCAGATAATTATAAACGGAGGCATGGAATTCCGAATTGTATGGAGGGCCGGGCAAGGGCGCGGGCGGGACCCACCCGTGCAGTTCCGCGCCAGCACCCCCAGAGACAAAGTAGGGTATACCATTGATATTCCACCTCTCGTAGGCGTGCGTGTGTCCCTGGAACACCGCGTGTACCCGGCGGACGCCCCCGACAAAGAAAATATCATCCAACTCCTTGACATAATCCGGGCGATTGCGGGTTCTTTCTCCGTCGGTCCAATACGGTACATGAAACATGACAAACTTAAAAAGGTCCGCGTATGCGGGATTGTCCAAAACGCCATTCAACCAGTTCTTTTGGGTATTCCAGTTCTGAGCTGGGCGAGGCTGGTCGGTGCCCGCGCTGACATCCAGAACGATAAAAACTGCGGTTGGGGGTCCACCCACCCGTGCGACATAGTAGCGCTGGTTTGACAGATAATCGAACTTGCCAAAATAGCGTTCCAGGTTAGTGTCATCCAGAACGTCGTGGTTTCCAATCGCGGGAAATATGGTCGTGCCACTCGGTAGATTCGCGTTTATCCGTGCACAAAAATCATTCCAATTCCCTTGCGTACCCCTTTCCACCACGTCACCCGCTATAAAAACACGCCTGGGATCGTAGGCCACGATTCTCGGAACAAGCTCGTCATGAATAACCCACGGTGGCGGTGTCACGGCCATACCCGTTTGCGTATCGCCAAGCACAATGACTCTTGTCTCGCCACTTGGAGGGGGGGGAAATCCGATCTTGTCGCCTAGGGGACCGGTCCCGGCATCAACCAGAGCCTGCGTGTCGACGGGATCATCCGCCGCCCCACATCCAGACAGACCGACAAACACGAACAGCACAAGAACAACATCGAGCACTCGCCACAACTTCATAACTCCGCCTCCTGGGTTTGAGCAGGCACCCGATTGTACCACGGGGATGAACATGGCAAAAGCCCCCCCGTCCGCTGTCAGCTCCCAGGCGATGGAATCGACGTACGCCGCCGTCACGCGCACCCGCCGTACCTCCTTGCCCGAGGGGCTCAGCGACAGCGATTGTCCGGCGTTGGCCCCGGAGTCGAACCAGCGCTCGAAGATCTTGAACGATTGCCAGTTGATCGACCTGTACCAATATAAATAGTCTCCGCGGAGTGTCACATCTGTGGCACCGGTCAAGCCCGTGTCGTAACTGAGAACGATGACTGGACTGGCGGGATTGCTCACATCGATTTTGTAGAGGAACCCGTCCGATGCGCTTACGTAGGCGTAGCCACCGGCGACGTGCACACCCACCGCCGCCCGCGATGACCGGAGTGTCCGTCGCCCCGCGGCGGGTCCCCGGTGCGCGTCGTAATTGATTTTTGCCAACGAGCGATCGGCCGTTACGATCTGTCCAGGCGGGCACCGAATCTGCTACACTGGTGATATGAAACGGTATCGCCTCACTCTTGCACGTGCCCGCCTGGCCGCGCTCCTGTGGGTACTTCCCGTTCTCCTTGGGACTCCCTCCCATGCGGCCGGGCGCAGGGTCGCCCCGCAACAGTTCGCGCTCCTCAAACAGATTGATTCCCTCTTTGTGGCCTCTAACTTTGATTCCGTTCTCTCCCTGATCCGGCCGGAGCTGGAACGTGCCCGCGCGCTGGGCGACTCCGCCTGGACCGGCAAGCTGCTCACCGCCCGTGCCCGGGCGGAAATGGTGCTCGGCCGCGGCACCGAAGCGGCCGCATCCTTCGACCTCTCGCTGCGGCTGGCCGAGGCCGCGCGCGACACCGTAAACTGGATGAATGCGCTCGGGTTCAAAGGGATGCTCGCCGCACGCCTCGGCCGCTGGGACGAATCCTCCGGGCTCAACCGGCGGCGCCTCGAACTGGCGCGTCGCGTAGGCGACCCGGTGAGCGAGGCGTGGGCACGCACGAGCCTCGCCTACATCGCGCTGCAGCACGCCGAACTGGCGGCCGCCCGCGCCGACTACCAGCGCGCTGCCGACCTCTTTCGCGGCGCCGGCCGCCGCCGCGCCGAGCTGACGGCCCTGATCGGGCTCGGGCGCGTGCTGGGCATGACGCAGGACGTCGGCGGCGCCCGCCGATGTTACGAACGCGCGTGGCGAGCGGCGGTGGAGATCGGAGACCGCGCGCAGGAAGCCGACGCCGTCAACAACCTCGGCACCCTGGAATTCGAGTACGGCGACATGGCCGTGGCCGCGCAGTACTTCGAGCGCGTGTACGACATGAACCGCCGCGCCGGCGACCGCCGGGCGACCCTCATTCCCGCATCGAACGTCGCTATCGCCAGGGGGTATCTCGGCCAGTACCGCGACGCGGTGGGCATACTGCAGGACGCGATCCGCACGTGCCGCGAGGAGCGCTTCGACGACCTGCTCGGAATGCTTCTCGGCGGGCTCGGCGACGTGCGCATCGCGCAGGGACGCTGGCACCGGGCGGCGGCCTTGTTCCGCGAGTCCCTCTCGCTCGGCGAGTCGCTGAGCAAGAAGCACCGCGACAGCGCCCGCCTGGGACTGGCGCGGTCGCTGGCCGCCATGGACAGCGCCGCGGCCGCGGTGAGGGTGCTCGAGGGCGCCCTTGCCTCTTCGCCGGTTCCCGAGTATGAACCGCTGATCGGCTCTTTTCTCGCCCGGTGCCTGCGCAAGACCGGGCGCAGCGGCGACGCGCTCCAACGGGCGCTTGCCGTGGCCGCAGCCGTCCGGCGCGGGGCCGGCCACCCGGCGAAGGTCCAGTCCGCCTACCAGCTCAGCGCCTGCTACCGCGCCGAGGGCCGGCCGCGGGAGGCGCTCGAGTGGTTCCGCCGCGCCGTCGCGCTCGAAGAGGAGCAGCGCCAGGAAACGGCGGCCTACGAGTGGCGCGAAGCCATGCACACGCGCTCGCTCGTCAACACCGCCGGCATCGTTCTCGAGTACCCGCCCGAGCGCCCGCGGGCGGAGCGCGTGCGCGACCTGTTCGACGTCTTCCAGCGCCTCAAGGCGCGAACGCTGATGGAACGCATTTCGGAGCCGCGCCATCGCCGCCGCTTGTTCGCCGACCTGGCCGGGCTCGAGCCCATGACCCTCGCCGCGCTGCAGCGCGACGTGTTATCGCCGGGCGAGCTCTTTCTCGATTTTGTCGTCGGCGATAACGACGCCTACCTCTTTGCGGTAACCCGCCATGCGTACCGCCTGGTCACCTTGCCCGGCGCGCGCTCCGGCCTGCCCGCAAAGGTCGAGCTGTACGGCGGGCTTCTGGCCACGCCACCCACCGGCCGCGCAGACGCGGGCGGCCCCGCGCGGCGCTCGATGCAAGAGGCGCTGGGCGAGTTGCTGCTCGGCGAGGTTGGCGACATGATCGCCTCGGCGTCGCGCCTCGTGATTTCTCCCGATGCGTATTTCAGCCTCGTGCCTTTCGGCACCCTCGTACTCGCCGGCGGCACCGGTGCGGGTGCGCCACTGGCGATCGATAAAGAAATCCACTACGTGCCCTCGGCCATGGTACTCTCGCTGCTGCGGAGCGGGACCCTGGCCGCCGCCGAGACGACCGCGGCCGGCCGTGCAGCGCCGGTCCCAGGCGAATCGGCCCCCGCCGGCGGCACGCCGGCGCCACCCCACCTCGAAACCAACGACGGTGCTCCCGCGGCGCGGCACCTGGCACTCGCGCCCAACGGCAGCAGCGAATTGCGCGGCGCGCTCGCCGAGGTGAACTTCTTGCGGCGGCGCTTTGCCGGCTTCGAGGTCCGGGCCGGCGCCGACCGGCGGCTCCTGTCGGGTGCCGATCATGCGCACTATGAAATCCTTCACGTCGCCGCCCATGTCGATGTCAACGATGAGAAACCGTGGCGCTCGGGGATCCTGCTCGGCGCAGCGGATGGCGCCGCCGCCGCGCCCGATGTGGCGCCGACCGAAGGCGCCTTGCAAGAGGGCAGCGACGCTCTTCGGGATGCCGGCGCGGCGCGTCCCGCCAGGCCGACGGTCATCGCGCCCGACCCGTACTTGCGCGCGCGCGACATTGCCGCCTCTCGGCTGCCCGTCCGCCTCGCCGTCCTCGCCGGCTGCGAGTCGGCGCTCGGCCGCGCCTCCAGCGGCGAGGGGGTGTTGGGGCTGACGTCGGCGTTTATCAGCGCGGGCGTGCCCGCCGTGGTCGCCACGTTGTGGCCGGTGGACGATGCCGTCACCGGCGAGCTGATGAAAGTGTTTTACGGCGAACTGGCCCGCGGCCGCACCGTCGCCGCGGCGCTTCGCCGGGCGCGACTCACCATCGGCGGGCGCCCGCGGACCCGACACCCGTTTTACTGGGCCGGATTCATTGTCGTGGGAGACGGCAACGTCGCCGTGCGCCTCGATGAGGCACCGGCTCCCCTCTGGCGGCAGTACTTGCCGGCCGGCGGGCTCATCGGGCTCCTGGCCCTGGCCTGGATCTTATTGCGGCAGAAGAGCTTGAGAAAACCCTCAACCGGTGTGTGATTCTGAGCGATGAGTGTGTCTACCAAGGATAGGGACGACAGAGACGCGGCGGACGAGGAACTCGTGCGCGTCGCGCAGGCGGCCGGCCACACCGAGGCAGGCCGCGCCGCGATCGGCGAGTTGTTCGCGCGGTACCACAAGCGCGTGTACCTGTGGTGCTTCCGCTACGTCCGGGAACATGAAAAGGCGCTCGATCTGAGCCAGGACGTGTTTCTCAACGCGTACCGCGGACTCGGGTCGTTCGGCGGCCGGTCGAAGTTCTCGTCCTGGTTGTTCGCCATCACGCGCAACCGCGCGTTGAACGAGATGCGCCGCGTCGGTGTTTTTCAGGAAGAGGACGCCGACGCAGCGGACCTGGCTGATGAGCGAACCGACCCGGGACGGCAACTCGAGGAACGCGAGGGGCAGGAGCGCATCTACCGGCTGATCCGCACCGCGCTGGATCCGCTCGAACAGAAGGCGATCTGGCTGCGGTGTTTCGAGCGCCTGCCCGTAGATGAGATTACGGCGCTCCTGAACGTCGATTCGACGTCGGGAGCACGCGGTGTACTCCAGAGGGCGCGGCGCAAACTTAGGGCCGCCCTCGAGGACAACCCGGGAGAATCATGACCGTTGACTGTGTAGATATTGAGGCCCTGGCCGAGGTCCTCGCACGACCCGGCTCGGATCCAAAACGCCGGCACCTCGATGAGTGCGCGCGTTGCAGCGCTCTCGTGCTGCAATACCAGGCGTTCCTCGAGGCCGGCGCTATCGCGGGCTCGGATCCCGCGGAGGCCGACGCGCGCCTGCGCGCGTTCGTGCAATCCGTGGTCCCGAGCGCCGGGCCGCCTCAACCGTCGCCCCCCAGGCGATTCCTCTCAGCTGTACGAGCGGGGATGTTGCGGCCGGCATGGGTCGCCGCCGCACTGGTCGTCGTCATCGCCGGTACCATGTGGTGGCGGCCATGGGTCGAGCCGCAGAGGGTATTGCGGACGGCCCCGCGTTCGAGCGGCATCATTGCATTGGACGCACCGCAACCTGTGGACGAGGGCGGCGTTCGCCTGAGCTGGCAAGGGGTGGAGGGCGCCGATGCCTACCAGGTGCGCCTTTACGGGGCGGATTTGGCGGAAATCGCCCGGCTCGACCCCGTTTCCGACACGACGCTTGTGGTACCGAGGAGTGCACTTCCGGACGGCAGGCCCACGACACTCATCTGGCGGGTCCTCGCCCTGAGCGAGGGAGATGAGATCATCGCCTCGCGACCCGCCTTTCTAGAGCTTCCGTGAACAAGGTGGCACGAAACGGCCAATGGCAAAACCCGCGGGGCGCGTCGTCCCGCGGGTTTCTCTTTGGCGCCTCGCAAGGTGGTGGTGCCGGAGCCCGGACTCGAACCGGGACGGGGTG
>JBHHVD010000091.1:0-12396 GCA_046754105.1 Candidatus Krumholzibacteriia bacterium
TCTAACCGCTCGCCCGTTAGAATGCGCCGGGCCAGCGACTAGATAATATCAACCACCGAGCGCATCTCCCCCTAAACGGCGGGGGAGCCCCCGTCGGAGAGCCGCACGAAATTGAACATGGATTCCTGCGTCGTTGGCTGGGACTCCTCGTCGCGGGCGAGCGCCGGCAGGATGAGCGAGGTCGCGCCGCGGCCGTGAATGTGCCCTTCGTTGAGCTTCGTGGACACGTAAACCGTCGTGGAAACGTTACGGAGCGCCTTGCCCGCCCACGTGCGGTCCGGGTTGCTCGCAAACAGATTGCCCCCGAGCAGGAACGCCGCGCGGATGCGGCCGGCGGCCGCCGCCTGCATACACCCGTACGTGTCGAGACCGGGCTCTTCCCCCGGACGTATTCCGTACACCGCCTTCATGCGTACGGCAAATCCCATCTTGTGGGAGGGCGACACCCCAACCGAGCCTACGCCCTGCACGTTCGAGTGCCCTCGGATCGGCAGCAGGCCGCACCCGGGAAGCCCCAGCCAGCCGCGGGCCATGGCCAGGTTGGCAAGGGCGAGCACGTTGTCGACACCGTGCGTGTGGTGGGTCAGGCCCATCGCCCAGCAGAAGACGCCACGGCGCGCGCCGAGGAGCATACCGGCGGCGCGCGCAATCTCGTCCCTCGATACCCCGGACGCGCCGACCAGGTGGTCCCAGGACGCCGCCTCGACGTCCGTGTGGACCGCCTTCCAGCCAGACGTGTAATTATCAATATATTCCTGGTTTATACCCCCCTCCTCGAGTACGCCTTTAAGCAAAGATTTGAACAGGGCTACGTCCCCGCCCACGTGCGGCTGCAGGTAGAGGTCCGAGACGTTCGACCCGAACAACAAGCTGCGAAAGTCCGACGGCACGCTGAAGCGCACCAGGCCGAGCTCCCGCAGGGGGTTGACGACGATTACCCGCCCACCCCGGCGACGAAGCTTGATCAGTTGCGTAACCAGTCGGGGATGATTGCTCGCCGGGTTGGCCCCGGCGACCACGGCGAGGTCCGCCCGCCCAAGGTCGTCGAGTGTCACCGATGCGGTACCCGACCCATAGACCCGCGAGAGCGCCACCCCCGAGGCCGTGTGGCAGTAACTGGAACAGTTGTTGATGTTCTGCGTGCCGTAGGCGCGCGCGACGACCTGCATGAGAAACGCCGCTTCGTTACTCGCACGTCCCGAGGAATAAAAGAAGGTCTCCTCCGGCTTCGCCTCGCGGAACGCAGCCGCCGCCCGCGACAGTGCCTCGTCCCAGCTAATCCGGACGAGGTGCGTGTCGTTTTTCTCGACTACCATCGGAAAGGTGATTCGCCCCAGACGTTCGAGCTGCGCCGAGGTCAGGGTGCGGAGTCGCGCCACGGGGTGCTCGCGAAGCAGCGGCCCGGTGATCGAACCGGCCATGTCCGCGGCCTGCGCCTGGAGGGATTTCTTGCACACTTCGGGAAAGTGACCCGCTTCGTTGACCATCCCGCCGCGCTGTCCGCCCATACCGAGCGCGCAGGTCTTGCAGGCGTTGCGAGTCCGCATACGGCGGTAGAAACGAAGCAGCCCCCCCGCCTCTCGTCCCATGCGGATCGCGTACGCAATGGCGGCCAGGCCGCCTCCGGCGGAAACGCGCGGTTTGGCCATACGGCAGAGGCTAGCCTAATCCGGTGACGGGGTCAATGTATGGAAGGGAAAATCGGGCGCCCGCTCAGCGATCCACCGCCTTGCGGATCGCCTTCAGCTCACCCAGCATGGCGGCGAGCGTTTTCGCCGCGTCGGTCGCCGAGGCGTCTTCCACGTCGGCGGCCGTCGGAGACATTCCGCCCCGGAACCGGCGCAGCTCGGTCGCGACCATTTCATAAACCGGGTCGAAGTTGGGCAGGCCCACGAGACGTTCCTCGGCACCCTTGGCACCGCTCATGCCGGCGGTCTGGATGTTGAGCGTCCCGAGCCCGAAGAACCAGCGGTCGAAGATGTCGCGCTTGATCGCGATGTTGGTCACGGTGCGGAACGGCACATGCTTGACCGACTTGACCCAGATACCGACGTGGACCACCACCTCGTCGTCCCTCACCTCGTAATGCAAGCTTCTGTAGTACGGACCGACCAGAACCATCGCGATCAGCCAGTAGACGAACGCCACACCGAGTCCCCACACGGTGAAGACATCGGCGACGCGCGCACCCTCGTCGTGCCGGATCGGCCACGACATCAAGAGGACGAATGTGCCGATCGCCACCGCCACCAGCGTAATATTCAACATCAACTTGCTCAGATAGCGCGGGTTCGGTTCGAAGCTCCTTGTATTCATGCGTGTCTCCTCTCCTTCTACAAGACCGCGCTCACGATAGCTACACCGGTGTGCCTTCGATATTCAAGCGGCGATGACGGTCGCAACCAGAAAAATGCTCGCGTTCGCCGCAGCGTGCGAAATCACGGCGACACCGAGACCGCCGGTCCAGCGCGCGATGATGCGCCATCCCCAGGCCGCCAGCGCCAGAACGGCGAAGCCCGGCAGAATCCACGGCGGTTTGAGAAAGAGGATCAGCACCGGGACGTGATAGCCGGCGAACAGCGCATCGATCCAGTGCGGGCCTCGCTGCGCCCGCGCCAGGTAACAGCGCCAGGTGAGTTCTTCCAGCAGCGGATGCACGCCGACAAAGTACGCGCCGAATACCCACCACGACGTCCCCCCCAACCCGAGACGCGCGAGCACCTCCGCCAACCCCGCCGTCTCCAGCCCCGCGTACGGCCACAGTACGTACACCAGCCCCCCGCCCATGGCCGCCGCCGCACTCGCCGGCGCCGCGGCCCGCGCCGACCAGCCCGAGAGTATCGCCCGCCCCAAGCGCTCCGGTCGGCCCAGCGCGAGCACCCCCACCGCGGCCACGTGGTATATGACAATGGCCGCCCACGCGCTTCGGAGAACGTGGAGACCTGCGAAAACGGCCACGTACGGAGTGGCCGCTGCGGCAAGTTGCAGTCGGCTTTTCACGCGGGTAGCTTGCCCATCGTCTCGAGACCGAAATCGGCTTCGAACGCCTCGTTGCTCTCATAGGCGCGGCCAAAGGCCTTTTCCCAAATGTGTGCCTTTTCCATGCACAGGTATATGAAGACCCGCCTTTGCCACGGCGAAAACGCCTCGTACATGGACCGGAACAGATCGATCTTGACGTCGTCGCTGTAAGTCATCTTGCCGTGCGGATCGGGGACGAACCTTGCCTGCAACATCCGCGTCGGGTTGCCGAGCTGCCGGATCTTGCGAATGACGGGTTTGATCAGCGTGACCGAACCGAAGGAGATGAACGCGACCTCCTCGGGTGAGAAGCGCTCCATCAGCATGCCGGCCACTTCGGGGTAATCGCGGTCCCAGCCCTCGTAGTGCACCATCGGATGAAAATGGAACGCCACCCGCACGCCCCGGTCCGCCACCGCCCGTGCCGCCTGCAGCCGCCCCTCGAGGCCCGCCGTGAAGTGCTCTTCGTTGGCGATGACAGCCGGCGTGTTCAAAGACCAACTGCACACGACATTCCGCGGCGCTCGGTGATCGAGAAAGTAGCGTACGTTGTCTGATTTCGTCTTGAGCTCCAGGAGAATACCGGGATGTCCCGCCGCGAATTCGCACAACGCATCGAGGATTCCCGCTCGATTGCCCCACGCGAGAGCGTCCGAGGCCTGCCCGGTACCGATGTGATAGAAACGGCCGCTCTCGAGACGGATGGCGGCCAGTTTGCCGGCGAGGTCCCGGTCGAAAACGATGTCGTCGCGGTAAAACGTCTGCACGCTGCAGTAGCTGCACCCGAATACGCAGTTTTCCACGGCGTCGATCGTGCGCAGGTTACAACACACCGTCTTCTCGGAAGCCACCGGGCACATCCCGAACGGTGTCTTGTCGGAATTCTCGGTGACGGTGCGTTTGCGTTCTCTCTCCACCGGCGCCTTTGGGCTCGCGGTGCCGTAGTCGACGGGGCCGTTTCTCAACCGATCGAGGTGCGCCCACAGCTCCGCGAGGAGCCGCTCCTTATCTCCAATGCCGCTCTTCCCGCCCCGCGGCCGCCGGGCGCCGTACCATCCCCTCAGGTCCCCCACCCCCCACATGGACAGGTCGCGGGCCGCCTCGGCGACCTGCCGGAACTCCGGAAAGGTCAGCCGATGGGTGAACGCCAGGTTGCGCAGGCACTCGCGGTCCTCACCGCTCAGCCGCTCGTAGAGGGTGCGGCCCCGGAACGAATCGAATTTTGCCGCATAGTTGATGGCCATCGCCGTATTGTGCCATTTTTTGCCGCGCCTGGCCACCGGCTTCGCGCGCCGAATGCCGTGAATTGTGTTGCGGACGTGCGGAGTGACCGTTGCGAGATCTGGGCCCCGACGCAGGTACCCGGGTCCGCCCAGCGGCTCGCGGCCGAGATCACGGGCCTCTCCCCGGCGGCCATCACCGTCCACATGATACGCGCGGGCGGCGGCTTCGGCAGACGCCTGATGGCCGACTACGCCGCCGAGGCGGTGTTGCTATCGAAGGCGGTCTCCGCGCCGGCGCAGGTCGTGTGGTCGCGCGAGGATGATATGCGCCACGACTACTACCGGCCGGCGGGACTCCACAGGCTGCGAGCGGGCATCGACGCCGAGGGCAACCTGGTCGCGTGGCACGTGCACACGGCGACTACGTCGCGCTACCAGTTTCGTATGGACTCGGAGCCAGCGGAAACCACCGAGGTGTTCCCCGACGCCATCCCCGCCGGCCTGGTCCCCAATTTTCGCCTCGCCTACTCACCCGCCGACACCGGCGTGCCGACGGGGGCCTGGCGCGGGCCGGGCAAGAACTCGAACACGTTCGTCGACCAGTGCTTCCTGGACGAGGTCGCCCACGCGGCGGGCGCCGACCCGGTCGCCTTCCGCAGGCGGCTCCTCGGTGAGGCGCGTGATATGCCGTACCGGGACCACGGCGGACCGACGTACAACACGGGCCGGCTTAAGACAGTGCTGGAAGTCGCGGCTACAAAGTCCAACTGGGGAGGACGATTACCAGGTAGCCAGGGGCGCGGGGTGGCCGCCCATTTCATGTTCGGCGCCTACGTGGCCCAGGTGGCGGAGGTAACGGTCGACCGACAGAACGGCGAAGTCCGCGTCGACCGCATCGTCGCCGCCGTCGACTGCGGTATTGTGATCAACCCGACCGGAGCCCGGGCCCAGCTCGAGGGTGGCATCATCCACGGCTTGAGCGCCACTCTGCACGGTGAGATCACCATCGCCGAGGGCGGCGCTGTCCCGGGGAACTTCGATCAGTATCCCCTGCTGCGCATCGGCGAGACGCCGGACATCGAGGTGCACTTCGTAGCGAGCACCGAACATCCGCAGGGGCTGGGAGAAATGGCCCTGCCGTCGGTGGCGCCCGCGGTGGGCAACGCGATCTTCGCGGCCACCGGCAAACGCGTCCGGCGCCTGCCCATCCGACCACGAGACCTGGGGGAGGGCTAGCGGGTCCCCTCGGCGCGGGCGCTCCCCTGCGCTGCCCCGCCACTGACCTCCGCTACCGGTACTCGGGATTTGGATGATCGAAACGGCAGCCGGCCTCCCACGAGGAGCGCTGATTGCCGTGCGCCGGTATGCCTCCCGCGTCCTTGATCATGCGCGAGAGGTGCATCAGGTTCCACGTCATGAACGTCGTATTGCGGTTGGTGAAATCGTTTTCTGGCCCGCCCGAGCCCGGGTCGAGGTATGACGGGCCCGGACCGGCCTCGCCGATCCAGCCGGCGTCGGCCTGTGGCGGGATGGCGTACCCGAGATGCTGCAGCGAATAGAGGATGTTCATGGCACAGTGCTTCGCCCCGTCCTCGTTCCCCGTAATGAGGCAGCCGCCGACGCGCCCGTAGTAGGCGTACTGCCCCTGATCGTTTAGATCGCCCGAAGAGGCGTAGAGGCGTTCGATCACCTGCGTGCACACCGACGACTTCTCACCCAGCCAGATGGGCGACGTAATGACGAGAACATCGGCTACCTTGACCTTGGCGTAAATCTCGGGCCAGCGGTCCTGCGACCAGCCGTGCTCGGTCATGTCTGGGTATACGCCGAACGCCAAATCGAAGTCCACCGGGCGGAGCACCTCCACCGCGATACCGTTTTTCTCCATGATGGCCCTGGAGATACCGATCAGTCCCTCGGTGTGGGACAGGTCCGGAGTGCGCTTGAGCGTGCAATTGAGAAACAGCGCCTTGAGATCGGAAAAATCCCAGGTGCTGGATTCGCACATTTCGAGCTGCTTCCTGGTGAGTGTCATTTGCCCTCGCTTTCGAGTTCTGGCCGCTACTTCCACGACGCCGCACACGCGCCAACCACGGCCGCCAGTATACGACGTCTACCGTTTGCGCTCAACGCGTATGCGTGCGCCGGCGCTTCCCGTGCTTTTTTTCTCTTGCGCGCGCCCAACTGCGTAACTCAATATCCATAATTGCCTTGAAAGCGGTCCCGCGGTGTCGCTCCAGGAGAAAAGGAGCGCGGGCCCGTTCGAAGCGTCCCGACACCGTTCCCCGGAGGCGTCCGTGAAAACAAGACTCAAGCGCATCGTTCCAAAGAGGATCCGTAGCGGCGTGCGGAGAATGAAACGACGCTGGGAGCTCCGGCGCATCAAGAAACAGAGCCAGCCCGTTACCCGCTCCCAACTGGTGTCCGATTTCTCCCGGCTCGGCTTGCAAGAGGGCGATCTGCTCTACATCCACAGCTCCCTGCGCGCGCTCGGTTACGTGGCCGGCGGCGCGGGCACCGTGATCGACGCACTGCTCGAGGCGGTCGGCCCAGGTGGAACGCTGGTCCTTCCCACGTTCACTCTGGTGCGCGGTATGAAGGAGACGCTCGACGGGGGCACGCACGTCTTCGATCCCGCGACGTCACCGTCGACGGTCGGCAAGCTGACCAACTGTTTTCTCGCGCGCCCCGGCGTGCTGCGAAGCGAGCACCCGACTCATTCCGTCGCCGCGCTGGGTCCCCTGGCCGGGGAGGTGACTGCCACCCACCTGGAGGAGGGCATGAACTTCGGCCAGGGCACGCCTTTCGAGAAGATCCTCGAGGGTGACGGCAAGGTCGTGGGCCTGGGGGTGGATTTCAGCCCCATCACGTTTTATCACACGTTCGAAGAGTACCACCCGGAGAGGTATCCCGGCGTGTACCTGCCCGGCGCGTTCACGGCGAAGATCAAGACCGGGAAAAATGTGCGGGAGGTACGGGTGCTGTGCCACGATCCCGAGTATCACCGGCAACGCATCGACAAGGTGCGCGAGATAGAGCGCTATTTCGCCTCGTACTACCACGCACAGGGGGTGGCCCACACGGGCCGCGTTGGCAGCGGCGGCGTGCCGTCGTGGTGGATGCGTGCCCGGGACGTGATGAAGTGCCTCGACGAGCTCTACGCGAAAGGCGTTACCATCTACAAGACCCCCAACCTCCCGTAGCCCTTACCATCCACGTTCCCCGTCACCGGGCCCCGAGTACCCCCGGACTCGGCCTCGACCCCGCCCGCGAATCGCAGGCGCTCTCACTCCCCGGGAAGCAGGCGGCCGGCACACTGCGATATCGTTTGGAAACGGACGATGTCGCCGTACCGTGTCTTCGCCACGTCCAGAAATTTTCTCAGCTCCAGCAGGTGATAATCGTACGTGTCCTTGGGGTGCCCGCTCATGCACACGGTCATGTCCTCGTGCCGGCAGTCGTAACGCCGCAGGTAGGACCTCAGCGTTGCCAGCATCGATTCGTGCGTATCAGCCGTTTCCAGCATACGCGGCACGGATAGTTTCGTGAACTTATTGTGGATCCGTGTGACGAAGCCGGGCCGGGGACCGAGCCTTGTCACCGGATATCCGCGACTTTCCTCGGGAATGGCTTTGGCGCGCCGCCGGAGCCGCAGCTGGTTCACGACGTGCTGCAGCTGCGGGAAGCGGCCGCGGTAGGACGCGATCGATATCTCCAGCAGATCGTCGGTGCTGCCCGTGTCTAGGGCGAGCCCCGTCTTTGGGTGCACGAACCACGCCGGTCGATCCGGAACCTTCCGGAAATCCACGGCGTAGTCTCTGCGCAGCAGCCGCAGCCCCGGTGTGGCCGTCGCATCGACGCGCAATCCCTCGGCGAGCAGCGCCGACACCACTTCGGCCTCGGGCTGGATGAGCCATCCGCCGGCTCGAAACGCCACGCAGTGGTAGCCGGGGTCGTCACCACCCAACAGCCCTTCCAGGTACTGCTTGCCGCGGCGGATCAGCGCGCGGGCGCCAGCTGGGTCACCGGCGGCGAACCCGAGATCGTGCAGCGCGTGCGTGTGAGGCTGGAAGCGCCAGGATCCATCCCTGTACTCGGCAACGGTCCACTCGGGGTGGAGGTGCAATTGGACGTCGTGTCCGGCGGCGGCAGCGTCTTTGATCTGGTTCTCGAACTCATCGGCGTAGCCGGGGACGGCCAGCTCGCGGTGACGCCACACCGAGCAGATGTCCGGAAACAGCGTCCCCCGGACGCCGAACTCGCCCCAAACCTCGAGGAGCTTGCGGGTGGGCTCAAAGAGGACGTCTTCCAGCGGCAGGTGGTTCTTCCCCAGGTAGATTTCATAGTCGGCCGTCGGGCAGATGGTCAGCATCGCTTCATCCGGGTACCACAACGCCGCCGGGTTGTCAACGGCGACGGCGGAAACGATCGCCGGTCAGCGAGCCCGGTCCAGCGCCCGCGTGCGCGGCGCGGTGTGACCGGACCCGGCGCGGACGTGGCGCTCCGAGCACGCGTCCCCCCGCGGGGCGCGGTGGAAAACCCCACATGTTCCTTCCCGGTTGACTTGAATCAATTAAGTTTTTGTTGACTGCGGCCGGATGACCTGTTTCGAATGGCGATGGGGTTACGAGCCTGAACCGAAACGGAGGATGCGATGAAGCGACTTTTATCACTCGGAATTCCGATCACCTCGGTGGCGTTGTGGATCGGATTGCTGGTGTGGCCGGGGTCCGTACAGGCCTACGACCAGTATTCACAGAACAAGGACGCCACCAACTGCAGGGCATGCCACGGAGATTTCCGGGCGGGCAGCTACACGTCGCTTGCGGACGGTCAGAACTGGGGCAACCTGCACAACCTGCACCGGTCGACCATGCTGAACGGTGATTGTAATACGTGCCACAGCGGGGCCAGCCGGTTTCCCGTGCTGCTCGCGTCGTCCACGGGTGGCGATGGTCTCGCCGCCATCTCGTGTGTCGGATGCCACGGACGGACCGCCGACGACGTGCCCGCCAACCCGAGTTCGCTTGGCAAACTCGGCGCCGGTCTGCGCCAGCACCATTTCAACTCAGGGGTCACGAATTGCGCCACGTGTCACGCGGACGCCGACCCGGCGAATTACCTGGCCGCCGGGGAAAAGTCCCCCGTGCCCTACTACGCCAACCCCGGCAACAACCATCCCAATATGCCGGGCGACGCCTGCAGCGCGCTCGGTGACGAGAATTTCGCCGGCAGCACCGACGGGCTCGACAACGATGGGGACGGCATCTACGACTTTGGCGACCCGGATTGCCTCGTTCCTGTAGAACCGACGACCTGGGGCGCAATCAAGGCCATATACGCGACCCGCTGAATCGGATCGACCCACACGTAAAAAAGCCCGGCCACCGGGTCACCACCATGCTCGACGACCGGGCTTTTCACACCCAACTAGCAGGCGCTCACTTCAGGTGTTGATTCTTGTCGTCTTACCGGCACCTTTTCGAAAAGGGCAAGATCCCGCCACGAAAGGGCATCTTCGTTTCGTCCGCAAAGAACCACACACACGACCCATCGTCGTTGGGTACATCTTGCGGGAAGCGGGTTCGCCGGGTGGCGTGTGGTCCCCGGAGCGCAAACTCTTCACCGGCTCCCGGTACGATCCAGTCAACGACCCGACCATCGGTCCGCCCGAGTATCCCCTTCACGCCATGTTTCCCGGCCCGGGCCAACTCGGCGCCAGCGCGTTTCTCTCGGAACCCGCCTTGCTGGCGCGGCCAGAAGGCATTTACGTCGCCATGACGTCAGAGGGGCCGCTCGGCGGCAAGGTCCTGTTGCTTCGCTGTGCCCACGACTTCGGCTCCGTAGAGTATCTCGGCGACCTGGTCGTCGATTCGGATGCCGCGGCCCTCGGTACGGCGTACGACGGTTTTTCGGCACCCGAACTCGTCGAGACCGCGCAGGGAATCTACCTCGTCGTTACACCGACGGAACCGCCGTTTGACTTGTATCGCGGGTGCGTTGTCTTGCGCATCACCAGTCTCGCAACCGCGACGGTCGCGCGATCGGGTGGGAAGGTAGTCGTCGTCAAGAGCGTCTCGGGCGACGCCGGCAGCTTCAACGGCGCGTGCGCCTACTCGCCGTCCTTGTCCACCTCCAGCGGTATCATCTACGGTCAGTTCTTCTACCGGTCTCCCCCGGAATTCCGGCTCTTCGCCAGCGGAGTCACGCTTGACTAGGGCGCCGACCTTCGCGCTTCGGCAACGACCCGAGCCGTGCGGTCTTTGCTGGAGGATTCGGCGCGTGCCGCGGCAATTGAGTTCCGGCGGCGGTGTGGACGACGGACTCGCCCGACGGAAACGCGCTAGCGCACCCGGCGGACGAGGCTGTTCCTCACGAGGAATCGCCCGTCGAACCGGATCGGCACTCCGTCTCCGCCCGAGAAGGCTCCCGGGTCGCGGCCCCGCTCCGCGTGGATGTGCAGGTGCGGCTCGGTCGTGTTGCCGGAATTGCCTACGCGCCCGATCGCCTGTCCCACAACAACACGTTCCCCCGGCCGTACCTGCGCGCTAGCCTTCATCATGTGGGCGAGATAGACGTCGATGCCGCCACAATCCACGAGCACGTAGTTGCCCGCCACGTTCTTGCGGTCGCGCTCGGGTGGTGTGTGGTCGGGAAGATCCCTCACGACCTCCTCGACCGTCCCGTCGCACGGGCAGTAGAGTGTATCGCCAAAGATCGCATAGGCGGTCAGCTCCCGAGGCCGCCAGCCTGCGGCCCGGAATCCCGCCGCGTTCAGCTTGGAGATATCGAGAGCGTATCTCTGCGACTTGTGTGCATTGTGATAGTTGATCAGCACGCTGTTGCCTCCGTGGACCACCGCGTACGCGCCGTTTCGCAGCGGAAACGCCAGCTGAACCGGCTCATCACTCGTCCTGTAGCCGGCCAACGCGACCACCGACATTACGCCGAAGACGACCAGGAGCACCACATTGACACCCGGAAGCACCCACGACCGCCACGAGGCGCGTGCGGGGTCCGTGGCTCGCACCCGTCTGCGAGCTGACCGGGCGACGGCGATCACGAAGAGCGACGGGTAGAGGTATCGCAGGTAGTAGTTGATGAACGCCCACGGCCCGCTTACCCAGAGGAACGTAAAAAAAAACCCGTAGCCGAGCACCATGCTCAGCCACGCGACCGCGGACGTCGCCCTCCACTTCCACACCCAGTAGATGAACAGAAGCGGTACGATCAGGTAGGTTGTCAGGATGCCGATCACCATGTGCCTCCCTCCGTCGAGCGCTCGTGCGTCGGGAGTTACACGAAGGTGCGGCGCCCGATCACGAAGCGCGTTCTTGCGGATTGTACACACTCGCGCGCGGTAGGAACAACTTCTAAGAATCGCACCGGACCCGGCGACGCATCCGGGATTCCCGGCATCGGGCGGTTTCCGGTGGTGACGGGCAAGGCGGCCCGGCTGCCCCGTCCCACTGAGACAGTCGTGAGACAACGTTGGGTCACACCGATGTCTCATCAGGTTGTCGCAGCGGTCGCGCGCTAAGCCATATATCACCTATTCATAATACGTTAGCGAGACAGCGGCGATTGGCCCGGACATTGCTTTGGGAAAGAGGCGTCACCCGAAAGAGACACTCAATTTACACCTGTCGTCGTGAGAGAATCACGTGGCGGTTTTCGATTGTATCGCTGCTCGTCCAGGAACGAGGTCTTCCGGTCACCGGTTCGACAGCGTGAGGCGAACGCCCTGCATCCGACGGCGGGTTGGTGGTACCTGACAAACCGGGACGCCCGAACGACGCTCGGGTACGCGCCCAACGAGGAGTGAAATGATAAAGTCCAGAGAACGCAAGCCGACCGTCTCCGCCCCGAGTACGCGGCTCGCAGCGTGGGTCGGCTTCTTCATGGTGGTCGCGGCAGTTGTCGTGCTGGTGATGCTCCAGCCGGGCTGCAACTCGAATGGAGGCAGCACGGTAGGCCCGGGTACCGGAACGGGTACGGGAACCGGAACGGGTACGGGTACCGGAACCGGCACGGGTACCGGAACGGGTACGGGTACCGGAACCGGCACGGGAACCGGAACGGGTACGGGAACCGGAACGGGTACGGGTACCGGAACGGGTACGGGTACCGGAACGGGTACGGGTACCGGAAC
>JBHHVD010000092.1:0-12210 GCA_046754105.1 Candidatus Krumholzibacteriia bacterium
CAGCGAACAGCCCACCCGTGCTCGAAGCCTGCGCGCGGGCGGGCGCCCGTTCGCTCCCACCCGCATCGTACTGCTCACGCAACGGGTGGGCTCGGGGGTTGTCGACGGGACGTTCGCAGGAGCGAGCGAGGATCACCGGCCAAAGGCCGGTAGCCGAGCGAAGCGGGCGACGGGACGGAGACAAGCCCCCGAGTCCGCCCGCCGGTAACGCCGTGTTACTCGCTGACAGCACCCGCATCGGGCCGGATCGTGCCCTGAGCGTGGGAGCGCTGGTTCGACGGGCCAGGTGGTTTGTAAATAAGGAAAGACGACTCGCCGGCGCGGGGCTACAGGCCGCCGACGCCTTCACCTTCGGGGCGGGTTTCACGCATCACGAAGCGCTGAACCAACTCGCGCTCCACGTCGCGGAAATTCTTGAATTCGACAAAATCAACGCCCTTGGTCTTGCAGAAATCCAGGAGATCGCCCTTGGCGAAGACCAGTTCTGAATACTCCGACGGGCAGCGGTCGGACAGGCCGTTGCCAACGTAGACGATGTAGTAGCCCTCGTCCTTGTATCGCGAGAGATGATACGTCTTGCAGTTGCCGCAATCCCGGCAGTCACGCCTGTCGTAGTGGGGAAAAGAAACGGACAGGTTACCCCCGTTGAACTCGAGCGTATTGGCATAGTACTCCAGTTCGCCGAGTCCGGATCGCATCAGCATTTTCTCGACGTAGTAGTCGAGGCCATCACTGACGATCACCACCTCAATGTGGCTGCGCCGCGCGAAATCCACGAAGTCCTTGAAGTAGGGGTCGAGCTTCCTCTGGTTGACGAACCGATCGAGTTCTCCGGGCGAAACTTCCGCCAGTGACACCTCTCTTTCGAGACATTCCCTGGAGGAAATTTCGCCCTTTTTCCACTGCTCGATCACCGGCAAGCTGAGAGCCTCGTCGGCGAAGGTGCGAAACAAGAGGTTGCCGACGTCATCCTGCGCGACGGTACCGTCGAAATCACAGAGAACGGCGATCTTTCTCACTTGAGGCTCGCCTTCTTGGTGGCGTTCTGTTGTTCCGCGTAGTCGTACATGTCCTTCAGCGTCGGCGCCTCTTTGAACAGGCGAATGACTTTCTGGAACTCTTCGTCGTTGTGCAGCAATACGCGATACATGTCTTTGCGGCCGAAGTTCTTGGAGACGATCTCACGGGTGATGGCCTTCTTGATATAATCCTCGCTATCCTTGAACTTCTCTTTGTCGTACTCGAACTCACGGTCCGCCAGCATTTTCTTGAAGTCGGCCAGCACTTCGGGCGTTACGCGGAAGTCACGGGCGACCTTGTGTTTTGTCGAGTAGTCGATGGCGAAGCTGAAGAACAACGCGTCACGCTCCAACCGCCGCTCTATTTCGCCGTACTTCTTCGGTTCGAGACTGAGGTCCGGCGTGATACCCCCTCCGCCGTATACCGCACGTCCGGACGACGTGTGGAACAACGGCCGGGAGAGGTCGCCCAACTCGACGCTCTCCGTCGACTGGGCCATCGAGAGTTGGTCACCCTCTTCGTCCGTTCTTGCCTCCGCCGTAACGTTCTGTGCCCGGTCCCGGCGGTGATCCATGTGAATGCTGCGGCCTGAAGGCGTGTAGTATTTCGCAGTCGTCAGTTTGACCGCCTGGCTGTCGGACAGGCTGAACACCGTTTGCACCGTGCCCTTGCCGAAGGAGGTTTGCCCAACGACAAACCCCGCGTCCCAATCCTGCAGGGCCCCGGCAACAATCTCCGACGCGCTGGCACTGGCGCCGTTGATCATAACGACTATAGGGTAGCCCTGAAACTTGCGACCTTTGCCCGCGTAATACTTGTGGTTGTTCTGGGAGTAGCGGCCCTTCGTATACACAAGGAGCCTGTCCTTGTCGAGGAACAATTCCGACACACCGGTCGCGGCCTGTAGCAAACCACCGGGGTTCGAGCGCAGATCGATGACCAGCCCCTTCATTCCCTCCGCCTCCAGGTCGCGCAGCACCGCCTGCAGCTCGTCCCTCGTGTTTCTCGAAAAGCTGGACACCTTGACGTAGCCGATGTCGTCGTACATCCCCGAGTGGGAAATGCTATTGACCTTGATCTCTTCGCGAACCAGGTTGTATTCAATGCGGTCGTTCAATCCGGGCCGGCTGATCTTGAATCGGACGTTGCTGCCCGGTTCACCACGCAGATAGCGCACGGCCCTCTGGACCTGCCACCCCTCGGTCAACTCGCCCTCGATCTCGACGATGCGGTCGCCGGTCTGTATGCCCGCTCGGGACGCCGGTGTGCCCTCGATGGGAGAAATAACCGTCGGGTAGTTGTCGCGGAATGAGATGAAAATCCCCAGGCCACCAAACTGCCCTTGCGTGCTAAGCAGCAGATCTTCGTAGTCGAGACCGGAGAGGAACTGGCTGTGAGGGTCCAGCTCCTTGAGCATCTCCTCGATCGCCTGTGTCACGAGTTCGTGGGTGTCGACCTCGTCCACGTAGAACGATTTCACCTTGTTGATGACGGAGGCAAAGACCTCCAGATCGTGCAGGACACTTTCCTTGCTCTGTTTGCTCTTGGCCCACGAACCCAGCGCGAAGCTGGAAAAGACGACTAGCAACAAAACTACGATAGTCCGGCAGTTTGACAGGAATCTCATGGGCCAGGCCTCCATCGGTTGGGGATTGATGAGCCGTTTCGAGGCTGCATTCGTGCACTAGCTAAGCATAAGGTATTCCAAGAGCGAATCTCATAAGGCCTTATAAGCACGAAAAATATAATCATTCCTCGGCCCGCTAGCAATAGCCTTGATACGCCAAATTTGACCGAAAAGGTCCAAACTACTTCCCACCTCGCACGCGCGCATAGTATGGTGGAAAGCGAAAAGCGGTTCGGAGCAAGGCCGCCAGCGCCAGAGAAACGCTTTATACGCCAGGAGCTTATGTCGCATGCCACCGGGCAGCGCGTACTTCATCGTTCTCGAAGGAATCGACGGTGCCGGCACGACCACGCAGGCGGCGATGCTACACCAGTACATGGTGGATCGTGGCCGGCCCGTTTCTCTTACGCGCGAACCGACGGACGCGCCGTTGGGCCGGTTCATCCGCGAGACATTATCGGGCACTATCGGGAGCGGCGAGGGTGAGCCGTTTGTACCTTCCGAGGGCGCGCTCTGCCTGCTTTTCGCCGCCGACCGCATCGAGCATTCACGGGTGATCGACCGGGCACGTTCGCAGGGAAGCCACGTTGTGTGCGATCGCTACATCCTCTCGTCGATCGCCTACCAGTCCCGTGACCCGGGCATATCGGCGGAGCGCGTCGTCGAGGTCAACCGCGGCTGCTCGGTGCCCGACATGACGTTCTTCCTGGACGTGAGCGTTGACGAATGCCTGCGGCGTCTGGAGACACGCAACGACTCCCCGACACTCTATGAAAAAAGAGATATTCTCGAAGCGATAGACCGAAACTACCGAGCGGTGCGTCCTTTTTACGAACGATGCTTCGGACGCCTGATCTCGATTGACGGCACGAGGTCGCCCTCGCGGGTCCATGAGAAAATCACTTCGCACATCGAAAAACAGCTGAAGCCCTGACCGGTGAATTTCGTCAACCCGCGGGGCTTTGTGGTGATTGCTCGCGGGTCAAGCGATACGCGTGAAGCACTCTCTGAAGTACCGTGACCGTCGTCGCCGCCGCCAGCACGACCAGGATCAACGACAGCACGCGGCTGCCAAGGAAAAGCCCGAGCACGAGGAGCGCGAGACGTTCCGGCCGTTCCATGAGCCCAACGCTACACGTCAAACCCAATCCCTCGATACGCGCCCGCGCGTAGCTGACCAGAATCGAACCTGACAGCACAACGCACACCACCACGATAATGAAATCACTGAACCCTTGCGGGCGCAGCATGTAATAAACGATCAATGCGCAGAGGTAGGCGAGCTCGGATATGCGATCGAATGTGGAATCGATGAACGCGCCGAACTTGGTTTGCATCCCGCGATGACGGGCGACCGCTCCGTCGAGCACGTCGAAGATGCCCGATAGCAAGAGCCACACACCCGCCTGGAAGAGGAAGCCCCGGGCCAGCACGTACGCGCCATAAAGCCCGAGCACCAGGCCGACCAGCGAAATCGCCATCGGAGGGACGCCGAGGGATGACATCCCGGACACTACCGGGTCGAACATGTGGCGCGCCTTTTCTTTGATTGCCGTCTTGGCCATGTCGGAATCCGCTCTGCGTGGACAACTGTGCCGGGCCCCCGCGGTCGTCCGTTTCATGCAGAGGATCACGTGCCAACGCTAGCCCAGGGTCTCCGGGCCGTCAACCCTATTTGCCTTTTCCCCGTATGAGAAGCACGATTTCACCGCGGACCCGGCGCTCTCCGAAGTGCCCGATCAACTCGGCGGCGGTTCCCCGCCGCACCTCTTCGTGAACCTTCGAGATCTCTCTTACCACGGCCAACTCTCTGGCGGGCAGCGCGCCGTTCAGAACCCCCAGCACCGTGATCAGGCGGTGGGGGGGTACGAAAAAAATGGCGGTGCGGCGCTCCTCAGCCAGGCCCTCGAATCGGCGGCCGAGTTCGCCCTTCTTTCTGGGTAGAAAACCCTCGAACACAAAAGCGTCGGTGGGAAAACCCGACAGGAGAAGCGCGGGCAGGATGGCGTTGGCACCGGGAACCACCCGCACGGCGATGCCCTCGGCGATCGCGGCGCGGACGAGATAGAAACCCGGGTCCGAGATGCCGGGCGTGCCCGCGTCCGAGACCAGGGCGAGTGTATCGCCGTCCTTACAGCGCCGAACGAGCGCCGGCGTTACCCGCTCCTTGTTGTGGTCGTGATAGGCGATGAGCCGGTTCTTGATACCGTAGTGATCGAAGAGCCTGCGCGTCCGCCGCGTGTCTTCGGCAAGAACCGCGTCCGCCGTCTTCAGCGCCTCGATACCGCGGTACGTCATGTCGCCCAGATTGCCGATCGGTGTGCTGACCAGGCAGACGGCGCCGCACGGATTCTCATTGTGGGGGTCGTTCATGTCGGAGTATTTGCGGGCGGACCGTCGTCGCTCAGGCGGGTTTCAGGCTGCCGAGCACCTCCGCCACGTAATCGATGCCGGTGCTATCGACGTCGAGGTGTGTCACCATGCGAACCAGCAACGGCCCGGCTGTCCCCGCCAGGACCCCTCGTTCCGCGAGCCGTTCCAGGAACGACTCGCGCGTTCCCAGAGACGGATCCACCCGGAACATGACCATGTTGGTCTCCACTTCGCCTGCCAGCTCGAGCCCTTCGACGCCGCCGACCACACCCGCGAGTCTGGCGGCGTTGTCGTGGTCGACTTGCAGCCGTTCCACGTGGTGGTCGAGTGCAAAGAGAGCCGCAGCAGCAACGACTCCCGCCTGCCGCATCCCGCCACCGAGCTGTTTCCGTTTTTTTCGTGCCCTGGCGATCGTCGCCTCGTCAGCACCTACGACCGAACCAACCGGCGCCCCGAGACCTTTCGAGAAGCACATGTTCACCGTGTCCGCGCACGCAACCCAGGTATCGAACGAAATTCCCGTCGCCACGACGGCGTTGGCAAGACGCGCCCCGTCGAGATGCACTTTCATTCCGTTGGCCCCTGCGAGTTCCTTGATTCGCCGCATCTCATCCAGGGGAAACACCCGGCCCCCGGCCCAGTTGTGCGTGTTTTCCACCGCTATGACGCGGCTCACCGGCTGGTGCAGGTTTACGGGACGAATGCGGGTGGCGATTTGCTCGGCCGTAACGACCCCGTCCGTGCCGTCGATCGCGTTGAACTGCACGCCGCAGATCACGGGTACCGCCGCCACCTCGTTATTGAAAATGTGAGACAGGCGATCGAGAATGAGCTCGTCGCCGGGCGCCGTGATGGCGGCGATCGCCACCGTATTGCCCATGGTTCCGCTGGGCACGAACATGGCGGCTTCCGTCCCAAAAAGCGACGCCGCACGCCGCTCGAGCCGTATGACGGTAGGATCGTCGCCGAAGACATCGTCGCCGACGTCGGCGCCGGCGATCGCTTCACGCATCCCCGGGACCGGGCGCGTGACGGTGTCGCTACGCAGATCCACTACCTTTGGCATGGGTATCCTGACTCGATGTTTCGTTTGGGGGCGGGCCGGGAAGAGTCAGCCAGCGAAGGAAAACGCCTCTTAGACGTTGGAGACCATGTCCTTGAGTTCCTTGGAAACCTTGAACACGGGCACGTTCCGGTCCGGCACGGGTACCGCTTCTCCGGTGCGCGGGTTGCGGGCCATGCGGGCCTTTCTCGCTTTCACCTTGAAGGTGCCGAAGCCGCGGATCTCGTAGTGCTTTCCGTCGGCGAGGGCCTTGGAAATGGATTCCAGAAACTGATCCATCGCCAGAGCCACATCTTTCTTCGTTAGCCCGGTCTTGCTGGCGATGTCCTCGACGATTTCGGCTTTGGTCATCGTGTTGGCCTCCTTAGCGCGTAAACGAACCAAACAGATTTCCGTAATTTTTAGCCCATAACTTGTGAAAAGTCAAGGCATTTTTGGAATGGCGGCCGGGCGCGCCTCTGATTCTGCGAGGGCCCGTCCTCAATTTGCGTGTGCCCGAAGCAGGTCGATGAATCCTCATCCTTCCCTATTCGATATTCTGGGGCGCCGGTCCGCGCCGCCGCCCGCGTGCGCGACCCGGCTGCCGCGGTTTTCCCGGCGGTGCCCGACCCGTGAATTCCCCATTGGTATGCAGCAAAACCCACCTGACCCAGCCGCGGCCGCATAGTTGGTACACCGCTTGCTGTTCGGACTGACGCTACGAAGTGGTCGCCGCATATGGACCGATCAAACAGCACCGTACCACTTCGCAGCCGCAGCAAGCACGGGGCAATACTGCCCATCCAAAGGAGGGCGATCGAAATGAGCGCCAGAACTTTCACGACGTCGTTGGCGCTGCTCGGCCTCATCGCACTTGTTGGCGGTTGCGGGAGTGACACCATTTCACCAACCACTAACGAGGCGCCGATGCTGCCGCCGCAGAACGTCATTGTCAAACAGCAACCCTCGGGCGGGGTGTTGATATCGTGGGACGCCAACACCCAGGTGACCCTCAGAGGTTACAACGTCTACCGCAGGGATACGGGAGGGACCTCGATCGAGAGGCTGACCGCACAGCCGATTACCGGCACGCGGCACGTTGACAGTCAGGTCGATTGGCAAAAGGAATACGAGTATCGAGTAACATCGGTGAGTACGCTGGGCGGCGAGAGCAGCTTTGCCGCTTCCATCATCCAGCTCGATACGCCTCCCGTTGGCGGCCACAAACAGCTCCCACGCTGGTAGCACGGCCGTTCCCGACGTTTCGTTCGAAAAACCCTTCTCTACTACTTCGGAGAAGGGTTTTTCTCTGTTCGCCGCCCTGCGGATGCGGGTTAGAGGGTCGTGTACGCGGCCTGGACCAGCTTCAGCAACCCGCCCGACAGCAGGGTCCACGGCAGCCAGATGATGATCCGTATCACTCCCGTCCATAGCAGCGCGAGCAGAATAAAAAAACCGTAGGGTCGAATCGCGGCCAGCATCTGGGCGTAACGAGACGGCAGGTAGCGAAAGAGAATCCAGTGCCCGTCCAGCGGTGGCACCGGGATGAGATTGAAAATCCCCAGCACGCAGTTGATACGGATCATGGAGTCGCACAACGACGTAAAGAAGAGAAGCGAGTTGCCACCGCCGCCGCTCGCCAGACCGGGGACGTGCTTGTATACGAGAAGGACTACGATGTAGAGCAGCGTACCGGCCACGGCCAGCAGAAAATTGGATATCGGCCCCGCGGCGGCCACGTAAGCGTTGTGAACGATCGGATTCTTGAGGTTCGCCGAATTGACCGGGACCGGCCTGGCCCAACCGATGAACGGAATGTTGCTGATAAATGCAAACAGCGGCAGTATGACGCTGCCGACCGGGTCGATGTGGGGCAGCGGGTTCATCGTGATGCGCCCGGCGGCCCGCGCTGTCAGGTCGCCGTATTTCTCGGCCGCCAGGCCGTGCGCGTTCTCGTGCACGACCACGGAGAACACGAAGACCATGAACCCAACCAGCGTTTGCAGTACCTGTTCGGGGCTCAAATGCGATTCCCGTTCGAGTTGTGTGTCACCGGGCCCGTGTGCCCGTCCCGGAATTTCGCCTGCCTGCTTGTCAGGCGCGGGCGGGAACGTAGCGCTAGCGCACCTTCAGAATCTTGTGACACTGGGGTATGACCCGCGCGCTGCGCAGGTGCATGAGCGCGAACCGCTGGCCCTCTTCGAGCAGCCAGCCCAGTACTTTTCGCGCCTCGGGACCTTTCAAATTCTTCAGCGTCGTGCTCTCCGGCTGCAGCACCACCGGCAGGTCGCGATCCACCGATGCAATCAGTTTCACCGCTCGTTTGATTTCCTCCAGCGGCGTCGGCGCATCGACGATGACCTTGATAAAGGACGTTTTGCCCGGCAGGTAGGTAAGAAACTCGCGGTGCTCCTCCCAGTGGGATTTGCCCGTGGCGTGGGGAAGCTTGATGTCCATCGCGATGACATCGACATGCGGGCGAACCTTGCGCAATCCCCATATCTCGAGCCCGTTCGTCTCGAGGTAGACGCGGAGTTTCTTGCGGCGCAGCCTCTTTGCGATCGAGGCCACGAAATCCGGTTGCTCGAGGGGCTCGCCTCCGGTGATGCTTACCGTCCCGACCGGACCAAGATGCTCGATGAGCGCCATCGTTTCCTCGACGACTCTTTCGGTACTCATAGGGTTGGGCAGCATCCGTTTCGTCAGCCCGTGGATCGCGCACTTGTCCAGTTCTTCCTTGCCGGCGACCGTGTCGCACCAGTAACAGGTCGCCTTGCACCCTGCGATCCGCAAGAACACCTGCCGCTCGCCGACGAACAGACCCTCGCCTTGTAACGAGCAAAACATCTCGGCCACGTACCCCGCGTCCATTCCCGGGGCACGAACCGGCCTGGAAACCCGCCCGCGATCTGCGTGGATATTCTTGTCCATCGGTCTCACCCGTTATGAAACGTCTCGCACCTTACCCTCGGCGTGGAGACAGGACGACAGTTCCTTGCGATAGCGCCCGAGCAGCTCTTCGAGAAGCCGCCTGGGATCGATGTCCAGCTCGCTCAGGCCGACGGCGGGCACCGGCGCACCGCGGGGAATCACGTTGATCCCGAGGTGAATTACGTTCGAACCCGGCGCCGGCGCCGCGATGGACACGGTGAGCTTGCGCTCGTCAATGTAAACGTCATCGCCTTCGCGCCGCACCCGGCACCCCCTCTCCGTTAGCATCTCGCAGAGCAGACAAACCAGCAACCGTTGCCGGAGCACCGCGGTTCTCAGGCTGCAGCGGGGGTGCTCGACGATTACGTGGGCCATCGACTCACTGCGAATGAATGCACCCGCCCGGCGGTCGTCCAGGTCGACCAGATCCGCGTTGTCGACGTGGCACGGACCGAGGAAGGCGACCGCCGCGTCCCCACGGCAGCCCGTCTGGGCTTCGACCCACTTCGACCGCAGCTCGCGCCCGGTGTAGGGGATTTCTTCGTCGATAATCCGGAATTCCATGATTCTCTCCACCGCCGGCGCGGGCGGCTCCTGCGGCGGGCCGCTACGCATCGAACTCGATCGGCGGTTTCTCGTCTTCCGACAGCCGATCGAGTGCCCCGCGCAATCGCCTGCACGACGCGCAGGCGCCGCACATGCGGGACCCTGCAAGGTAGCAACTCCATACGACCGACAGCGGCGCGCCGAGCCGCACGCCAAGCCGCAGAATCCCGCGCTTGTCCAGTCCCTGCGTGAAGCTCCGCACGCGGACGCCGCTGCGCGTTGACAATTCCAGGGCCGCGTCCACGCGCGTGACGTATTCCGCGCTGTTATCGGGGAACTCCGCCGCCTCTTCCCGATTGAATCCCGTCACCACCACATCACACCCATAGCTTTCTGCGAACGCCGCCGCCACGTTCAGGAACACACCGTTGCGGTTCGGTATCCAGACGGCGTCGAGCGTGTCGAGCGGCGCGCTGTCGCCCTGCCCGGCTTCACGGTTCTCCGGCGTGGCGCACATGCCCTGCGGCGAGATCGATCCGAGCCATTCGACGTCAACCTCCCGCATCGGCAGTCCGTAATAATCCACCACCGCCATCACGGCCCCACGCTCCCTGGCAAGTGCGCGCTGGGCGTAATTCATGAAAAGAACCAGCCGCACCTCCAGTTCTTCCCTGGCGCCGGCGAGCGAGACAACCGAATCGAGCCCGCCGCTGACCAGCGCGATTGCTCGTCTGCCGGAGTGATGAGTCAAAACGGCTCCTCGAGATAGTAACAGAAAAGTTGGGCTGGTTGTCCGCCGGCGCCCAGACTCTAGCGATTCAAAATCCTGAAAGCAACCGCATTTGCGGGAGCGAATAATGGGAAAAAAGCTGCCACGCCACCGGAGAATTGCACATTGTCGACACGGCCCGCGACCCCACGGCACCGGCCCGGCTCTGTCCGTATGCGCAACTCATTTATGTACAATAGATTACAAGTTGTTCTGCGAAGTCGCTTTTTCGTGCCGACGCTGGTACGCGATTCGCTTCAGGCCCCTAATAGCTACTCGTGTGTCCATCGACCGGTTGGGAAAAATATTCACAATGAGCACAAAAACAACAGAGATTCTGGAAAAGGTCTCGCAGGATCGGGGCAAGGGTGATTATCCCAGGGCCCTGAAGCGGCTGCGTGAAGGTATCGACAGGTACCCGACAGAGCCCGCGTTCTACCAGGAGGCGATGGAGATCGCGCTCGAGTCCGGCGAGACGCTGGCCGCCATCGATTTTTTCAAAAAGGCCATGCGCAAACTGCCGGAGCGCGCCGGGCGCCTGTGGGATTTTGCCGCGGACAAGGTGCGCGCACTCAATGACCCCATCCTGTGCAAGTTCCTCGTAGACCTCGCCATCAAGAAACGGGATCTGAAATCGGCGGAAACCGCGCTAGCTGGGTTGAAGAATCACACGGCCGTCGAGCTGCTCAAGCGAACGCAGACCAAGATCCAGAGTATGAGCTCCGCCGTGAACAACGGGTTCGCCTTCAAGGGCGAGATCGTCGCCGGGGCCCTTGCGGAAGGGATGTTGTGTCTCCGGGCCAAGCGGTTCCAGCACGGCGTCAAAGCATTTCTGCGCATCCTCGATGAAAAGCCCGTCGAACAAGAAGTGTTGACGCCGTTCTTCGCCCACCTCGAGAAGAAATATCCCCGCCAGGGGGGAATCTCCTACGTGTTGGGCTGCTGCTACCTGGCAGATGAGAAATACGTCAAAGCGTTTCCCAAGCTCTGCCAGGGGGCATCGCTGGCGCCCTCTCTGGCCGAAGACGCCATTTCCCGACTCGAGGCCGTCAAGGACCGGCCGTCGGTTCCCCAGGAAGAAATCAACGTTAGCCTGGCACGGCTGTTCATCGTCAAGGGTGACGACTTCTGCGCCGCCGAACGCTTTGGTGCGGTGTTGGAGAAGAACATGAGCCGGGCTCCGGTCATCCTCGATATCCTCAAACCATTCGTCCAGGACGGCCGCGACAGTCTCGTGCTGGACTACGTGTTCATGGATGCCGCCCTACTCGCGCAAAGGCCCGAAACGGCGCTCGTGCATATGAAGAAAATCGGCCGCGACCGCCGGTTGCGAAATGAACTGCTCGGGTGGATGGATAAGAAATCACAGGAACAGGCGCTGTCCGTCGACATTCTCAGCTACTACGCCGAATTGGCGCTCGACCAGGGTCGTTTTGAGAGAGCGGTAGAGGTTTTTCGTGAAGTGGTCGCGCTTTCGCCCGCCGACGCACGCGTGGCCGCGGCCATCCTCGAGCGTCACCGCGCCGAGCCGGCGGTCCAGGATTTCTACAACGACCTCGGTGCCATGAGACCGGAAGTCAAGCCTACGACGGGTGGTTTCGAAATCGAGCACTACGGCGGACGTGAGTTCACGCTGGACTCCAACGAACCGGGTGCGCCCCCGCCGCCGGTCGGGGAGACCCCACCGCCATCTCCCGAGGCGGGTCCCAACGACAGAGGCAGCGAGCGAGAAAACCCCGCGATCGTTCTGGAGCACACGACGGATATCCCGGATGACACGTCCGATCCGGCACCCGGTGCGGAGCCGAGTCCCGAAGCCGCCGAGTCACCCACCCTCGAACCACCGGGCGGGGAGCAAGCCCCGATCGAACGGGAAGAGCCGATCGTGCCACCGCCACCGCC
>JBHHVD010000093.1:0-11686 GCA_046754105.1 Candidatus Krumholzibacteriia bacterium
GTTCGCTGACAGGACCCGCATCGGGCCGCGTCCGCGACAGCCGCGTCAGGGCTGGCTGGTGGAGTCCGCGTCCTGGGTCTCGAGCAGCGGGTGCATCGCCGAACCATCGGGCGGGTTGTAGAACGGGTCCTCGCGGTACATGTAGTAGCTAACCTTGGCCATGAGCTGATTCAACTCCGGCCGGCTGATGCTGTCCGCCGCGACGTGGCGCTGGAATTCCCGGCTCAGCTCGGCACCGTCGAGGGCCGCAACCTTGCCCTCGCGTACCCGGCTTTCGTAGCGCACGAGAATCCCTTTGATCTCCTCGACCTGTGCTTCGCTGAGGTCGGCGGGCAGACATTCCACAAAATTACCGAGCAGGCCCTCGAGTGAGTCGCTGCGAGGCCCGGGGTTTTTCGCCAGGAACCACGCGGCGGCCGCAACGGCGAGCGCGGCGAGCAGGATTGCCGATAGGCGCGCCGCTTTCATAACGATACCTCCGCTTGCAGCCGGTTCTTGAACCACCCGACCGTTTCGACGACCGCTTGCGCGAGCGCTCCTGGAATCTCATCGGTTTGCGAATACGGGTACGAGATCCCGAACGTGTGACCCGTCTTCAGAATCAGCAGGCGCTTGTCCTGCACGTTGCTCGCGGCCGCGTGGAGTTCACGCGCTCTTTCGACGGGGACCACCATGTCTGCTTCGCCGTGCACGACGAGCAGGGGCACGCGCAGCGCGCTGGCCCTCAGGGCCACGTGGTAGGCTTCGTGGTTTCGTTCGAGATCGTCGAGGTAATCGAGGCCCACGGCGAGCGGGATGCCGTCCTCCGCGAGGACGAAGTCGTAGACGCCCTTGCGGCGCCATTTCTCCTTTTGCTTCTCCGTGAACGTGTCCGGGTCGGGCGGCGCCGACCACGTGCAGACGGCGCGCACCTCGCGATGCTCCAGGGCGTTGAGTATCGCGACCACGCCGCCGCGGCTGTGGCCGTGCAGGCCGATCCACGGCGACGGGGCGAGGAACGCATCCAGCCCCCCGCCGCCAAGATGGCGTATGACGGCCGAGAGATCGGCGATCTCGCGCCGGATCGTATTGCGCGCGAAGAGGTCGGCGCGGGGATACGGGGAGGCGGCGCTGTCGAGCCCCGCGGCAGCCGCCACGGAGCCCGTTTCGCCGCCGCGGCCGTTGTGTGAGAAATCGATGGCAAGGGCCGCCATGCCCGCGTCCCGGATCGAGCGCGCGAGATAGGGGAAAAACGCCCATGTACGATAGCCCTTGAACCCGTGGGCGAGAACCACGACGCCCCGCGGGCGGGTGGATGGGGGGAGGTAGAGGTCGCCCCGAACCGGCGTATTGTCGCCACTGGCGATTTCAACCGTATGGACGGCGTGCTGCACCATGGGTTTACGATAGAGAATCCGCCCGCGAAGTGCAAGGCCGGCTTGCCTGCGCGCCCCGTAGACATTATCATCTAGGGACCATGCACTCGAACCGGACTGCAGACGAGGCACCCAAGCCGCCTGCCGCGACGCGTCATGCGGGCAGCCGCGATTTCATCACCGCCACTACGGCGACACCTCCCGCGAAGCGGCCGGCCAACGGCAATCCACTCGCGGGAATCGACGTCATGCTTGCGCCGCTTTGCGGCATCACCGACTCCGTGTTCCGCCGGATCTGCCTCGACCACGGCGCGGATATGGCGGTGACGGAAATGATCAGCTCCGAGGGGCTGGTGCGCAACAGCCGCCAGGTGCGGGCGGTGCGAGACCTCGACATGGCCGACGGGCCGCTGTCGCTGCAGATTTTCGGTAGCGACGCGGACTCCATGGGCGAGGCCGCAGCCATCCTCTCGCAGCTCGAGCCGCGGTACCTGGACATGAACTTCGGCTGCCCGGTGCGCAAGATTACGAGCAAGAACGGCGGCTCGGCCATGCTACGAGACTTGCGGCACCTGGGCCGGGTGTGCGCGCGGGTCGTCGAACAAAGCCGCCGGCCCGTATCGGCCAAGATCCGCTCCGGCTGGGACCGGCCGACGGCGGAAAACCTGCGCGACATCGGGAGAACGATCGAGGACGCCGGCGTGTCGATGATTACCGTCCACGCGCGGACCAAGAAGCAGGCCTTCAAGGGCAAGGCCAACTGGCTTCTCATCAAATCCCTCAAAGAGGCGGTGTCGATCCCGGTCGTGGGCAACGGTGACGTCACCGGGCCCGAATCGTATTTCGAATTGAAGGCCCAAACCGGATGCGACGCCGTGATGGTAGGGCGCGGCGCGATCGGCAATCCCTGGATCTTCGACGAAATCAAGGCCGCCGTCGATGGGCGCGAGTACGTGCCGCCGACCCCCCGCGAGCGCGTCGGAGTGCTGCTCGATCACGTGCGGATGAGCGCCGGGCGTCTCGGCGAGCCCACCGGCCTCATCGTTACCCGCAAGATCATGGCGGCGTATTTGAAACGGCTCCCGAACGCGCGCGAGCTGCGTGGAAAGATCATGAGGATCGAATACCTCGATGAGCTCGAGGCGACGCTCGACCGCTACCTCCAGCACCTGGCGGACGCCGATGTACCGGCGGATTCGCCGGCCACCGGGGGCAACTCCGAAGACTCACCCGTGCGGAGCGCCTGCTGACCGGGACGGGATCATTCTGGACGAAGACATTCTCAAGAAGCTTCTTGATGACTTCAAGAACGGCAGGACGGACGAATCAGACGTGCTCGAGCGGCTGCGGCAGCTTCCGTTCGAAAACCTTGGTTTCGCCAAGGTAGACCACCACCGGCCGCTGCGGACCGGGGTTCCCGAGGTGATCTACGGCAGCGGCAAGTCGGACGAGCAGGTCCTGTCGATCGCGGAGAAGATCGTGGCGAAGGGCAGCGATTGTCTCGTTACTCGCATCGGAGGCGGGCTCGGGGAGAGATTGCGGCAGCGTTTCCCGGGCGGAGAATACTCCGAGTCCGCCCGCGCGTTCTCGCTGGAGGTCAAGCGCAAGAATCGATTCGGATACGTCCTGGTGGTGACGGCGGGCACGTCGGATATTCCAGCGGCGGAGGAAGCGGCGATTACCGCCTCGCTCTTCGGCTGCCGCGTCGAACGTGTCTATGACGTAGGCGTGGCCGGTGTGCACCGGGTGCTCGCCCACCGGGAGATGATCGAGACCGCCGACGTCATCGTCGTCGCCGCGGGCATGGAGGGCGCGCTGGCCAGTGTCGTTGCCAGCCTCACGGCGGCGCCCGTCGTGGCGCTGCCGACCAGCGTCGGGTACGGCGCCAGCTTCGAAGGCCTTTCCGCCCTGCTCGGAATGCTCAACAGCTGCGCCAACGGCGTGAGCGTCGTGAACATCGACAACGGCTTCGGCGCCGGATCCGTGGCCGCGCTCATATGCGCGCGGGCGCACAGGCTGGCGAAGGACATCGGGGAGCAGTCATGAAAAAGGCCCTGTTGTTGGACCCCTTCTCCGGGATCAGCGGCGACATGTTTCTCGCCGCGCTCGTCGATCTCGGCGCGCCGTTCGACGCCGTTCGCGATACTCTGCGAGCGATTCCGGAGCTCTCGGAGGTATCCGTCGAAAAGGAAGCCGTCACGCGCGGCGCCATCCAGGCGACACGCATCAATGTGTCATGCCCGC
The DNA here is from genome assembly GCA_046754105.1 of Candidatus Krumholzibacteriia bacterium. GTDB lineage: Bacteria > Krumholzibacteriota > Krumholzibacteriia > WVZY01 > WVZY01 > JAZGDW01. Next base: position 3,600 of record JBHHVD010000093.1, read on the forward strand.
CCGAACGTACGCACCGATCGCTCGCCGACATCGAGCGTATCATCGACGGCGCCGACCTGGATCCAGCGGTGAAGCGGGGGGCCGTCCGGACCTTCACCACGCTCGCACGCGCCGAGGCCAAAGTGCACGGCGTCGATATCGAACAGGTGCACTTTCACGAAGTGGGCGCCCTCGACGCCATCGTCGACATCGTAGGTGCGCACGTAACCCTGCACTTGCTGGGTACGCCTTCGTGTCTCACGACACCGCTTGCGCTGGGCGCGGGCTCCACGTCGAGCGAGCACGGCGAAATACCGCTGCCCGCTCCGGCGACGGTGGAGCTTCTTGCCGGGTATCCCGCTGCGTTCAGTGGGCGGGCTGGAGAGCTGGTGACGCCGACCGGCGCCGCGATCGTCGCCTCGACGTGCGAGGCGCTGGACCCGCACACGGTGGTGACGCCGGAGCGCACCGGGTACGGCGCGGGGAGTCGAGAAGCGGATGGTGTGCCGAACGTCCTCAGGGCGATTCTGGGCACGGTGGAGGATCGACCCCGAAGGGTCTGCATCGTGACCAGCACGATCGATGACATGAACCCGGAGATGTACGGGTTTGTCATGGAACGGCTGTTTGCAAGCGGCGCCCTCGAGGTCTACTACAATCCGATCATGATGAAGAAAAACCGGCCGGGCGTAGAAGTGACGTTGATCAGCGAAGAGGAAGATCTGCCGCGGCTGGCCGACGTCCTCTTCTCCACGACGACGACGCTCGGCGTGCGCATTCACCGTGAGGAACGGCTGGAACTCGTCCGCCGCAAGGAGACGGTGGAGACCGAATTCGGAGCGATCACAGTCAAGGTGGCGGTGCGGCCGGGGGGCGAGCAAACCGTAAGCCCCGAGTACGAATCTTGCAGGAAAGCGGCGGAGAAAACCGGCGCCGGGCTCATGACCGTATACGAGGCCGCACGGGCGTCGTGGAATCAGGGTGGGTCTGGAGAACGATGATGAGATACCAACGGCAGGATTCGAAACGACGAGCCCACTGCCGCCGGAGCGTTTTTGCGGCGGTGATGATCTGCGCCGCGATCCCGGCCGCGATTGCCCTGTCGGGGTGCGCGGGCCGCTTCGGCGGCGGCCCGGCGTCTGCGGATGACAAGGTGTACCTGCACAAGGTGGAAGAAGGGGAGACGCTCGAAGACATTGCCGAAGACTACTACGGCACCCGCAAGCGCGCCCGCCTGATACGGGACTTCAACGACGTGAAAGATGGGGACCTTGCCCCCGGGACGGTCTTGCGTGTCCCCATGAACCGCTCGGACGTGGAACGTTTGAAGACGCGGGAGCAGGCGCGGGGGCCGTACAACCAGGGACTCGTGCTGGCGGAGCAGGGCGCGTTCGTCGATGCCGTGAACCGTTTTCAAGAGTCGCTCGCGATCGATCCGGCGTTCGTGGACGCGAACTACAATCTCGGCGTCACCTATCAAAAAATGAAATCGTACGAGCGCGCTCTGGAACAGTTCCAGATCGTGGTTCGTAAACGCCCTGCACGGGTCGCTTACCATTTCGCGCTGGGTAACTGTTACTTTCACCTGGAGCGTTACGCGGACGCCGCCGGTTCATTCAAGGCCGTGGTAGCGCGGGATGGCTCGCACAAAAAGGGGCAATACAGCCTCGCGATGTCCCTCGAAAAGCTCGGCGAGCGCGACAAGGCAATCGCCGCCTGGCAGCGGTATCTCCAGCTGGACAGCAGGAGTGCGTGGGCCGCGGAGGCGCGCAAGCGGCTCGGCCGTCTGAAATAGCGAGTGTGCCCGCCGCGCGAGCCCCGAATGATTCACTTGCACGAGATCAGCGTTTCACTGCCCCCCGGAAAAGATTCTGCAGCGACCATCCTCAAGAGCGTTTCCCTGCACGTACATGAGGGAGACTGGATAGCCCTGGTGGGACCCAACGGGTGCGGCAAGACGACGGTGCTGAAGGCCGCCGCCGGTCTCTTGCCCCTCGACGGCGGGACGATCGAGCGCCACGCCCGTGCGAACGATCGGCCCGTGACCGGCGCGCAGCCGAAGGTCGGGCTGCTGTTGCAGGAGCCCGACAACCAGTTCGTGGCAAGCTCGGTGCGAAACGAGCTTCTTTTGAGCGTTGCGCCGGAAGTCGACGACGCGGGCGCCTGCGCGCGGCTCGACGACGCCTCCGAGCGCTTTTTGCTCGGCGGTCTTCTCGAGCGCAATCCACACTGCCTCTCCGGAGGAGAAAAGCAACGGCTGGCCCTGGCCACCGTGTGGCTGGCGGAACCCGACGTACTTCTGCTCGATGAACCCACCTCTTATCTCGACCGGGCCGGGCGCGAACGCTGCCTTCGGTTCGTCCAGGAGTTGAACCGTTCCGGAATCGCCGTCGTATGGGCCACCCCCGGGGACGATGGCGTCGAATCGTCGTCGCGCGTGGTCTACATGGACTCGGGCGAAGTGAAGTTCGAGGGGAGCGTCGGAGATTTTCACGCGGAGGTCGAGAGGGGCGCGCTGTCATGCGAGATGCCGCCTGGTGCGCGCACGAGCGGACCGTCTCCCGGGGAGCGAGCGCCGGTGTTGGGGCGGGCGGCACTTTCGCTCCGGAACGTGTCCTTTGATTACGGACGGGAGCCTGTATTGAAAGACGTCTCTCTCGACGTATACCCCGGTGAATGTGTCGGGATCACCGGCGACAACGGGTCGGGCAAGTCGACCCTGCTCTCGCTCATGAGCGGTGTCTTGAAACCGGTTGCCGGCAAGGTCGAGCGCGCCAGCCCGCGCGAGCGGGGAAGGCAGGACGTCTTTCACCTCTTTCAGAGCCCAGAGCGTCTCTTTTTTGCAGAGACGGTGTTTGAGGAAGTGGCGTTCGGATTGCGCTCGCTGGGGGTCGCCGGGAAGGACGCCTCGGCGCGGGTCCGCGAGGCGCTATCGCGAGTCGGCCTCGAGCCGGAGGCGTTCGCCGACCGGCTGCCGTTCAGCCTGAGCTTCGGAGAGATGCGGCGTCTGGCGTTCGCCATTGCATCCGCCCTGGGTGCGCACGTATTGATCCTGGACGAACCAGCCTCGTGCCTCGATGCCGCCGGCCGGCGCGTTCTCGGCCAGCTCGTCGAACACGCCCTCGAAAACCGTTGCGCCGTCGTCATCGCCTCTCACGAACCGGGCACCCTGTCGTCGGTCGCGACGCGCTGCATCGAACTGTAGGAGACGGCGAAGGCGGCCGGTGGCATTTCAGTTGAGCCGGGCCGCTCGCGTGCCCTATAGTATGCGCGGAGGCCACTGCGGCTGCTCATCGGAGAGGCGAGCTACGACACCGGCAGCGGAAAGACCTGGCGCGTCGAAGTCGAATAACCCAGGTCCACCGCGGAGGAAGCGGATTGGCGCAAGGAGCGGCGCAAGCGGGCAGAGGGAGGGCCGCGGTCTGGGGCGGCTTCCTGTTTCTGACCCTGGTGTGGGGCGCGTCGTTTCTCTGGATCAAGATCGCGGTCGAGGACGTGGGCCCCTACGTTCTCGTGGCCCTGCGGCTGGTGCTCGGGCTCGCCGGGCTTACCGCCATCCTGGCCATCCAGAGGCCGCGGCTGCCCCGCGACCGGCGAACGTGGCTGGCACTCGCCATCCTCGGCGTGACGAACACCTCCCTGCCGTGGTTCTTGATCTCCTGGGCCGAGCAGTCGATCGATTCCGCGCTGGCAACCGTGCTCAACGGCACCGTCCCGCTCATGACCATCGTGCTCGCACACGTCATGCTGCGGGACGACCGCATGACCATCCCGCGCATTCTGGGCTTGCTGATCGGATTTACGGGTGTGACGGTACTTGCCCGCCGGGGCGCAGACGGCAATGCGGCGGGTAGCCTCATGGGCCAGGGTGGAATGTTGCTGGCGGCGGCTCTGTACGCGTTCAGCGCCGTGTACGCGCGCCGCTCGCTCCGGCACGTCACACCCCTCGTGCAGGCGTTCTACTCCATGCTGATCGCCACGGCGATCATGTGGGCGGCGCTGCCGCTGTTCGGCGTCGAACTGGTGATGCCGTCGCGGCCCGTGGTGTGGGTCGCCCTCGTGTGGCTCGGGGTTTTCGGAGCCGGTATCGCGTCGTGGATTCTCTATTATCTGCTGCACGCGGTCGGGCCGACGCGGACCAGCCTGGTCACCTACATGATTCCGGTTGTCGGAGTCACCCTGGGTGTGGTTGTGTTGAAAGAGCTCCTGGATTTCCACCTGGTTGCGGGCACGATCTTGATCGTTTCGGGGGTGTGGGTGGTCACCCGGCGTTGAGCCGTGTTGGAAGGATTGGCGCGCCAAACGACCGGGCTCGTGAATCGAAAAGAAAAGGAGGTGCGCATGGCGAACAGGTCAATTCCCATAGGAGAATCGCTTCGTTTCGGGTGGGAGACGTTCAGGGCCAACGCCTTTTTTCTCGTCGGCGTCTTTGTCGCCATATCGGCCGTCAACGGTATCCTGGAGTACATAGCCGAGCGGGACACCGTCGCAAACCCCCTGGCGGAATTCCTGTTCACGATCGCCGTCGTCGCCGTCAAGTTTCTGCTGGAGATCGGCGTCATCGTCATCGCCCTCAAGTTCGTGGACGGGAAGCGTCCCGAGTTCGGAGACCTCTTCAACCGGGTGCACCTGTTGCTCAATTATACGGGCGCCGCCCTCCTGTATTTCTTGATGATCATAGTGGGGTTGGTCTTCTTCGTGTTTCCCGGTATCTACCTGGCCGTGCGGTTTTATTTCTTCGGATACTTCGTAGTCGACCGGGGGGCAACCCCGATCGACGCGCTCAAGATGAGCTCGGACCTGACGGAAGGCATTCGTATGGAGCTGTTCACCTTCGGACTCCTCGTGCTGATGTTGCTGATCGCGGGTCTGTGCGCGTTCCTCGTCGGGGTGTTCGTCGCGCTGCCCGTGACGTCGCTGGCGATGGGATTCGTATTTCGATACCTGCAGTCGCCGCCGCCGGGGCGTGAGACCGAGGTGTTGACACGGGCGGCTTGAGGTGTGGCACGGCGGATGCCGTTATCCGGCAGCGAGGCTTCCAGCGGAGGCAAAAAAAAGCGACGCCGGGTTCCGGGGGAACCAGGCGCCGCCTCCAGGTCAATACGATTACGTCCACTGCGTAATCTTGTTGTTCTCGGCGTCGGTGAACGACCCGACGATGATCATGAAAAAATCGATCAACGCCCACAGGCCGAACCCGCCAAGGGTCAGCAACTGCACGATGCCGCTCTTGATCTTGCCCACGTAGAATCGGTGCAAGCCGAACGGACCGGCGAAAAAACAAAGCAGAAACGTGGGGAGAATTTTTTTCTGGCTCATGTGAATACCTCCACCTGGGATTTAGATGTGGCTATGACAATGCAACTTCACTGACAAGGCGCGCTCCCTGAGATGGCCCATCGTTTCTGATTCAGGTTTCAGATGGTCCAAGCCACGCCGCACAGGTAAAATAGCCATTTCTGTGCCAGAGGTGGCGGCACGGGGTTGTACCCGGCAATTGTTGCCGGCGTCGCCAGGCTACTGGACCGGCTCCTTCGAGGCCAGCCAGTTGGCCACCAGTTGCTCCAGTGTGTCCAGCGGCACCGGACCGTTTTTCAGGACCAGGGTGTGGAACTCCCGGATGTCGAAGCGATCGCCGAGCGTTTTCCGGGCCTCGTCACGCATCTCCAGAATCCGGATCATTCCGATCTTGTAGGCCGTCGCCTGCCCCGGTATGACGATGTAGCGTTCGATGGCCTTCACTGCATCGCCGCGAGGGTTGGGCGTGTTCTTCATCAGATAGTTGATCGCCCGCTGACGGCTCCATCTATTGGCGTGGATCCCCGTGTCGACCACGAGCCGGCAGGCCCGCCACAACTCCATCGCCAGCCGGCCGAAGTCCGAGTACGGATCCTCATAGAAGCCGATTTCCTTGGGGATGTATTCCGAATACAACCCCCAGCCTTCGATGTACGCCGTGTAGGATGCGTAGCGGCGAAAGCTCGGTATATCATCGAGCTCCATCGCCGTCGCCAGTTGCATGTGGTGCCCGGGAATGCCTTCGTGGAAAGCGAGCGCCTCCATCTGGTAGGTCGGCATATCCGCCATGCGGTAGAGGTTCGCGTAGTAAACGCCCGGACGTTTGCCATCCGGGGACGGCCTCTGGTAGAACGCTTTGCCCGCCGACTTCGCGCGAAACGGCTCAACCGCTTTGACAATGATGCTCGCCTGCGGCTTGATGAGAAAGAGGTCATCGAGGCGGTCGCGCATGCGGTCGATAACCTGCACCGCGCCGGCAAGGTACGCCGCGCGCCCGGCATCGGTGTCGTCGTAGTAGAACTGGCTGTCCTCTCGCATGAATGTAAAAAATTCCTGCAGCGTACCGCCATAACCAACCTTGTGCATGATAGAACGCATCTCTTCGTGGATGCGGCTCACTTCGCTGATGCCAATGCTGTGAATCTGCCTCGCGGTCAGGTTCGTCGTCGTCATCCTTGCCAGCCGGTTCTTGTAGAACCCGGAACCACCGGGCAACTTCCAGGCGCCGTCCCGGGTCGTGGAGGTTTTCTCCAACTCGAGGAGATAAGCGATGAGCTTCTCGTAAGCGGGGCGCACGAACATGAGCAACGCTACACCGGCCTGATCGATCAATTCCTGTTTCTTCGTCTCCGGTATATCCAGGCGGGCGACTTTGCCCTTGAAATCATCGAGGATCGCGCAGTCTTCCTGGCCTCCACCGAACGGCGTTCCGGTGATTACGTTTCGCGCGTCGTCGATCACGTACGCAAAAACGAACTTTGGCGGGACGATGCCCTTCACGGCGCGCACTTTGAGGTTTTCGAGCACCTGCTCGAAGAGCGGCTCGACGTTCTTGAGGCGTTCGATATAGGCCGCCGCGTCCTCGATCGATTCGACGCGATGAAAATTGATAAGGAACGATGGAACGACGGACTGCCAGCCCCGCAGCTGGTTGACCGGGTAGTTGTGAAACCGATACTCGAAGTCGGCAACGTCGTGCTCGACGTTCCTGACGAAGAGGTCGTAGCTGAGCTTCGTCTGTCCGTCGAGCATCTCGTAGCGGATCTTTCTTTCCAGGTCGGCCAGCTGGCGTTTGGAAATGTCGAGGTCCTCCCGCGCGCGCTCGTCGGAGAGGTCGTCCCATTTGCCGTAGTCGGCCTTGATCCCCAGGCGGGTCTGGAACATGGGGCTGCGCATGACCATCTCGTCGAACGCTTTCTCGAAAAACGCGTTGGCACGCGCCGACTCGTCGGCGTACGTAGCGGGGGCGTCCGCCTTCGCGGGAGCCTCCCGGCTGTCCGTCGACCGGCAAGCGGCCAGGCAAAGGACCGGCAGGAACGCGGCAAGCAACAGGACTCTCATGGGGACCCTCCTGGCCCCGGGTTCATCGGCGGGCGGGCCGTTGCCGTGAGGCCGGCCGGGGGCCGGCCGCGCCGGGTGTGGGGCAGCGACGTAGCGCATCGAGCCGGCCTCGCCGGACATGGGGCCGGCGTGGCGGATGAATATCCCGGTAACGGGCGTGTAGTAACGACGAGCGGGCCCGGCGCCCGGCGGGCGCCGTTTTCCGACGCAAACAGGGTATCAGGATGATCCGCCCGGCGTCAAATGGCGCCGGGAAGGGGCCGCTCCCGCACGGCCGGGACCACCACAGAAAAGACCGAGAAAAAATGCAACCAAAACGGACCCGGACGAGTCTAAGAATATGACCGTTCATTATCGACATAAATTCGGGGCAGCCGGGACGCTCGACCGGACGCCGTTTTCCGGACCGCCCCACCCGCCGGGGTCAGACAGATCCAACCACAGTCCTGACAACCCCCTGGACGGTACCAGCCCATAATAATCGCGCGGCACGATCGCCGGGCTGCCGCAGTCAGGAGAAACCCATGAAGCAGGCGACGGTCAGGGCCCATCTCGGGCACGGACACCCGGGGACCATTCTCAAGCTCATCGGCGCCCTTTTGGCGGGAGCGCTCGTTCTGATGCTGGCGGCGGGTGGCGCTGCGGCCACCGAGCCGGACGGCACCGCGACGGTCGAAGCCGGGCCGCCGGTGGAGGTGGAAGGCGATGCGGTTGAATGCGTTACCATGGCGATCGACCTCGAGGAGGGC
>JBHHVD010000094.1:0-11521 GCA_046754105.1 Candidatus Krumholzibacteriia bacterium
TGGTGCAACGATCGAACTCAGGTGAAGAGGTCTGCCCCAGCGCGCGCCTTCGGGCCCACGCCGACCCCCAACGTGTCCTCCCTGCTGTCCCCCCTGCGCTCCGCATCGGTCGGTAACACCTCTCAGTCCCGCCCGCCTGCCATTGCAGGCCTAGTGGGCGCGTCTGATGACGATGCGGGCTACCGGGTTGCACCGGTCGTACCTTCTCGGCTCTAGGCCACGGCACAGCTTGGCCTCCATACTCGTCGTGTCCGCCATGATCGCTCGTTCTACTCGACTCTTTTCTCTCGTCATTTCAATCCGGCTTCTCGTAACACCTCGGCCCAGTCGCCGATGAGCGCTTCGTCGGCCACCGGAAGTCTTCGCAGAGACTCTGCAACCGAATACTCCGGATTTATCCGAAGCACCTCCTGGACCGACTCGGCTGCCCGCTTTGGCTGCCCCGCCTTGATGAGGAGGTAGGCCAACATCGCGTGCGCAGAACTGAAGTCTGGAGCGAGGCGGGTCGCTCGCCTGAAATTGGCCATCGCCGCCTCGAACTTCCCTAGGTTCTGGTAGGCGACGCCCATGTGGAAGAACACCGCGGGATTCCCGACCGGATCAATGCGCAACGACATCTCCAGGGCGCGCAGCGCATCGTCAGAGCGGCCCTGGTGATTGGCGATCGTCCCGAGGGCCAGATAAGCCATCGCCTCGCTGGGGTTGATTTCCAACGATCTTCTGGCGGCGGCCATCCCCTCGTCGTAGCGCTTCGCGAAGCCGTATACGGCGCCCAGCACCGCGTGGCTACCGGCATCCGCGCTGTCGACGGCAACGGCCTTTTCGGCTAACTCAACCGCGCGATCCATCGTGTCGACGTCGTCGGTCCACTGCAAAAACCACGAGGTGACGTGGCTGAGCGCCAGCCAGGAATAAACGGCGCCAAACTTCGGATCGAGTTCGAGCGCTTTCCCATACAACTCCCGCGCCCGCAGGTGGTCCTGCTCGGCAAGGCGCCAAGCATAAGACCTCGCCCTGAGGAAATAGTCGTAGGCTTCGAGGCTATCGGTAGGAACCCGTTTGACCAGACGGCGTTCACGCGTGGGAAAACGAACGGCGAGCGCTGCGACGATTTTTTCAACCACCTCGTCCTGGAGCGTGAAGACATCGGTTATCGTCCGGTCGTAACGCTCGGCCCACAGGTGATGGCCGGTATCACTTCTTAGCAACTGTGCCGTGATTCGCAGACGGTCACCAGCCCTCCGAACGCTCCCCTCCACGACATAAGCGGCACCGAGTTCGCGCCCGACATCTTGCACCTTTACCGGCTTGTTCTTGTATACAGAGGTCGAGTTGCGGGCGATCACTAGCAGGCCCGATACCTTGGAGAGGTCGGTTATAAGGTCTTCGGTCATGCCGTCGACGAAGTATTCCTGCTCGGCATCGCCGCTGATGTTGACGAAAGGAAGCACCGCGATAGTCGGCCGCCCGGCCACCGATGAAACGGCCGAACCCGCCGCCGACGGCTCCACGCCGGCAGGAGGCCCCCTTATGAGAAACCAAGCGACCACCAACCCCCCTGCGGCCAGCAACAGCGTCGATATCGCGAGAGCGACGCGCACCGGGCGGGATCCTGGAAAGGACAGTGCCCCGCTCGACCCAACTCGCGACCAGGCCTGTCAATGTAGAAATGCGAATTTTTGTTTGTTCTCAGTCAGACGCGAATCCACCGGAGTGTGAGGATTCGCGCAACCCGTGGGCCAGGCACCACAGTAGTTTGATCGGCGGCGGCGAATATTCGAGATTAATCACGCTGAGATTGCGGGTACGAACTTTGCTCAACGACAAGGGTCGGCACGCGCGCCCCGCGCGCACCCGGCAAGGACCGGCAAGGAGACGATCCGTTATGAGAACTACCGCCGCCCGTCTCGTGCAGCTTGTTTCGTTGGCCATGGTACTGCCGGCCTCGCCCGTCCCGGCCGAACCCGCCGAAGGTCTGGACCGGGACTGGCGAAAGCGCATCCACCGAGGGCTCTCCGCGAAAGAGTACCACCCCGGCAACAGCCACCGAGGACTTCAGGCGTCCAATCGCGCACACAACCTGCGTACCTATTTCGAGCCAACCGGAATCCGATTACAGGATCGCACGGCACCGGGGAGCCCCGAGCTGACCGCTCTCTCGCTGGCGGTAATGGGACGCGGCGACAGGCTGGATCCGATCACAAGGGGTCACGTGGCCCGCGACGGAGCGCGCGTCGAGATCCGGCGAGCCGGGGTTGTGGAGTGGTATGAGAATTCCGCCCAGGGCCTGGAGCAGGGCTTTACCATCGAGAAGCAGCCTGAGGGGAAAGGCCCGCTGGTCCTGGAACTGGCCGTCGAAGGCGCAGACGCGGTGCTCCGAGGCGGCTCGGTCGTGCTCACGACCGAGCCCGGACGACGGCTTCGCTACGGAGGCTTGATCGCAGAGGACGCCGCGGGCCGCACGCTCGCGTCGCGCCTCGAGGTACCCGACCCAGGGCGTATTCGCCTGGTCGTCGAAGATGAGGGGGCCAGCTATCCGCTGGTGATAGACCCCCTGCTCACGGCGGTGCCAGACACGATGCTGGAATCCGACCAGCCCGACCCGGCGGGATTCAAGCCTGCGGCCTTCGGCGGCAGCGTGTCTGGGGCCGGAGACGTCAACGGAGATGGGTTCGAGGACGTTGTCGTGAGCGCGCCTGGCTGGGACGGAGGCGATCCGCAGGAAGGAGCGGTATTCGTATTCCTTGGCAGCGCCGAAGGTATCATCGGCACCGACCCGGCCACGGCCCACGCGCGCATCGAATCGAATCAGTTCGGCGCACAGCTGAGCGGCGGGACGGGCGCCGGCGACGTCAACGGCGACGGTTTCGACGACATCATCGTCGGGGCGCATTTCTACCGGACCACCATCGCTGGGGGTACCCTGGCCGTCGACGGCGCGGCTTTCGTGTTTCACGGCGGCCCCGCTGGGATCACCGGCACCGACCCGGCCACGGCGGACGCGTTCATCAGGGGCAATGAGCTTTCGTCGGACCTCGGCCTGTTCGTCTCGGCAGCCGGCGACGTAAACGGCGACGGCTTCGACGACGTAATAGTCGGCGTCCCGAACCACGGCACGCCCTTTCCATCCAACATATCGCCCAACCAGCGTTCGGGAGACCACGGAGCGGCCCTGGTGTTTCATGGTGGCCCCACCGGTATAACCGGAACCGGTTTCGACGACGCAGATACCGTCCTCCTGTCTTATGAGGACACCGGTCTTCCGGGACCGACTATCTACGGGAAGATCGGCTCGGTCGCGGGAGCCGGCGACGTCAACGGTGATGGTTTCAGCGACGTGGTGCTGGGCGGTTCGGAGATCGCCCTGTTCGTGGGCAGCGCGGCCGGCATCGTCGGCAGCGACCTAACGATGGCCCAGTCCCGCGTCCGACCGGGCGGGCCCATGGGATTCGGCCCTTTCGGGTTCAGCGCCGCGGCGGCCGGGGACGTCAACGGCGACGGTTTTGACGACATCATCGCGGGGGCGCCGTTCCGCGAGATTGTGCCTTTCACCGCCCGGCAAGAAGGCGCGGTATTTGTCTTTCACGGAACCTCGTCCGGCCTGGCCGCGACCGACAGCACCCAGGCCGACACGACATTCATGGGCAGCCTGCTCGCCGAATGGCTGGGCGCGAGCGTTGCCGGGATCGGCGACATCGATGGCGACGGCTATGGCGATGTAAGTATCACCGCGCGCGTCTACCCCGGAAGCCTCAACAACGAAGGCGTGTCCTACGTATTCCGCGGCGGTCCGTCGGGGTTAACCGGCAATAGCCCAACCGACGCCTACCTGAGACTCGGGTCCAACCAGACCGGCGCCGCAAACCTCGGGAACCAGGCCGCCTTTGACGTGTCCGGGGCCGGCGACGTAAACGGCGACGGCTTTGCCGACCTCATCATGGGGCTGGGATTCTACGACGCGGGCCAGGAGAACGAGGGCGCGGCGTTCGTGTACCTCGGAGGCCTGGACTGCAACGGCAGCGCCTGCGGCTGTGGCGGTCCCATCGCCGGAGACGTAAACGGCGACTGCGGCGTCGACATCGTTGATTCTCTGCTGGTCGCCCAGTACGTCGTCGGGCTGCGCCACTGCTCTAGCATCGCGGATTTCGCCATGTGCGACATCCATCCCGGGCCACCGCCTGGATCGGACGGCGTCTGTACGATAGTCGACGCCTTGAAAATGGCCCAGTGCTCTGTGGGTCTCATCCCCTGTGGCTTTAGCGCCGGAACGGTTAGCTGTCCTTGATGGCGTAGAGCGGGCGCGGGCCGACCTGCGGCCCTTTGCGAAGCGCGCCAGCGCCGCCGAAGATCCCGAGTCGTGTCGATTCCCTACTGGAGTGGCGGAGGGTTCTGCCGGATCTCAGCCTCGCTAAGCGACGTCATGTTGAACCAGTGCCAACCGGTGGTCACGTAGCGAAATCTGGCCAGGAAGATCTCGGTGTTGGTGGTAAAGTCATCGAATTCGGTGAACAGATCGATCCAGTAGTCGCCACCGATATCCAGGAGATAGCGGGCCCTGGAACGATCATCGCGGCCCGACGGATCGTCTAGTATGAGCCTAGCCTGAGTAGTCACGAAGATTCCGCCTATGTCACCCGGCACGATCGTTGCCCGCGTTTGCGGGAAAAAGTGGAAGTTGTATCCCCCGCCCACCTTGACCGAGATGCCTCCATCAGCCTCCGCACGAATATCCGCAGGTTTGTTGATGTTGTCCAGAAAATCTTCGCGCCAGGCGCCGCCTACCACCGAGGCCGGGCTCTGGAGCAAATGCCACTGGTTGTCTTGTTTGCTCAACACGTAGGACCGGAAGTTCCGGATTTGAATCCGCGTATTCTTAGCACGATTTCCATTCGCCCCCTCATAAACCTGCCCCCAGCCGGTCATCGCGGAGTAGTTCGCCGGCGCGTTATTGCCCGCGGTCCCAATCGGCGCCAGCGCCCAATCAAAGTCTAGAGGTAGCCCATGAAGCCTTGCTTGATGGGGAAGGGTCACGTCGTCAATGATCGTGTCGAGTGAGTTAGGGGTATCGGCCGTGAAAGTATCGATTTCTACGTCACGCCGGCACTTGATCCCGTTGGCGTTATTTCGTTTGCACGAAGAGAAAGCTACCTCGATACACCCGCCGTTACTGTCGGTAACCTGGAAGGCGATCGGCAGCAGCGTCGGCGCAGACAGCGAGTTTAGAACGCCTCCCCTACCCCTGAGCGTGAACCGCGTCGGCCTGCTCGTAATACGCCGAACGCCGACGATGGGACTGGGATCGTCTACATCCTTGTACTGCCACTTCGTGGGTGGTGTACCAAAACTCCGCCACGCAGAGGCGGACCCGCTGCCGTAGTTAAGGGTCAGTACAGCCGTGTCCGCAGCAGCTATGGCGATCGACGTCGTTCCCAGCGCCGGATCGGCCATCAAGAACTCGATACTCTTATCGCGCGCTTTCCACAGCAGACGGCCGGTCGCCGGACGGAACTTCAGCGTTCCACCTTCTACGGGTATGCAAACAGCCGAGGCCGAGACCGCGAGCATCAGCGTCGCTGCTACGGCGACAGCCGTCGCGACGATCACAACGCCGCGCTTGACCAAGCCACCGCAGCGAGATCGCACAGTCGGAATCAAGACAACGTTCTCCGTGGAAAGCATGGCCCGGCTCTGGCGCGACTCCCCGCGCGTGGTCGGTACCACGAACGCGCATGCTGCGGACCACACGCCCGCAACGAGTCAGCACAGCTCTCGCCCACAAGTAATAGATTCCCAGACGGCGATCTGTCAAGGAATTTCCCCCCTCAGTACGCTGGGGCCCCTCCTGGGTGGTAAGCCCGGCCGCGGACTCCGGTGACCGATCGCGATGTCGGGCGACCAGGCCAGCATCACACCGGCAGGCGCATGCGACGAACGACGACGTACTCAAACCAACAGATGGTTGATCACGATCCGTCCCGTCCCGAGCGAACGGGCGGGAGGTCGGTCTTGCTACGGAAGCTGCCGACCAGTGGCGCTCGCTCTATGCGGAGCACCATTCTCGGGCTGTCTTCGAGTCCGATTTCAGGCGACACGAGGCCTCATACACGCGCCTCCATCAGCTTACCCGACTCGCACTCGACGCTCGCATCGAGCGCCTGGACAGGTGACGAACCAACAAACACGAGACCAATCGCAGCGACTGTTGCCACCACGCTAGAAACAGGAACGCCATAGGACTTGCTCCTCGGCGGGCTACTTGGCAACTACTGTTACCCGACGGCAACGCTCCCCCCCCCCTTTTCCTTTGCGCCCCACCGTTCTGGCTGTCAATCGGGAAAACCTCATAGTCACAAAGGTCTACGTAGTTCCACGTACACGAGCGGGGGGTTTCCAAGCTCACTGATGACGGCCGTAACAGCCCCGCCATCCGCGAATTCACCCGATTATTGCGGAGTACGCAGCGGCCACGGCCGCCGGCGCGGATCAGGGCGTGGTGTGCACAAGCTCGGCGGCTGGCCTGCGGTCCCCGGACGCAGGCTGATGTTGGTTCACGCGGCGACCTGCCCGACCGGGGGGGTCAGGTAGCGAGCAAGAAGGGAAAGATTGGAGCGATCCTCAATCCAAGGCCCGGCTTTATTCGTCGGTGGCCCACATGCTCGCCGTCAATTGCAGGCCTTTCTGCTCACTGCGATCCTGCATCTCCTCGAATATCCGCCGGTAACCCGTGCGACTGATTCTCCACTCACCGTCCACCTTGACATACTCGTCTTCGTAGAAAGCGGCCCCCCGGATCGTAAGGCCGAGCTCGATCTCGATGATCTCGTCACGCATGGCCCAGATCCCGGTCGCAGTGATCGGACTCGTAATTTCGATCTCCGGGTGGTGCACATGGTGACTGGAGTGAAAACTCGGTGCGCTCATCGAGTCCATCAGGAATTTCATGATCGCCTCAATGCCCTGGAAACTGTACTTGCCGTCGCTGTAGCTCGTAACCGCGTCCGAGGTGAAGCACTCGGCCAGCTCGGGCCAGCGCTTCTGGTCGAGGAGCCTGATGTATCGATACTTAAGCCTCTTGATAGCCTCGAGTTCCTGGAGATCTACCAACTCAATCCCTCCCCCTCAGCAACTCCGGATGCCGCGCTTCGACCATGCGGTGGAACCCGTCTTTCCAGGGCACCGTGGATTCGCCGATCAGATCGCGCATGCGCGTAGTGTCCATGATGGCGCTTTCGATCGTGTGCTCGGTGGGCTCCAGCTTCGGCTCGATCCCGGTGAGTTCTCCGAGATAGCTACACCAGTCTTCGATGCTCACGCGCTCCTTCCCCGCCCAGTTTACGATCGTCGCCGGAACCGAGGCCACCTCTAGCAACCGCGGGATCTGGTCGATGATATCGTCCGAGTGAATGGGATTGTATACGCTTGGCGCGTCGACATGCACGGGAATCGTTTGTCCCATGAGCATCAGCTCCAGGTGAAAGGCGGGCCAGCCCCCAAAGTCACCGTAGGGAACGTTGAGGCGCGCTATCGTCGTCGGCAGGTTCCAGAGGCGGGCGGATAGGCGCGCCACGCCTTCGGTCGCGATCTTGCAGATGCTGTAGGTCGGGAGAAAACCGAAAGGCTTGTGATTGTCTCCGAGCCGGTCGGTCTCCGCCAACGCCTCGTGCCCCTTCGGTTCGTAGACTGCACTGGATGAGCAGTGAAGGAACGCCTTTGCGTTCCGAACGTGGTGCATGAGGAGCCCGGTCCCCTCGGCGTTAGCTCGCAGATCGCTATCGAAGTCGTGGGTCTTCGACACGGCGAAGTGGAGCACGTATCCAAAGTCGTCGGGAAGGTCCGCGAAGTCGCCCGTGGCGAAGTCGACGGTCGCGCAGCGCACCCCGTAGCCTTCGATCCGTTGGCGCGAGGCGGAGTCGCTGAATCGCGCCGCACCCCAGACTTCGTTCTTCTCCGCCAGCGCGCGCGCAATCGGGTTTCCAACCTGTCCTGTGAGGCCAGTTACAAGGATCTTCTCGTTGGTCAGCATGGAATATTTTTCTCTCTCAAGTCGGAAGGTCGAAGCGCGTGATATACCCCGCGAGCCGATCTTTGACAGCCCCCACTGTAAGACCGAACTTCGCCAAATCGTACTCGTGCTCTCCGTGCCTCCCGGCTGGATTAGCCGCCACGTGCTCACCCATGGCGCGTTCAACATCCGGGGTCAGTTCAAGGTTGAAGTAGCTGTAGATCGCCTCCGCCGTCGCCATCGGATCAGCAACGAACTCCTCGTAGTCGACATCGGTGAAGCGGTCTGCGCGCGATGCGTCCCGCAGCGTCAGCCCTCGTTCGAGGCTTACGGAAAGGTACTCGAGCACGACCGATCCCAGGTTCGGGATCGGAGCGCAGCCACGCGAGCAAAGAAGCGCCTCCATCATGCTGCAGTACGACGCGACTGCCTCGACGGGGTTGCGGTGAGTTACGACTATGCACGCATCCGGAAACATCTCGATCAAAACGTCAAGCGCCCAAAGGTGCGCGGGCGACTTGAGCAACCAGCGCTTACCCGGGCGCTGCCAGTCGAGCATCTTCAGCAGGTCGCGGTAGTAGGAATAGGACGCCCGGAGGTCCTGCTTCCGAAACCAGGAGGCGTAGGGCTCCATCAGCACCTCTATCCCCATCTGCACATCGCAGAACGCGTGCGCCATCAGCAGAACACACTCCTCGGGGGTATCGGCGCTCGCGAAGTGGATCTTGCTCCACTCCGGGTTCCTCTCGCGCATACGGTCGTAGCTCGCGCGCACCGCCTCCCGGCGCGGATCGGGCTGGCCAGGCTCCAGGCCCTCGATCGGATCGGGAAACAGCCCCTCCCACAGCAGCAGGGGCCGGGCAGCGGGGTCACTCCCCAGTAGGTTGAACAGCGCTGAGGTGCCGGTTCGGGGCAGCCCGGTGAGATAGACCGGGCTGCGGATCTCTCGCTCCCGGATCTCCGGGTGCTTGCGCAGGGCCTCCTGAATGCGCAGTCGGCTCCCCAGGAGCTGGACGACCCGCCGAAAGTTCAGCTTGCGCCCCTTCTCACCGAGACCGGCCGTATCTCGGTAGGTCTCGAGCAGAACGCCGAGTCCTTCCCGAAAATCGTCGCCCCCGAAATCGTTGAGTCCCGACGCCTCGCGCGCCGCCTCGAGGACCGCCGCTTCGGTCAACTCGAACTCGCTCACCCCCTGGCCTCCTCGAGCCTGATCACGCTCGTGCTGGGCTGCGGGTGCTCCTCTGCGCCTACCCAACGCCAGCACATGGTCCCCCGCTCGTGCCCGCAGGTATCGAGCCAGTTGTCGACGCCGGGATCGCGACACGCGACGACCACGCGCACCGAGCCGTCGGCCCGCAGCTTTGCCGTATGGGGATTGACGTGTACCTGGAAATAGCGGTACTCGAGAGATTCCAGCCAGTGGTTGGCAAGCTGGAAATTCCAGTAGTCGCACTCGGGCGGTGTCGCTTCGATCACGAGTGCCTCGTCAGTCGCGAGTTCCCAGTAGCCGTGGTAGTAGGCTATGTTGGGATCACCACCCGCGGCCAGTGCGCGCTCAGGGTCAAAGCGAGGTAGCTCGTTGGTGTGCTCCCTGAAGCCCTGGGCCCATTCGTGGAACATCCTGGCACATCCGCTCACAAAACCTGCCGCCCCCTGAAGCGCGCGATCGACCCGCACGGGATCGAGATGACGCGGCCGGTGCGGACCGTCGGTGCGTTCAATACGAAGCTGCGCCGGAACTTCGTTCTGGTGGTCCTGTCGAGTCTGACGGACGATCAGTAAGCGGCTGTCGGGCTCCATGGGAAGCCAGTTCCCGGGCCGCTTGTCCGCGCTAACAGTGATCTCGAAGCTCCCGTCCCTCCTCATTTCGATCTCACTCGCATCGAGGTATCCGGTCGTCTCGAGGGTGCCGGTCGTCGCGTAGCTTCCCCTTTGGGTACCAAACCCCAGGTAGCGCACGGTTCCACGGGTGCCAGTAAGCCGATAGCTATAGGTGCCGTTGATCGGCGCGCTCAAGTAGATATTGTCGGGGTTGTCCATGCCCATCTTGATCGTCTCGTGGGCCGCGCGGCGGAATTCGGGGGCCCGAGCGTCGGAGGCCTCCATCATCGTCTCCAAGGCAGCACGTGTCAGGCGGGTGAGATAGCGCCATCCTTCGGCGCGCGTGAGCGGATCATCGGGTGCTCCCTCGTCGAGTATCACCGCTCCGGCGGCCTCGAGGGCCTTGCAGAAGTCGCTCCAGCTCGAGCCGTCCACGACCCTCTTTATGGATTCGCTCGCGTCACTCATTGCACACCGGCCATAGAGACAATCAGAACGGTTATCAAAACAGCTGGTGAGCGAGGTTATATAGGCCGCCGGGTTCTGTCGATCAGTAGGTCCATCAAGTCCTTGAGCGCCGCGCCAATGGCCGGCCCCTTCCGCAAACCTCGCCCGAGCCCCTTGGGGGCACGCTCGTTGCCGGTGGCTGAGGAACAGCCCCGGCGAGTTCCTCTCCTTGGCCCATTGCGATAGACTTTACACACCATGGCGACTGTTGGAGTTCCAGCTGACGCAGACCTTGTAGAATTCGTAGTCGATGCTCTTTCGGGCGTCGGCATCGATGGGGTCGAGGCGGTCTACGTTTTCGGATCTGTCGCCGAGGCGCGAGTGCGCGACGACAGCGACGTGGATCTCGCGTTCCTCACCGCTCGCGCGCGGGACCGGGTCGCGGTATTCGACGCGGCCCAGGCGCTGGCGCAACGCCTGGGCCGAGAGGTCGATCTTATCGACTTGCGTCGCGCATCGACGGTGATGAAACTGCAGGTGCTCGACAAAGGCCGCCGAATCTATACGCGTGACGTCGTTTCGGCCGATACTTTCGAAATGTACGCCTACAGCGATTACGCGAGGTTGCAGGAAGAACGAGCCCCGACCCTCCGTGCATTCGAGTCTTTATACGATGACTGACGACGTCGTGCGCAACAAGGCGCTCGTGATCGAGCGGTGCCTAGCTCGTGTTCGTGACGAGTTTCGTTGTGATCATAGCAGGCTTGACGATCAGACCATCGAGGATGCGATCGTGCTCAACCTGCAGCGCGCGTGCGAGTCTGCGATCGACCTGGCGATGCACGTCGTGGCGAGTGAACGACTCGGCGTCCCGCAGGAATCGAGGGAGGCGTTTTCGTTGCTCGAGAAGGCCGGTCGTATCGATTTGGCGACGGCAGACGCCATGCGGAGAATGGTAGGATTTCGGAACATCGCCGTTCATGAATACCAAGCGTTGAGCCGTCCCATATTGATCAGCATCCTCGAGAACAACCTCGAAGATTTTGGCACGCTGGTCAAGGCCTTACTGCGCTAGCAAATGCGACCGGGTTCCACCCAAACCCAACCGCACGAATTCCCGGCAGCGAACGGATTATCGCACACGCGCCCGCCCGTTGAACAGATATCGCGCTGAGTGCGAAAACTAGGGTGCTAGGCCTGAAATAAGCGATAGCGCGAGCAGCCAGCGGAATCGAGGTGGAGCTAGAACGC
>JBHHVD010000095.1:0-11283 GCA_046754105.1 Candidatus Krumholzibacteriia bacterium
CCATCTCGATCGCTTCCTTTACCGTGCGCGGGTAGGTGACGAACACCGGGTACGCATCACGCAGCCGGTCGATGTGGTGCTTGCGGTTCTCTTCCTTGTTGGCGATGACGAGATCGGGCGCGAGTGTTTCGATCCTATCGAACGAAAAGCCCTTGGTGCCGCCGACCTTTGCGATGGACGCGACCGCCTCGGCAGGGTGAACGCAATACCCGGTAATCCCCACCAGCCGCCCGCCGGCACCCAGTTCGATCAGCGACTCGGTAATGCTCGGCACCAGGGACACGATGCGCTTGGGCGGCCCGGCGAGCCGAAGTTCATCGCCCAGTGCATCCGTCAATACGATTGCATCTGCGTCGTTGCCCACGCGTAACTCCTCCGGGAATCGTCTGCAGCGCATCGCGGGTCAGGAAGGGCGGGGATCGACGTCGCTTGAGCCGTAATTCCGCAGCGCGCTCTGACCTTTAGACGCGCGCGAGGACCATGGAGGCGAAGGCGACGTCGATCCCCGCCTCCCCCTACCCGCCCGGGCCAATTATACTATATAATGAGGGTGGAAACCGCCCGCCGCGAGGCACCAACGATGAACCGATCGATCACCGACGAAAAACTCAAAGCCCAGCTCCCGCGCCTGCCGCGCGAGCCCGGGGTCTACCTGTTCAAGGACGACAAGGGCCGAATCATCTACGTGGGCAAGGCCAAGGAGCTTCGCACCCGTGTGCGCAGCTATTTCCGCGAGGGCGGGGACGGCCGTTACCACATCCAGTTTCTGATCCAGCGTATCGCCGCGCTCGAGGTTATGGTCACCGGCACCGAGCAAGAGGCGCTGATCCTCGAGAACAACCTCATCAAGAAACACCGGCCTCGGTACAACATTTTCCTGCGGGACGACAAGACCTACGTCCACGTGCGGCTCAACGTCGACCACCCGTTTCCGCGCCTCACCGTCGTGCGCACACCCAAAAAGGACAAGGCGCGCTACTTCGGACCGTACGCATCCGCCGGCTCGGTACGCTCGACGCTCCGCATGCTCGGCAAAGTCTTCCCCATGCGTACCTGCAGCGACCGGGAACTCACCAGCCGCAATCGACCCTGTCTCTACTATTATATACAGCGCTGCCCTGGTCCCTGCGTCGGGCTAGCCGATGGGCAGAGCTACCAGGACACCGTTGCCAAGGTAACGATGTTTCTCAAGGGCCGCGGCGATGAACTGCAAAAGACACTCAAAGACAAGATGGGGCTGCAATCGGCCGAGCGCCGCTACGAAGAGGCCTCGAGAACCCGCGACCAGCTCTTTTCCGTGCAGCGCACGCTCGAGAGACAACGCATCTCATCACCGAAGAAGGCGGAGCGGGACATCTTCGGCGTCTACCGCGAGAAGGAGAGGATGGTCATCCAGGGTCTCTACGTGCGGGACGGCAAGATGAGCGGCGGCGAGGCCTTTGTCTTCGATAACGCGGGGCTCACGACGGGCGAGCACGTGGCGTCTTTTCTCAACCAGTACTACCAGCGCGGCGCGGTCATTCCCTCTTCGATCCTCCTGTCCACGGATATTGAGGAAAAGGAAGCGCTCGAGAGCTATCTCGCCGAGCGGCGCGAGGCGCCGGTGCGCATACGCCGCCCGCAGCGCGGCGACCTCAAGAAACAAGTGGAACTCGCCGTTCGCAACGCAAAACTCGCCCTCGAAAAGCACGGCGGCCGCAACAAGGAACTACTGGAAGAGCTCCAGGACCTGCTCGAGCTCAAGTCGTTTCCACGCCGCATCGAGTGCTACGATGTCTCGAACTTTCAGGGCAAGGACGCGGTGGCCTCGGGGGTTACGTTCATCGACGGCGAGCCGGCGAAATCGCTCTACCGCCACTACAAGGTGCGGACCGTGGAAGGGGCGGACGACACCGGCATGATGCGGGAGGTGCTGGAGCGCCGTCTCGCCCGCGGTATCAAGGACGGCGACCTTCCGGAGCTCTTGCTCGTAGACGGCGGCCGCGGCCAGCTGAACGTTGCGCGCAAGGTGCTCGACCGCCTGGGACTGGCAGAGCTGGACACACTCGGTATCGCCAAGGTTCGGGACGAGAGCCGGAGGCGAAAGATTCGGGGCAAGGAGCGGATCTACTCGCCGCACCTGCCAGAGGCGCTCCTTCTCGAAGGCAACTCGGAGGCGCTCTATCTCCTGCAGCGCATCCGGGATGAGGCGCACCGTTTCGCCATCACCCACCACCGCAAGGTGCGTGGTAAAGAACTCCGTGCATCCCTGCTCGACGACGTGCCCGGGATCGGGCCGGTGCTCAAACGCCGCCTCCTCGCCGCTTTCGGCAGCCTCGACGGCATCCGGCGGGCGAGCGCCCCGGAACTGGCGTCGATTCAAGGGGTTTCTAGCCACCTGGCGGCCCGCCTCCGGGAATTTCTGGACCTGCGGTCTTGACACGGTTCCGCTATCCCTTTATCATTCAACCGATACCGAAAACATGTACAGGTTTGTACCCTGCCTTTCGGTTTCCCCCACCAAGACATAAGGAATGAATTCACGACTTGGGTTCCCATTATTAGTGGCACGACATGTACGAGAGTAGCGGACTGCTCAGGAGGTCGCTGTTGTTGAAAAGAATCAATTACGTGGCGCTGGTTATGTTGCTGTTGTGGGTATCGGGTTGCGGGGAGACGGATCGTCCGCCTGCGCCGCCTCCGCCTCCGCAGATAGGGATCGAACGATTCAACGCCGGCTCGCCCAACGCGAGTTTTCGCCTGCCGGACAACGAGGTATTCGATATTCTCGTCGACAGCCAGGGCCGCACCTGGTTCAGCACCGAGGCGGGGATCGCCATGCGCGACGGCACGCAGCCGATCGTCAACTTCGACGACTTCAACGGCATTCCCAACCGCAAGTGTCGTGGCATCGCAGAACTGAACGGCAAGATCTGGGTGGGCACGTGGGGTGGTGGGGTCGCGTGGTGGGACGGCAACGTCACGTGGACGGCGCTTCCCGTCGGGGTGACACGCGTGGTCGACGGACAGGTGTTCGATCTCGCGGCAGACGACTCATCGTTGTGGATTGCCACCGTCGCCGGTCTCAGCCAGTACGTCGATGACGACACCCGCCCGATGGCAGACCGCTTTCACCAGCACACCGACCGGCTCGGCGGCCGTGCGGGCGACAACGTCATCACTTCGGTCGCCGTCAACAGCGATTCCACCGAGGTTTGGGTATCCAAGCTGCCAACGGTGAGCGACCCGGGTGGCGGCATTACGATTCTCGAGGTTCCGGACCCCGATCCGGGCCTGCCGGGAGGCGAGATACAGGTTCGTACCGACAACACCGCCATTCCCGACAAACGCGTCAGCGAGGTCGTCCTAAACCCGGCCACCGGGATCATCTGGGCATCCTTTCCCGACGCCGGGCTCGCCTCCGTCGATCCGGCGAACAGCGTGTGGACCCACTTTACGACGGTGGAGGGTTTTTTCAGCGACCTGGCGCAGTCCGTGGCGCTGCGCTCCAACGGCGAGGTCTGGGTCGGCACGCTCAAGGGTGTCTCGCGGATGACGCCGGCGGGAACCATCACGAATTTTATCGGCGGCAGCGGTATGCCGGCCGAGCGGATTCGCAGGGTGTACGTCGACGGCATGGACCGCGTGTGGTTGTCCTTCGTGGGCGCCGGCGCGGGCCGTGTCACGAGCGCACCGTAACGCTGATGTCGTGTCCCGGGACGCGCGTGGCTATACCGCGCGGGTGGCGCCGATGGGGCCCCCCAGCTCTTTTCCTTGATGGATCGAATCAGATCTCCAGGAACCTCGGAAACCGGGTCAGTTTTTCCACACCCGTCTTCGTTACCAGAACCGTATCCTCGATGCGAACGCCGCCGTGCGGGTAATAGTAGAGACCGGGCTCGACGGTCACCACCATCCCTTTCCGGAGCGCGGCGCTGACCCGTCCGATACGCGGAGGCTCGTGGATCTCGAGGCCGAGCCCGTGACCGGTGGAATGAAAAAAACCCTGCATACGCCCTTTCTCCACGCCCGTCGAGTAACCGCGGTCGCCGAAGAGTGCCTCGATCGCTTCGTGCACCGCCCGCCCGTTGGCGCCGTGCCGGATCATGGAGAGCCCGAGGCGGTGTCCGGCGTGGACGGCGCGATACATTTTCTGGATGGTCTCGGAGGCCCGGCCGCGGACCACGGTGCGGGTCATATCGGCAAAATAGCCGCTCGCCTCCGACCGCGGAAACAGGTCGATGATCACCGGCTCCCCGGCGCGTATCGGACCGGAGCCGACGTCGTGCGGGTCGCATCCCTGCCTGCCGGGGGCGACGATCGTGTTGCTGGGCAGGTAGCCCAGGGCGAGAACGGTGGTGTTGATGACGGAGCGCAGCCGGTCCGCCGTAAGACGCCTGCTCTTATGGATCAGGTATCCGTTTCGAATCGCGCTTCGCGCGAGCACGTCGACCGCCGCTCTCATTCCTTTTTCCGTGGCACGGCACGCTTTCCGTATTTCACGTATTTCCACGTCGGTCTTGATGGCGCGTTCCGGGTAGAACGGCTCCGGCAGCGCGGTAACCCGTATGCCGAGAGTGCGCAGGCGATCGGCGACCCCGAGCGGAAAGCGCTGCGGTACCGAAACCCCCCGGATCCGCAGGTGCCGTAGCACGGCGGCGATGACGCCGGCCGCTCCGGCGCGGCGGCCGTATTTTTTGACGGCGAGCGACGCAAAAAAGCTGAGCGAGTGGACGGCGTGCGCGGTGGATTGCGTTCTGGCACGGCCGAGTTCCAGATCGCTCATGACCAGGTGCCGCCTGCCCGCCGCCGTCCGAACGAAAATGAACGGGTCGGGTGCGTGGAACCGCGTCGCATAGAGGATGTCGGCGTCATTTTCGCTGGCGGCGTACATGAGCACGTTCTTGCCTCGATGCCGCGCGCGAACGCGTCTCGTCATGATAGTCTCCTGCCGGGTTCTTACGGGGCACAAAACCGCGTTATCGTGGCAATTTTGTTTTTGCTTGTAAAGCTGAAAAGGGGTATGATCATCGAGGCATCGTTTCCGGAGCGGCGAAGGCGCTATCCACCGCGCAGCGGTCCTCCCGTCCGGCGTCTCTTATAACCCGACTTCTCCCAAATCTGATTGCTCCCGACTGGAGTCCCTGGTGCAGATCGATCTCCACATGCATTCGAACTTTTCCGACGGCCGCCACGCGCCCACGCAGCTGGTCGAAATGGCGTTGGACAAGGGGCTGGCCGCGATCAGCCTTACCGACCACGACAGCCTCGAAGGCGTACCCGAGTTCATGGAGGCGGGTCGCGAGAAGGGCGTCGAAACCGTGCCCGGTGTGGAACTCAGCGCGGAATTCGATGGGCGCGACCTGCACATTCTGGGGTACGGCGTCGACCCCGATGATTCGGCGTTCCAGGAGATGCTGAAGAAGTTCCGGGACACCCGCTACAAGAGAGGCATCAAGATCGTCGAAAGACTGAACGCGCTCGGTGTGTCCATCGACCCCGCGGACGTCCTGGCCAAGGCGGGCAAGGGCGCGCTCGGCCGGCCGCACATCGCCTCGGTGCTGGTCGAGAAGGGCATCGTGCCCCGGGTCGCCGATGCGTTCGACAAATACATCGCCGACGGCGGGCCTGCCTACGTTCCCAAGTACAAGATGAATCCCACAGAGGCGATCGAGCACGTGCACGCGGCCGGCGGATTGGCCTTCGTCGCGCACCCCGGTATTTTTCTCGATAAAGTGGAGGAAATGGACGAGCTCCTCTCCCGGGGCTTCGACGGCGTCGAGGTGTTTCATCCGTCACACAACGGTACCGTCACGGAAGAGCTGCAGTCCCTGGCCGAGCGGCGGGGTCTCCTCGTCTCGGGCGGGTCGGATTTCCACGGCTTCAATGGCAAGCACATGCCGATCGGCGCGGTCAAGGTGCCGTACACCGTGTGGACTACGATTCAGAAAGCGATCGCGAGCCGGAGGGGGAACCATGGTTGAAGTCGGCAGCCCGGTGCGGTGTCAAGGTGGAAGGACACAAACGCGCGCTGCTCGATGCGCTCAGCGCTTGATCACGCGGTAGCGCAGGAACACCTCGTCGTCGCGGCGGCGGCATGAGCGAAGCTCGAGGCGGATGTGCGAGGCGCGAAGGAATCCCGTGCCGTCGACGGCCGTCGGCGCGCCGCGCCCGCCGAGGATCCTCGGCGTGAGCGTCAGGTACATCTCATCCACCAGGTTCTGCTCCAAGAACGAGTAATTCAACTCGCCTCCACCCTCGAGCAGGACGCGTTTCACTCCCCTTTTGGAAAGCTGTGCCAGAACGTCGGTGGGCCGGATCCGTTTCCGGGCCAGCACGATGACCGAAGCGTGTTTCTCGAAGCGGCGGACACGGGCGGCGGGGGCGGCCCGCGTCGTCAGGACGAGGCGCTCCGTCTCGGCGTGGGTGAAGAATTGCCGTCCGGGGCTCAAGTCGAGGCGGGCGCTCGGCACCACGTTCAATGGGTGCGGGGCGCCCCGCCGCCGCCGCCGCCCGGCCCTCAGGCCCGCGTCCCGAACCCGGATCGCCCAGCCGTCCGAACGCACGGTGCCGGCCCCTACGACGACGGCATCCGCCCGCGCGCGCAGGACGTCCATCAGGCGGCGGTCCTCGGCGGAGCCCAGCGGAAACGACTCGCGGCGCCGGGTCGCGATCTTGCCGTCGGCGGAGATGGCCACGTTGAGGGTGACGTAGGGCGCGGTCGGGGTCTTGGGCATAATTCCACGCAGATCAAGGGGTTACTTGGGCAGTATAGCAACGGCGGCCGGCCGGATGAACCTCTTTTCTCGGCTCGGGCCCTCCGGGGCGGTGGAACTTTTGGCCGCTGCCCGACGTAGAATAGACAGACGAACCAGTCTGTTTTGCCCTTTTCTTCGCGAAAACCACCTGTGAAACACGCATGAAAGGGCTCGGGGGCAGCCTCCAGAATAAGTGATCACCCCCCCTACTTATTCTTTGTTCCGGAGCCCTTTTTTGTTACCCTCCAGTGTAGTACCCCATTGACCCGCCCGCCGCGGCGGGGGACCGCAGGGGGCACGGTCGCATTTTCCCGAAAATTCCGTAGATATACGTGATTTTTTTCCCGAGATTGCCTATATTGTCTAGCACCTTGCATCTGGCATTTGACTTGCGTCAAGTTTTTGGTTGGGAGAGAAGATGGCCCGTCGCGACATCACAGTCAGAGTAGCCGGCGAAGGCGGAGAGGGCGTCATCAGTGTGGCCGGAATCCTGACCCGCTCGGCCGCCAACGCCGCCTGGAAGGTCTTTACCTTCCGCTCGTACCCCGCCGAGATCAAGGGCGGCCTGGCCATGATGCAGGTGCGGATCAACACGGCGGCCGTGCAGTCTATCGGCATGGAAGCCGACATCCTCATGGCCTTCAACCAGGAGGCCATCGACGTCTGGGGTGACCGTATCGCCCCGAACGGCGTCGTCCTCTACGACCCCAAGCATTGCGAGATTCCCGAAGGTTTTTCCCATAAAGCGGTGCCCGTGCCGCTGCACGAGACGGCGATGGCGGAGACGGGCGGGCGGATGAGCAAGAATATCGTGGCCCTCGCAGCGCTGACCCGCATGCTCGCCGTGCCGCCGGACAGGGTAAAGGAGCTGATCGTCGCCCGTTTCAAACGCAAGGGCGAGGACGTCCTTGAGAGGAACATGAAGGCCTTCGAGGCCGGCTTGGGTTTGCTGGAGGGGATGCCCGAGGTGTCCGAGTACGCGCTCGAGCCCCCCAGTGTCAAGGCCGAAGAAAAGATCATCATATCCGGCAACCAGGCCGTAGGCATGGGCGCCCTCGCCGCCGGCTGCGGTTTCGTGGCGGGGTATCCGATCACGCCCGCGACACCGATCCTCGAGTTCATGATGAAATACCTGCCCGCCCTCGGCGGCAACGTCGTGCAGGCGGAAGACGAGATTGCGGCCATCGCCTCGGTGCTCGGTGCGTCGTTCGCGGGCAAGAAGGCGATGACGGCAACCTCGGGGCCGGGCCTGTGCCTGATGAGCGAGCTCATCGGCATGGCCTCGATGTCCGAGCTGCCGCTGGTCATCGTGGACGTGCAGCGCAGCGGTCCCGGCACCGGCATGCCGACCAAGAGCGAGCAGGCAGACCTCATGTACGCACTCCACGGCACCGCCGGCGAAGCGCCACGGATCGTGCTGGCGCCGACCAGCATCGAGGATTGTTTCTACCAGACGATCGAGGCATTCAACCTTGCGGAACGTTTTCAGATGCCCGTGATCCTGTTGACCGACCAGGCGATGGCCTACCGGACGCAGTCGGTGGCCATTCCCGACATGACCCGCCTCAAGGTCACCGGACGCGACGTGCCGGGCGACGGCGCGGTGGCGGGATACGACCGCTACCTCGATACCGAGTCGGGCGTGTCGCCGATGACCATACCGGGGACGGAAGACGGTATGTACGTCGCCACCGGCCTCGAGCACGACGAGCACGGTGCACCGGACTACACGCCGGAGAACCGGGTGCGGGCCACGGCCAAGCGCTACCGCAAGCTGGAGACGCTGGGCAGGGAGCTCGACGCCAACGGCAGCGGCGTGTGCGACCCGGCGCAGGGAGCCAAAGTGGGGATCATCGGCTGGGGGTCTACGGAAGGGCCGATCAAGGAGGCTATCGCGCGGGCGAACGAACAGGGGACGAGGGTGGCCCACCTGCAGCCCAAGGTGCTGATGCCGCTGGCGCAGAAAAAGATCAAGGAGTTCCTGAAGCCGTTGAAAAAGGTCCTCGTGGTCGAAGAAAACCACACGTCCCAGTTCTCCAGGTATCTCAGGTCGAATTTCAAAATGGATCCCGTTGATGTCAACAAGTGCACGGGTTTTCCGTTCACCGGTGATGAAGTGTACGAGGCGCTCAAGAAGCATCTGTGACGTAACACCCGCGCAAGGAGCGAGACTGCATGTCCCAGCAAACCGTCCTCAAGCCCAAAGACTACAAGAGCGATATCACGCCCATCTGGTGCCCCGGCTGTGGAGACTTCGGCGACCTCGCCGCGTTCACCCAGGCCATGGCCGCCATGGAAGTCGATCCCAAGGACCTCGTCATCGTATCCGGCATCGGCTGTTCGGGCCGCTTCTCCCATTTCGTCAAGTGTTACGCCTACCACACCGCCCACGGACGTGCCGTGCCGACGGCCGTCGGGGTCAAGACGGCCAACCCTGACCTGCACGTGTTCGTCGTCGGCGGCGACGGCGACGGGCTCTCGATCGGCGGCGGCCACCTGCCGCACGCCGCCCGGCGCAACCCCGACATCACCTACCTGCTACTCGACAACAGCATCTACGGACTGACCAAGGGCCAGAGCTCACCCACCTCGCCGCTCGGGATGGTCACCCGGACCTCGCCCTTCGGCATGCAGGACCCGCCGCTCGATCCGGTGTTGATGTTTCTCTCCTACGGGTTCACGTTTGTCGCCCGCGCGTTTTCGTCGAACGTCAAGCAACTCTCGCGACTCCTGACCGAGGCGGTCGCGCACAAGGGATTCTCGATCATCCAGCTCATCTCACCCTGCCCGACCTTCAACCAGGTCGTCACCTTTGATTTTATGAAGGCGAACGTGGCCGATATCCCCGAAGACCATGACCCGGGCGACCTCGACGCCGCCTTCCGCCTGGCGCTCGACAAAGAGCGGGTGAACACGGGCATCTTCTACCGGACCGAAGCGCCGACCCTGGAAGAGAAACTCGCGTTCCAGCGAGAAGAATCCGCGCACCGCGAGCCGGGAACGGTCGACGAGATCTTTCAACAGTTCCTCTTGTAGCTCTCCGGATACGCGTTGTGGGTACACACGGGCGCGGCTTCGTGGTACAACCAGTACATGGATCCTTCACTCGTCATTTTTCTGCACAGCCACCGGTACGACCGTCTGTACCAGGCGGCGAGCCTCCTGCTGGCCGCCTCGGCCATGGGGTGGCGGTGCCACCTGTTCCTCTTCCACGGCGCGCTGGCTTCGTACGTGGCCGGCACCTGGGACGAGCGCAATATCACCGGGCCGCCCTCCGGCGGAACCGGCGCACCCGGGCAGGCGCCCGGAGAGTCAGCGGCAGCAACGGCGGCGACGGCCCCGGAGTCCGCGGCGTTGGGGCGGGTGGCGTGGCCCGAGTGGGCGCAGCGGCTCCAGGACGGTTTCGATGCGGGGAACTTTCGCTCGCTCTATTGGATGGTGGAAAAGGCGGCGGGTGAGAGCGGCGGGTTGAAGATACTGGCGTGCAGCACGTCCTGCCGGTTGTTGGAACTGGACCTGGCCGGAGTGCGGAAAAAAGTGGACGAAGTCGTCGGCCTGCCGACGATGATGAAGATCGCAGAGAGCGCACGGCACGCGTTGTACATCTAACCTCGATACGTCGCCAAAGAATGCCCGTCTAGAACGTAGCCGCTACGAAGTGCAAGTCGTAACGAACGTCGTCGGTGCGGCCCGCCCCTCGCGGGAACGAGATATCGAAGCGCAGGTTCGATGCCGCGCCGAACGGGCCGAAGTAGAGCTGCAGGCCGACTCCGAACGAATAGAGGGCGGAATCGGCGCTACCCCGCCATACGCGCCCCGCGTCCGCCCAGGTCACCGGTTGCAGGGACAGGTGGCGCAGCAGCGGCACGCGCGCTCTCGCAAGAACGTTGTACGGCAGCGGGTACTCGAGGCGGCCGGCGAGCGATGTTTCGCCCACGCGGCTGCGGCGGTCGTAGCCGCGGACGGTGCTGAGCCCGCCGATGTCGGCCAGACGCTGCACGGGCGGGTTGCCTCCGACGGTCACGAATCCGATGGATAGAATTCCTTCGTGACGGCCGATGACATGCCGCCGGTATCGGAGCGAGGCGTCCGTGCGTGCGTATTCGAAGTCGCCGCCGAGAGCGCCGCCCGCGAGCCGCGCGCCCAGCGACGCCCGAAGGCGGGACGTTCCCTCGGGCGACCACGATACGCCCAAAGTCGCTGCCCGATCCGCGCCGTCTCCGACCGGCGCGTTGAAACGGTCGATCTTGTCCACGATGGCAAAATCCACGCGCCCCCCGATGCTGCGTTCGTGCGCCGTCTCGAACCCGGCGGCCACTCCGAACCCCGACCGGTGACTCAGCGTGAACGCAGCGCCGCCGCCTTCGCGCTCGAGATAGTCACGCCGGTCGGCGCCGCCCAGGAGCGCGCGCACTCCGTTCCACGGCGGCCGGTTGGATCCGTAGGGCACGACCCGCTCCCCCCAGTCGGCGGAAAGACCCGCCTGCCAGCTCCCGCGCCGCACCGGCACCGTGATCCTTTCGTAGTGGCGAATCGACTTCGTTCC
>JBHHVD010000096.1:0-11133 GCA_046754105.1 Candidatus Krumholzibacteriia bacterium
AAGCGGGATTTGAACGGCTAGAAACTCCGGTCGAGGATCACGTGGACCTTGGTCTGGCGGAGCGAAAGCCTGTCGCCGATTCCAAAACTGATGTCGATGTTTCCCGCCTTCGACCGTGTCCTCAATCCGAATCCGTAACCGAGCTTGAAGAGATCGTCGCTCGACACGCCACCCGCCGCGGCTGCTGTCTCCTGCAGGATGTACCCGGTGTCGGCAAACAGGTAGGCGTTCTCGCTGCGGCTGCGCCCCACCTGAAGCTCCGAGCGTGTGTAGCCCGCCCGCCTGCCATGAAACTGGTTTTCGCGATACCCGCGCAGCGTAGAGGCGCCCCCGATGTTGAACTGCTCGGACAACGGCACGAGATCCTCGCGGCTCTCGAGAACGAACGCGTTGACCTCGTTGGCCAGGTGGAGGTTGCGCGCCAGCTGCACGGCCAGCCGGGCGCTCGCTTCGAAGATGTACTGGGAGACGGATCCGGCGTCAACCCCGTCGCGGCGGTCGAGATTCTTTGCCGCGTAACTGTGTCGATTGCGGAATTCGAAAAACGTCCCGCGTCCCTCTTTGCCGCGTGAGTAGGAGTAGCCGCCCGCCAGCCGCATTCTCAGTGTTTTCGAAATGTCATCCACACTGAACGTGTTTCGGTCGCCGTACACGGCGAAGTCCACGCTGAGTAGTCCGCCCTTGACCCTCGCCACGGGCGCTTCCGTCTCCACGCCGAGGGATTGCCACGTGTAGAGCGTGTCCAGGCCGATCTGTTCGAGACGGACGCCGAAATCGAGTCGGCGCCCGAAGAAGAACCTCTGGCGAAACCGCAACCGGGTTTCCGTCCGCCCCGCGCCGTCGTTTCTCCACAAGACGTTCATATCCCGCAGCGTGCCGCCGATATTCACCAGGTCGAGCCGCACGACGCCGCTCAGCACCCGGTCCGTCGTCCCCTCGCGGTCGGCGAATCCAAACGCGGATGAGAAACTGTTGTTCTTACGTGACTCGACGACCTGGATCACGACCTCCACTCCCGAGCCCCGCGACGACATCTTGACCTCGGGGTACGCGACATCCTCGAACAAGCCGCTGTTGGTCAGGCGCAGGTAGGCCTCGTTCAAGCGCCCGCCGTCGTAGCGCTGTCCGAGACCGAGGCCGGATAGTTTGACCGCCATCTCTTCGCGCGTCTTCTGCAGACCGCCCACGGCGACCCGCGACACGGTCTGGTTTCTGCCTTCCACGATATGGATCGCCAGGTCCACGCCGTGTGCATCCGGGTCGAGGCGCAGGCTGTCCATCCACACCTGGGCGAAAGGAAACCCGTCGCCGTCGTAACGCCGCAGCAGCGCGTCGATCCCGTTCTGCATGCGGTCGGGCCGGAAGGTGGCCCCGCTTTCCACCCCCATGATCCGGCTCACCTCTTCTTCGCGGAGGTGGCTCGCACCAGCGATACGCACCCGTCCGAACCGCGCCGGGCGCCCTTCGTCGACACGCACTACCAGGGTCGAATCCGCCCCGCCGCGCTCGAGACGGATTTTCGCGAACAGATATCCCCGTTGGATGTACGCCTGCTGGACCCGCCGCAGTACGTCGTCGTCGCGCTCGCGGCTCCACAACCCGTCCGGTAACAACCGCCGCAGGTACTCGGTTCGAAGCAAACGGTTGCCGTCAATCGTGACCCCGCCGGCTGGCGCCCCGGCGGCAGCCGCGGCCGTAACCGTCAACACCGCCAGCAGCCAAAGGCACGCCGCGGCTCTAGAAGAACGCGCGGGTTTCAATCCGGAACTCATTTTCGGTCACTCTCTTTCCCGAGAAGGTTTCCTCGCTTCTTCCTTCATAGGTGGCGAGCATGGTGATCGCCTTGGATAACTTCAAGTTCGGTGTCAAGCTCCAGCGATGGGTCGTCCCCCCGTTGGAGAAGAACAACGGCCGCACGCCCTGCGGTTCCCGGGACGAGAACCGGGTCACTTCGTAACGCCCGAACAGGTTCAGCGCCCTGGACAGCCGCCACACGAACCTCGGCCGAAATGAGAGCGCCGTCTCCTCGGCGCCGGACTCCCCGTCCACCTGCCGCCGGAACTCGAGTACGCCGTCCGTCGTACTGCCTCCCGGAAACCGCAGGCCCCAGCCGCCGCCAAATTTCCACGTGGCGACGTCGTAGGTGCTACCGGTTCCCACCGCCAGACCCTTGCCCTGGCGCCGGCGTATCTCTCTCGTAACTGCCGCGTTGAGGGTCAAGAGCCTGGACATGGATCGATCCACGCGCGCGATCTGTTGTTCGAAAAACTTGTTCTCCCGGGCGGAATTGAACCGGTTCTCCTCTTCGTCGTCGCGCTGATATCGGACGGTGAGAGAGAGATTGGGATAGCCGTCGAGCAGCGACCAGTCCTGTCGCAGCGATACGAGGCCGCTCAACGTTGCGTCGTCCCTTTGCAGCGCGGATGGAAAAAGCAGATACACCTTGTAGGCATCGCCGAACGTCGTTTCCTCCCTGACGCTGAACGCCTGCTGCAGCGAAACGTTCGTCCTCAGCCAAGACAGGACTCCGCTACCCCTTTTCCACCGGGCGACGCTGGATGGCGCCTTGTAAAACGTGTGCAGGGTGAAATCCACGCTGCGTGTCGGCGTAGTCTCTAGCGTCGGCAGGAAGATGACCGTGTAGTCACCCCTTCCCTTTCCCACCGGCTCTCCGAGCTCGTTGAAATCCCCCTGCCCCTCGCCGACGAATACAACGGTTTTTTCCTGGCTGCGAAACTGGTTCTGGCTGATCTCGTAATCGAAGTTCGACCGCACGCCGAGCCGTTGTAGCCGCCACACGCCCTTGAGGCGCGCCAGGTCGGAGGTCTGTGATCCGCCCAGGCGCCGGTCGTCTTCTATGCGATGCGAGTACTGCAGCTCCGCGCGCAGCGCCCCCGTGCCCCGCGCGGTTACCGCCGCGCTGAACGTCTGGTCGCGGCGGGTATCCACGAAACCGTTCGTCGTGTCCGCCAACTGTTCCGTGTCGCGCTGCTCGGCCTGTAGCGAGAAGTTGAAGCGGTCGAACTTGCGTTTTTGCAACCGGACGAGATAGCGGTCGTACGCAATTCCCGTGTCCGGAAGCACCGGCGATTCGACGAGAAACTCTTCCGTCGAGAAGACCACCGTCGGCACAACCTGCCAGAACCCGTACGACGCCGAAACCGTGCCGTGGTCGCGTGTTCTGCTCTGCCGGGCACCGTCTACGCCGGTGGCGAACACCCTGGCATTCAGCGTCCGGTCGGGCAGGGACGACAGGGACAGTCTCGCCTCGTGCTTCGTCCCGTCAAACTCGTCGCGTCGAATACCGGCCAGCTCGTAGTCGAGCCGCACACTCTGGTCGCGAACAAAGGATGTCGTGAAGTCACTGATTACCTCACGGCCCACGAGGGGAACCCCTTCGAGATTCCAGTCGCGGTAGAAAAACCACGCGCGAGTTTTCTCCAGACTGCGGAAGCGGTCGCGAACCGTGCTGATCGTGCCGGAAAGCTCGAACTTGCCGGCCGGCGCCGGCACGTCGTTGAGTCCAATGCTCAGCTCTCCGGCGTCGCCGATGTTGTCGCCGTCATCGCGTGCCGAAAGCGTGTTCGCGTCGAAGTCACTGACGTTGTACTGGAGGTCGAAGTCCAGCCGTCCGCGCCGCGCGAGGCGGGTGGTCACGATGCCGTGGGACTGCGGCAGGGGCAATTGCCGGCCGATGACGAGATTCCCCAGGCCCTGGCCCGCAAAACGGTAGATGGGGCGCCCGTCCGCCGTGATCCCGTCCAGCACGTAATCGCCGCGGCCCACGCCGACTTCGACCAGCACCAGGTCGAAAGCCCCCGTGCTGTCGTTGAATTCGTAATGATCCGGGATCCCCGCGATCGAGTCGCCGGGGACGAGAAGGTAGTCGCCTTCGCCTGCGCCCACGAACGTCACTCCCGAAGCGATCGCCCGGGCTGCGTCGTCGCCCGCCGAGCCGATAACGGCGAGGTCGGCTTCGTCCAGAGTTGTTGAACTCGGCCGGTCCGAATCATCCCGTTCCCGCGCGACCAGCGCCCGCAGGGTAAGCCCGCCCGGCAGGTCCTTCGCGCTCACTTTGCCGAATATCGAGGTGCGGTCGAACTTCTCCTGCGTGAGCTCGAAGTCCACACCGATCTCGGTGTCCGCCGTCACCAGCCGCCTGGGAGTAAACGTAAGCTCGCCCCGGTCGTAATCGATCACGTAATCCCGATTCTGGCCGCGCTGCAGGAGTTCGCCGTCGAAGTAGACCTTTTCCGTCCCCGCGATAACGACCTCACCGGCAGCCCGGCCCTGCGACAGCAGGTCGTACGGGCCCTGCAGCTGCTCGGTGCCGCGGAAGGTCATCGAGCGAAACACGCCCTTGGCGGAACCGCCCGCCGCGGTCAAGGCGGCGTTTCTCACCATGACCGTTCCCGATGCGCCTTTGAGCTCGCGCCGGAACGTCGAGAACTTGGAGGCATCGTCCTCGAACGCAAAGTCGCCCAGCGTCGCGGCGGCTCCCGGTCCCGTCAGTTCGACGAACACCTTGTCGATGTACTCGAGCTCCTGCGTGTTTCCTTCGGGCTGAATGGGGAGGTCGTCGTCCGACAGCAGCGCCTTGACCTTGATGGTCGACGTGAGATTTCCCTCCACGGTCGCCCGCAGCGTCTGGTCGAGTGTCGTGCTACGGTTCGTGCCCGTAGAGAGCGAAATGGACTTCACGCCCCCGAAGGCAAGATCCCCCGTGGGGTTGAAGAGCGGTTCTTTCTTTTGCGCGACGACCGGTCCGCGGATTGGCGGTCGCTCGGTCGCGTCGGTGAACTCCACGTCACGGAGCGCGTAGACGGAGTTGAGAAGAAAGGGCAGCCGCGTGTACGAAACCACGACCAGCCCCTGCTCGACGGGAACGGTGAACCGTAACACGCCCCGCTGGTAGTTGATTTCGTAGAAGTCGGACGGGATCACTTTGCCGTTGGCGACGACAGTTTCACTGCCCGATTGAATGAACGCCGCGGTGAGGTAGATGCGCTTGCCCGGCTGCGGATTGGGGATAGTATCGGTGACGGCGCCCCACGATTCCCAATCATAGGGTTCCGGTTGCGCGGAAGCTGCTGAAGCGATCAGGGCCAGGGACAGTACGGCGAAGGCGACGAACCGCGCCAATGTGGACACCAGCGAGCGAATACGACATCACCTGAACACATAGAGAGAGTTGTTCGCCGTGTCCGTCACGTAGATCAGGCCGGCGGCCGCAACGGCGACGTCGGTGGGGCGGAATTCGTCGACTCCCCGGGGCGCAATCGATCGTATCAGTTGCCCGCCGCCGTCGAAGACAAACACGCGCCCCGCCTCCGGATCTGCGACATAGACCTCCCCGGCCCGGTTCGCCACCGCCCGTCTGGGCGCCCGCAACGGGTTGGTCGTTCTTTCCGGCGGGATCGAGCCCAGGTAGCTCCCGTAGGTGTTGAGTCGCTGGATGCGGCGGTTACCCGTGTCGGCGACGAGTAGTTCGCCACCCTCCGTGAACGACACGCCTTCCGGGGCGCTGAACTGGCCGGGAAACGCCCCGTAGTTGCCGAACACGAGCTCCACGTCGAGGAAGCTGTTGAAAAGTATGATGCGGTGGTTCCTCACGTCGGTCACGGCGATTCTGCCGGAGGGATCCACGTCCATCCCGACCGGGGAAACCTGGCCTTCGTCGAAGACCTCGTCGAAATTCACCAACTGGTCGCGGTACGCCCCATCGGTGTCGAAGCGCTGAAGCACCCGGCCCACTTCGTCGAGGGCGTAGACGAAGAACCCGCTCAATTTCACGTCGCTCGGGTGAAATCCCGGGCTCTGCGCCGGCCGCTGGAACTCGAGAGACTGCTCTCCGGAGGAGTCGATGCGCACCAGCCGCCCCGGCACCCCATCGGCGACCACGATGTTGCCGGCAATGTCGATCGTGACCGCCAGCGGCTCGCCGAGCATGATACCACCCACCGCCGCGGCTGCCATGACCGGCGTAACGCTCTCCTCCAACGAAGAGACGTCCTGACCCTGCTCGACCCGACTCGACGCGCACCCCAAGAACAACACGACGGCGACCGATACCTTGACGTATGCGGATACCGACTCGCTCATGGAACTTCACCACGCTTTCAGCAGGCTGGAACGATCTGGAAGACGATGCGAGGGGAGCTAGAACCTGCGTACAATCGAGACTCCGGTTTGAAACTCGTCGCCGGCGCGGTAACGCGGCGCACCGATCTCGATCTGAAATTCGCGCCGCGCACCGTCGGCCGGCCGGTCCATTTCCCGGCTCGCCTTCAGCACAAAGAACGCGGCCGCCACACGGTTGGCAATGGCCGCCGCCACCATGTAGGTCCGACGGCGAAACGCCCTCTTACTGGCCGCGCGGCGGTCCTGATAGAAGCGCCGGTCATCCTCGCTAATCCACGCCCAGGGCTCGAAGTCTCCGATGCGGTTTTGCAGGAAGTAGTCGTTCAACATCCGGGCGTCCCCCTGCGGGAAGAACCCCGACCGCCCTTCGCTCTTGATCTGGGCTTCGTAATCGTCGGAGGAGTTGAAATCCGTCAGAAGAGCGTAGTATTCGTCCGAATGATCTCTCGACGAGACCCCGGCAAACTGGCCGGCGTATTCCTCGTACGCGTCCTCGCGCAGCCGGCCCTGCACTTCGAAAACAACGAACGAAGTCCACACGGCGCCCTCGGCCACGAAGAACGTGCGCGCCGCTCCGGACCGCCCCAGGTAGTGATGCCCGAGACCCGGCAACGCCAGGGAATACAATACCGCGCGGGCCGCCGATCTCTCGCCACCGCCGCCGAGGCCGGGCACCGCATGCGACCGGTAACCCGCCGGCCGGCCCTCCCGGCTGTGGTCTACACGGGGCGCCGTCCGCAGCGTGAAGGCACCGGCGGTTGCCGGGACCGCCGCCACGCAGGCGATTACGGCTACTGCGGCAAGCATTTTCCCGATCGAATCATTCATCGAAATCGATACTCGAAGGCTATCTCGCCCGACGCCAGCCCGGTGGACCGCGCGGTGAACGAATAGCGCTTTGCCTGTGCGGCGGCGCGCCCCGCCGCCGCGTTACGGTTCCGGACCATGACCACGGTCTCTACCAGCGAGAACACGCGGGCGGCAACGCTCAAAAAAACGAACCGGTCTGCCCGGTCCAACTGGTCGTTGCTGCGGTTGCGAATGCTGCGGTACTGGGTGCGCAGGTCCGTATTCGATGGCTGGGTAGTCCCCAGCGGGGCGCGCGTCCAGTCCTCCCAGCCCGATATGAACCAGTCGTATTTTCCGATGTTCTCGTAATAATTCAGTTTCTCGTCTTCTTTTGCCGCGTACGGGTGATAACCGGGCCAGGCCCCCGCGTATGCAGCGCTCCGCCCGAACGCGTCGAGCTCTGCGAAAGTGACCGAGTCCGGGTTGCCGCCCATCATGGCGGTCGCGACGTGCTCGCGAATCCAGCGCCCGTGGTTCCAGTGCCGGTCGGCAAACGCCTCGAATTCGGCGCGGCTGTCGAGGCCACGGTTGCGGTTGATCGCATACCCGGTCCACGCCGTCGCTTCGAGCGCCGCCAGCGCCGCTCCCCGCTTGTACGCTCCGAGCGCGATTTCCCCGGCGCCGGGGAGGAGCAGCGAATAGAAAACGGGCAGGTAGGTGCGCCAGCCGCTCTTCGCCTCGAGGGGTTCCCCACCCATCACATCGAGTCTCGAACCGGCTGCGCGTTCACCCTCCAGCCCCGCCGCGCGCGACGGCGGTGCCTCGAACCCTTCCCGCCAGGCCCCGTCCAGGGTCGGGTACGCCTCGACATAGACCGGGATCGCCTCCGCGCCAACCGCTGCCGGCGTGACGGAATCGTCCGCGGCCGCCCGGGAGCCCGAGGGGCACACCGACATCGCGAGGAAGAGAACGGTCCAGTTTCTCACGGTCACCTTTGAAATCGTTGTTGTTTATAGAGCGGGCGCGTAAATCCAGGGGAAGGTTCGAACTAGAACGATACCACAACCGACCAACGGTGCACGCGATCCAGCGTCTCGGCCTGCGGCACGTTGGCGTAGTCGAACGCCACTTTCTCCTTGTAGATAAAGCCGAGACCGTACGTGGGGTCTTTGAAATCTCCGTCCTGATCGTATACGTAGCCGAGCCGTCCGACGAGAAGATTGATATAACGGTACTCGGCTCCGACATGGTAGATCTCGCTCCGGCGGGTCCTGGTTTCGCTGTCGATGAGCCACACGAGACTCTGCTCGAGGTCAAACGCGAGCAGCAGGTTGTTGACTTCGTCCGCGATCGCCGTGTACGCGGCACCCACCCGGAACGTGAACGGCAACGGGTCGCTCTGTTCCTGATCGATGAAGGAGATGTCCGGGCCCAGGTTGGTAAGCGCGGTTCCGATGGAGAGCCGTTGACGAGGCAGTTTCCACAACAAACCGGCGTCGACGGCGACGGAGGTCGCCGACCCGTCACGCTGCTCGACCGTAACTCTCGCGGGCGCGAGGTCGACGTGGATGAACTTGCCGGTGAGCCCCAAACCGAGATGGGACGTCAGGGGCACCGCGAAGCTCGCCATCAACGTTCCCTCCCAACTCTTGAACGTACCGACGAACGCGTTGTTCTGGTCCCTGCCCTCGCTCTCACCGTAGGTCAGGTACACGACGCCGAAGCTCAGCGTCCCGAAATTGGACAACTGGTTTGTATACCCGAGATACTCGTAGTACACGTCCGGAGCCAGGTCGGGCACCAGCTGGCTGTGCATCAGCGCGAGGTTCTGTCCCCGGACGAACGCCAGACCGCCGGGGTTCCACCACACCGCCGTGGCGTCATCCGCCAGGGCCACGTAGCTCTCACCAATGCCGTTCGCGCGGGCGCCAGGGGGGATGAGCAATGAGGGTACACCCGCTTCCCCCACGGCAAAAGCAGATGTCGAAACCAGCATCGAGATCAAGCCGATACCGGCCAAAAGCTTGCAGCGCATAAGCTTAGTCCTCCTGATTGTGTGCTACAATAATACACCTTTTCCGCGATCCGGTCAAGGTCATACACGGCCGCCTCCGGCCACCTATTCCACCTTGACCAGCTTGCCCCGGAGGACCAGCGCCGGCCGCGAGACCCCTTCGAAATCCACGGTCGCCACGTACAGATACGCCCCGTTGCCGATGGTGTCCCCCGAAAAGTCGCGTCCATCCCACAATATCCAGGCTTCGCCGGGGTCGCGCGTGGTTTCGAGCGTCCGGATCCGCCTGCCGGAAAGAGTGAAAATATCGAGGCGGATACGGGCCCGCCCCGTCAGATTGACCAGGAAATGGGTCGATGACCGAAAAGGGTTTGGATAGTTGAGAACGACTTCGGCACTGAAATCGAGCACGTCGGTGACGCTGAATTCCAATGTGTCCAGCCGTGTCTGCCCGAAGCTGTCGGCGACCTTCAGCACCGCGCTGTGCTCGCCCACGGCAAGGCCCGGCACGGGAAACAGCAGCGTTCCGGACGTGTCTACCCCACCGTGATCGAAGTCGAAGAACCGCGTGGCGTCGATCGGCAGGTTGGAGCGGTCGAAGACCAGAGCGATCTTTCCCTCGGGCGTCGTCGTGAGGATATTGACGCCGTCGGCATCCCGGATCCGCGCCTGGAGGACCGCCCCGGGCTTGACCGTACTCGCGCCCCCCTGAAACCCGAGAGTGACTCGCGGGGGGCCATCCAGCGGCACCAGCGCCGTGCTGTCTCCCGGAGAGGCCGGCACGTACAGGATCGAGTCGAACCGCGCCGCGGCGTCGGTGACCCCGTTGTCCGCGTAGCCGAGGATGAACCCCAGATCGCCCGTTTGCGCCGACCGCGGCACTTTGAAGTTGAACTCGAACTCACCGGCGCGTACGTCCGCGGTTCCCTCGTACACGGTCCCACCCGGATAGTTGTACGGGATGGAGAACCCGTCTTCGCGCTGGTAGCCGCTCTGATCGTCCGGCTCCCGCACCACCAGGCGCACCGTGCCCGAGAAACCCGTGTCGACCTGGCCTCCGCCGTACACGCTGCCGTGTACCATTTCCCTTCTACCGGTGACGAGTGTGTCGATATCCACCGGGGCGAACACGATACGGCGCTGTGGCGAGAGCAGGCGTAAGGCCGGATCACCCAAGAGGTTATATTTTTCGTTATTCTCCTCTACCAGGCGGAGCCCGGAAGCACTGAGCGACCTGAACTTCGCCGTCATGAGGGCGACACCCAGGGGCTCGGCCGGACCCGGGCTGGCCGGGAACAGGGATTCGAACAGGTTGAAATCGAAGCTCGCGTTGGGCCCGATGAACGTCAGCTCGCTGGCCGTTACGGTGGCGATCACTCCCCCGCCGTCCCTGAGAAGCAGCTTTTCCGAGAGGCTCTTGGCACCGTCGCCAAATTTCCCGATCGTGCAGCTGACCGCGACCAGGAGCGGCAGCCTCAGGCCGTTGACCAGGTTGGGAACGTCGGTGTCGAGAAACACCTGTTCGTCCGCCATCTGCTTGCTGCTGCCGTGCCCGACGTAGTTGACGACCAGCGCCCCTTCGTTCCACGCGTCGAGGAAGAACAGCCGGCTCGCGGGCTTGATACCGGAGATGGCGGGGAACTCGGTCAGGTAGATCTTGAGCGGGTTGAGGTACTTCGCCAGTTTGGAGCTTGCGATGACCTCCGACTGGATGACGAAATCCGCCTGGCGGTCGTTGCGGAACGCGACCTCGTCGTCGGCGACGAGGATGACCTGGTCGCGCCAGGCGCCGAACTCGGCCGTCGTCTCGTACGAAATCACCTTGCTTACCAGCGCGTCGGCCTCCTGGGCGGACGCCGCCGGCAGCCGCCCGACGGCGAAGTCGATGAACTTCGCGCCGGCGACGTCGGCGGGATCCATAAGGGCAAACCAGTCGTCGGTGATATAGGCGTCCAGCGTGAGCTGGTTCATGTTGACGTTCGTCGTAACAAAGTTGGGCAGCGACGTCGTGAAGTTCTTGAAGTCGACGTTGGCGTCCCCCAGCAGCAGCAGGTACGTGAGCAGGGGGTTTCCCCCGGTGTCGGAGAAATTATCGTAGAGAAACTTGCAATAATTACGGATCGCCACCGGGTCGGGCACGCCGCCCGAGAAATTGTCGTAGATCTCATCCACCGTAACGACGTCGACCC
>JBHHVD010000097.1:0-11116 GCA_046754105.1 Candidatus Krumholzibacteriia bacterium
AACTTCGCCACGCCCGTGTTCCGAATCGAGGCGACGGCGACGGGTATCGGCGCCGTGTGGATCGATTCCATGTCGTTGACGCCAACCATCGTACCGGTGGAGGAATCGACCTGGGGTGCGATCAAGGCGATGTACAACTTGCCGACGCCGTGACACGCGGACAATACAGTTTCCATCCGGCCACCCCGTCGCGCTGGCCGCATATCGAGAAGCTCTTCGGCGGACGCGGAGCTTGCGGCGGGTGCTGGTGCATGGCGTGGCGCCTGCGAACACGCGACTGGAGGGCCGGCAAGGGGGCTTCGATCGCCGAGGGACATCCGGTGGAGCCGTATGCGGAGCGCGTGCCGGACCCCTTCGTGTGGACGGGGATTCCGTCGGCGTTTCGCAAGGCCGGTTTTGCGGAAGTGCTGCGGCGCTCGAAGACGCGTCCCATCATGCGCAGGACCGTCGCCGGCGAATAGCCGCACGAGCGGTCCCCCGGCCCGTGCCGAACGGAAGTTCGCGCGGGTGGCGCCGATGGCCCCCCCCCGCCGCGCGCAGCGACAGTGAGCACGGTGGGGGTAATCGGCGACAGGACCCGCGCGCCTCAGACTCCCACGCGCGGGCGGCCACCCTAGAGGTTGACCGTCACCATGGCGTAGAGCCAGGCGGCCGTATCCGTTCCTTTTTTCTCGTCAAAAATGTCGCGGGGCCCGAAGACCGACACGCCGCCGGTGAACGCCACGCTCTCCGTGTAGGCGTGGTTGATCGTGACGTCGAGCTCCTGGCCGAACCCCGTTGACGTCGAGCCGTCGGCCAGCCGGTAATCCTCCACCGCGCTGAAGTAATGGTACGCGATCTTCGCCTTCGTCCGCTCGGCCGGCGTCACGGCCACTTCGCCGTGCGCATCGATCAACCCCAACCCGAACGTGTGGACGGGGATGTTGAGAAAATAGTCCATAAAACCGTAGAACTTGTGGTTCGTTGCGTAGAGCGTGTCGAAGACCTTGAACTTGTCGTCTGCCGGGTTGTCGTCTCCGCTCAAGTAGTCCACCCCCGCGCTGACGGCCGGCGCCGCCGACAGGGCGGGGAACCGAAATCCCGCGCTGAGCGTGGCCATGAACGCCTCGACGTCCAGCTCGACGGCGCCGGGCGTTATGTTCCCGCCCTGGTAGGCGAACTCGGTCTCGTGAAAGAAGCGTCCCGCCTTGCCCTGGCTGTAGAAGCCCACCGTGTAGCGGCTGAGCTCGTCCGACGGCTCCGTCTGCTGCCAGATGAAAAAGACCTGGTTCTTGTAGTTGTCGGAATGTTTGATATCGGCGTAGGCCCCGTAGATGTTGCGGTCGCCGCGGTCGCCGATCTGCACGCTGTCCACCTCGTTGAATTCGAAGAGATCGACAGAGAAATGCTCGCCATGCAAGTTGACCATCACGCCGTCGAAGCTTCGCCCGATATTGTCCCAGCCGACCGGGCCGACCAGGCGTTGTGACCCGTAGATGACCTCCATGCGGCCCGCTTTGAGGCTCACCGGCCACTCGAAGAGATCGTCGACCTTGACGTACGCCTGGTGAAAATCGAGATGATCCGCACTGCCGTCACCCAGCGTGCTCTTTTCCTCGCCCAGCACGCGCGAGTCCTGCAGCTGGATGAGCGCCGTCACGTCGTCCGACGGTTTGAACGACGCGGCGAGCCGGGATCTGAGAACATTGAAATTGTTGGCGGCGGAATCATTGTTGAAATCCTTCATGTCGCTCTCGAACCGGTACCGGACCTGGCCCGACAACGTCCACTCCGTCTGCGCGAACACACCAGTGCCGAACGACAGACACAACAAGACGGAGGCGAGTACGGATCGCTTCATGACAACTCCCTCTGGAAGAATGGTTGTGGGGCGACTTGATAATTGCTGCCGGAGGTGAGTCTATGGCAAATCCTGCTGCGGGTAAATACGGAAACGGCCCGGCCGGCGCAGCCTGGCCCGATCGCGCGCGGCGGGCGCGTGGACTGGAAACGGGCGGGCCGCCCCGGGGCGCGGTTCGTCCCCGGCGTGGAACGCGGGCCTACTTGCGCGTCTGAACCA
The DNA here is from genome assembly GCA_046754105.1 of Candidatus Krumholzibacteriia bacterium. GTDB lineage: Bacteria > Krumholzibacteriota > Krumholzibacteriia > WVZY01 > WVZY01 > JAZGDW01. The sequence continues at coordinate 2,060 of JBHHVD010000097.1, forward strand.
CCGGGCCCATGTCGTAGCAGATGATGCTCATCGGTTCGGCGTCGGTGATCTCCTCTTTTTCCTCGTCGTCTCCGCCGAACATCGCACGCTGCGCCGACCGCAATCCCGTCACCACGTACAGACGATTCCTCACCAGATGAAACCCGTCGTCCACAAAGCTGCCCTGCCCGCGGAGGCTCACCTGTCGCGCGAACCTGCCGTCGCGGTCGAAAACGTCGAAGGTGGCGATGGTTCCCTCTGGCGCGTCGAACCCTCCCCGGCTCGACAGCACCCATAGGGTCCCGTCCTCACGGGCGAAAATCCGCTGGATATCGCGGTCCGTCTTGCTGACCCTGGACTCGGGCCTTTCCGTGCGGTTGCCCCGCCGAATCATGAGCCGTGGCGTGTTTTGCTCCATCTCCGCGGCCGAGCGATTCCGCGATTCGTACTCTCGCTCGATCACCCGCTCGAGCTCGCCGGCGGCGTTGAAGACCGAAATCGAATACGCGTCAAAATCATCGCTGGTGTACACGCGGCCCCCGTCATCGGTGGTCCACTCCAGCGCGCACCTGCCCAGGGTTTTCTCGTCGACTACCATGTTGGCGAAATCGCGGGAGGCCGAGCGCGTGTGGTAGGTGGCCACTTTCTGTCCCCGGCCGTCCAAACGGACCAGTTCCGATTCGACTTCGAGGCCGTTGTCCTTGCGTTTGAAGCGCTGCACCGCCACGACGACGTCATCGCCGGACCTCCGCCCGCCGGAGAACATGCGCATGCCGTCGAACTCCGGCAACGGGTAGTTGCCCGCGGGGGCGCCGTCCGGGCCGAGCAGGATGATCTTGCCCGGCATGCGCTGCAAGACGGCAACGTTGCCGCCGGCGGTCAGAAAAAGGTCGGCCGGCCGCTGAAACTCGCCCGGGCCCTGGCCCTGCCGGCCCACCGAGCGCAGGTAGTCGCCACCGGATGAGAAAATCATGACCTCGTTCAGTTGCGCGTCGAGTGCGTAGATGTTGCCGTCGTCATCCGAGGTGACGTGTGTCAGGACGCCAAAGAGAATATCGCTCTCGTCATCGCCGCCGACCCGCCACAATCGCTCGGGCTTTAGCGTCTCGGGCGGTTCGATGGGTGTCGCGGCCCCGGCGACAAAAAGTTTCACGGGATGTTGCCACGGGGCTTCGTCAACCGGGCACGTAAAAAAAATGAGCCCCGTCTTTCGACAGGGCTCTCCGGCCATCCAATACTCAGCACTTTCCTTCTCAGCAACGATGTCCCGGCGGCGCACCTTAGTGCGATTTCGGCCTTGGGTGGCCTGAGGAACCGCGGCACAAACTAGTTTGCCAGTACTGCCAATCGGATGCCATCTCCCCCTACGCTACACTCACCGGGTCGCGAATCCATGTGCATGCCCGGACGCCGGACGATCAGGTGTCGTCCAACGTCGTGTTGTAACCGTTACGTACTGTTTATACGCAACAACCGTACCATTTCGCCCAAAAACACAACTCGAGCCGTGACAGCCAATTGCCGAACGCCGGGTCGTCCCGCCATGCGCCGGAGCGCAATACGGTTGACACAGGGGCATCAACGACGTTGATACCGCACTCCCGCACTAGGGCGTGGCATCGGCCACGAGGCTGCGCTTTCGCGGGCGGGTGTTGCGCGTCGTTACCTCCGCCGGCGGCGAGAGAGCTTCGGAGCCGTCGGTGTGCACGACGCCGAGCGCGTACTGATAGGTCGTCGCCGGCTCTACGTCGCCGTCCACATACGACTTTCGCCATGGTCCGATCAGTCCCTCGTCGTTGACGAGCAGGAACTGGAACCCATCCGGGCCCCGCCGGTAAATGCTGAACCCGCGGATGTCCTTCTCCGAGATTGCGGACCAGGCCAGCTCGACTCCGGACGTGATCGAGTGGGCCTCGAAGTACTGAACGATGCGGGGAGCAGACCGGTTCGGCCCCTCGAACATCGATGCGTTGTCGGCCGGCGCAACGGCGCCAGGTTGGTCATGCGCCGGTTGTGAGAGCGTGGGGTCGCCGGGGAACGCGAAGAGAAACCCGGGAACGAGGACCAGCACGGCAACCCACACCGGGATGTCGAGTCGTTTGCGATTCATGGTACCCCCCAATGTGCTTGCGTTGTGACAACCGTATTGTGCAAGTATGGTGCCACGGGAAGTGCCGGGAAACGGCGTCGATACGGGCTGAACCATAAACCCGCGGCGTCCCGCGGGATTCATAAACGTTTGCGAACTTCCAGTGCCGTAACTCAGGCGGTAGCGAGGGTGCGCTTCGACACGGCACAATCTACCCGGAGCGATGGGGCGCTACCGGGAACTCCGCGCCTCCACGCGATGAGCACATCGTTGCAAAAGGGGACGCGGCAATCGCAGCGGTGCACGCGCGCCGCCGACGCCGACCCGCGGGACCTTGCGACGGTTCGACGTCAGTTGCCGGCAGGGGGCGGGAAGGTATGGATGGGAATGGGTTTTCGCAGGCGGTCGAGGTAGTCCTGAAGGCCGTCGAGCACCCAGACGGCCTCGTGTCCCCCGGACTCGGACACGATGGCGAGGCGGGATGCCGTGGGGCTCCAGCAGGGCATCCCGTCGGGCTTCATGTCCCTGGTCAGAAGCAGCGCGCCGCTGCCGTCCGCCTTCACCAGGTAGATATCGGTGGCGCGCCAGTGACGCGCCGCAACGGCGAGGAAGCGTCCGTCCGGGCTCCACGCCGGCGCGGACACGACGTCCTTCGGTACCTCGACCCGGGTGCGCCGGTTTGTGTTTCGATCGAGAACGACCAGTCGCCGGTCTCCATCCACCCACGCGATGCGGTTGCCCCTCGGCGCCGGCGCGGGGTGGGTGTTGCCGCCGTCCCGGGTCACGCGGAACTGGCGGCCGGTTCGCAGGTCCTTGATCCAGATCTCGACCGCGCCGGATCGGTTCGAACAAAAGACCAGCTCTTCGGCCGCGCGCGACCACGCGGGCGAAAAATCGTTACCGGCGTCGGACACGACCTCCGTGATCTGGCCGCTGGCGATGTCCACCGAGTAGATGTCGAGGTTGCCCATCTGCGAGGCGGCGAAGGCAATGCTGCGCCCGTCGCCGGACCAGGCGATCTCATCCTGCCGCGCGCCGACCTCGGCGACCAGCCGCAGCGCCGCGCCCTCAGCCGTCACCGTGTAAATGCCGCCCACGCCGTTCTCGTCGGTATTGCGAAACGCGATCAGCCGTCCGTCCGGCGACCACGCCGGCACGTGCACGCTCCCCGGCAGGCGGCTCACCTGCCGCCACGTCAGCGGGTCGGCGTCCCGGATTCGCTCGTAGATTACTTCACCCGTCGGCGCCGCATAGACCTGCCGCCAGCGAACCTCGCCCGCGATCAGTGCCGCGTCGTGCAGGAGCGGCGCGAGCGCCGGCCTGAAATTGTGCGTCGTCGCGAGATGCAGGGACAGGAGCTGGATTCTCTCTTCCGTCAGGTGCCGCATCGTGTCCTCGTACGGCGCCATCGGGATCTCCACGTATTCGCCCCCGGTGTAAAAGGCGAAGTACGGTTTTCGATCCGCAATTTTGTCCCCGGCAGCGACTTTGTCCTTGAAAAACTCGGCCGCTTCGCGAGTGGCCGCGTAGGTTGCGCCCACCGGCTCGAGCAGCTGCGCCCGGTTCCACCACGCGCCGGCCCCGCTTGTTATAATGAGCAGCGCGTAACCGGCCCCGCGCAAGAAACGATGCCGGAAAAGCCCGGCCCCAATCACCCCGTAGAGGATCATGACCGGCACGTACGGGAGTATCCACCGCGCGTCCGAGCGATCCGTAAAGGCTGGAAAAATAAAGAACGGCACCAGGGCGGCCAGCAGGAACCCCGGGCGGTACACCATCGCCGCCAGCGCCAGCGCAAACACGGCCGCGAGAATGTGCCGGTGCAGGAGTGCCAGTTCGTCCGGCAGGCGGCGGAGGTATTTAGCGACTGGATTGTGGGCGGCGGCTCCCTCGCTGGCCTCGCGCTCGACCGTTTCCCGCGATACGCCCTCGGCGACCGCTTCGCGCTCCGTCCAGTTGACGGCGACCGATCGCAGCGCCTCGACCTTGGGCAGGACGACCACGCGGCCGGTCGCTTTCGAGAGGATCACGGAATTGACGGAAGAGAGGAGCACGAACCCGGCGAGCAGTGTCAGCAGGCGCCGGGGCCGCTTGAAGGTGACAACGGCGAGTGCCGCCACGATCGGCACCGCCTCCGGCCGGGTGATGGCCGCATACCCCATGGCCAGCCCGGCGAGCGCTGTGCGTGCCCAGGTTTTTTTCGAAAAGAGCCACAGCCCGAGCAGCACCATGAAGATGTAGAGCGACTCGGACATCGACAACATCGAGTACCGGATCGCCAGCGGGTTGAGCGCCAGCAATACGCTGCACAGCAGCGCGCTCTTTCTGCCCACGAAGTGCCGCGCGAGGGCATAGAGAACGAGTAGCGACCCGATGCCCGAGATAAAGGACACGGCCTGCGCCGCCCGCACGCCGTCGCCGATGAGGGGCAGGAAAAGCCCGACCAGAAGCGGGTAGCCCACGGGAAACGACACGCCGTGCAGCGACCCCTGCATGAGCGCGCGGGCCGTCGTGATGTAATAGGTGCCGTCGAAGGTGACGAGATCGAACGCGCGCATAAACGGCAGTCGCGTTGCCATGCCGAGCACGATCAGGATCAGGTGCACGTGGCGGTCGCGCAAGTACCGCCGGGGCGTGGGTGCTGGTTCGGTTTCCATGGTGCGAAAGGATAGAAAACCGCGGCGGCCGCCGCCGGTCCCCTCCCTGGGCCCCCCTAGTGATGCGATCAGTTGGTCTTCTTCCAGCCGGTGAGATACTCGAGCGCCTGGTCCACGTTCGTAAACGTGTTCCAGACTTCGTCGAGCTTTAGCAGGTGAATGACTTCCTCGAACTTGCCGCCCCCGTGCACGACCACCAGTTCCCCACCCGCGGCTTCCAGGCGCTTGTAGGCACCGATAAGGCTACCCCAGCCGACGCTGTTGATGTAGTTTACCTTGGTGAGGGTCACGATGACCCGAACGCTTTGTCCCAGGATGAGGGATTGGAAGAGGTCCTGCAGCTCCTTGCGCTCCTCGCGCTGCACCTGGTGCGAGCGGGTGTAGAGCGGCCCGTGCAGGTCGAGGATCACAATGCCGTTATGTTCCCGTTGCTCGACTTTCAACGCCGCCTCGCCGGTACCGGAACGCTCCCCACACCAAAGAGTACGCCCGTTTCTCGTTGTGTGCCAACAAAAAGAGAGATTGTGCACTTATTCACTTGACCGGTTCCGGGTATTTTTTCAATATTGTATCGAACCAGTAAAGATCACCGATTTGGCTACGATAAGTAATCATATTGTTACCTAACAGCGCCCCAAACCAGTAACCATATCGTTACTTATTGACGGATTTGTTCCAACAGCGCTACATGGTCCGGGGGGAGAGGAGTTCACGGCCATGGCTATTTCCAATCGAGACGTCTTTCACGCGGTTGCCGACCCGATCCGGCGGGAAATCCTCGAGTTACTAGCGACCCACAACATGCCGGTCCACGAGTTGGCCGGCCAGTTCAGCGTGAGCCGCCCGGCCATTTCCACCCATCTGAGGGTCCTCCGGGAGGCCGGCCTCGTCGCGGAGCACAAGTCCGGGCGCGAACGAGTCTATTCGCTGATTCCAGGGCCGCTGAGGGAGGTCCGGCTGTGGATCGCCTATTTCGATCCGTTCTGGGATCTTCGCCTCAAGCACCTCAAGACGCATCCGGACAAGCGCACGGAGCGGGAGCTCTGACCGCCGGCCGCCGGCCCGTTACTACTCCTGCTGGATCTTTCGCAAAAACCCTTGACAAATACTTTAGAGTACTCTATTATCCAGAGTACTCTAATATGGAGGTGAAAAGATGTCGGATTTGAACCATCTGGAATCACAACTCGGCTACGTGCGCGACGCGGCCCGGAAATCGGAACGAGGCAACTCCGCGGGGAGCATCTATCTGCTGTGGGCCGCGATCTGCCTGGTGGGTTTTGCGCTGGTGGATTTCGCGCCCGACCGCATCGCCCTCTTCTGGACGGTGGCCGGTCCGCTGGGCGGTCTGGCGAGCGGTATCCTGGGGTATCGTTTCAGCGTTCGCCGCGGTCAGATGCGCCGAGACCTCGGCGTGCGTCACGGTCTGCACTGGGCCGGCATGATGGTGGTGATATTCCTGGCCGTGCCACTCGGTGTGACCGGGGCGGCGCCGTGGGAAGCGCTCTACAGGATCATCCTGCTGATTCTTGCACTCGCCTACTTTCTGGCGGGCGTCCACCTGGACCGGCCGCTGATCTGGATCGCGCTGCTCATGGTGGCGGGATACCTGTCCCTGTTTTTCGTTTCCGCATATGGCTGGACACTCGTCGGCATCGTCGTAGCGGCGGGGCTCGCCGCCGCCAGTTTCATCGGAGGGCGGAGCCGTGTCCCGGCAAGCGAGTGAAGCGGACGGTCCGTCGTGGGGCGGGATGGACGGTTTTGACAAGCTGCTGGAGCACCGCGTGCGGCTGGCCATCTGCGTGATCCTGGCGCGAAACGACGCCGTCAACTTTCAACGGCTGAAGACCTTGTTGGCCGAAACCGACGGCTCCCTCGGGGCGCATCTCAAGAAACTCGAAGCGTCGAGTTACCTCAGGGTCCGCAAGCAGTTTCAGGATCGCAAACCCATTAGCTGGTATCGTCTGACGAAACAGGGTAGGATGGCGTTGGAAACGCACCTCAAGGCCCTGGAGAGTCTGATCCGTCAGGGGACGCCCGAAGGTGCCAAACCCGGCGCATGAGGCGGCCCACGGAAACGGGCCGCTCGCGAACGCGCCGGCCGGCGACACCACGCATTGCGATGGAGAACCCGTATTGACGCGCCGCGGCACCCAGCACACGAACGACCCCGGGGGCAACCACCCCCGGGTTTTTGCCACCACGCTCGCTGCGATCGCCCTCGTCACCGTGGGTCTCCACATCGGCGGCGCCCTCGCGCTCAGAGACTCGTTCTGGGGCGTCCACTTCTACGCCTTCTTTCATCCCTTTCTTTTGTGGCTCTCCACCGCGCTCGTGCTCGCGGTCTCGATCGTTCTGGTTTTACGGCCCGAGCGCGCGGGCGCGTGGCTCTCGGAGATCCTCGGGCAAATCCCGCGGGGCGCCCTCGCAGCCGGCACGACGGCGGCCGGCGCGGGCGCCCTTTTGTGGCTCGCGCGCGCGCGCCACACCTACCTCGGCGACGGCAACGTTCTGGTGACCAGTGTCCCCGCCGGACAAGCGTTTCACCCCCATCAGCCGCTGACCATGCTCGCCCAGCAGGTGATGTACCGGCTCACCGCCGGGTTCTTTGGCGCCGGCGAGCGGTCGCGCGACCTGGTGGCGAGCGACGCCGTAGCCCTGGGCAGCGTGATCCTCGGTGTCGTCTTCGCCGTTGTCGTTTGGCGCATCGCGCGCGAGCTATCGGGGCCGCGGCGCGCCGTAGCACTCCTCGCCGCGGCGGTGCTTCTCGCACAGGGGTACGCGCAGCTCTTCTTTGGTTACGTGGAGAACTACACGTTCTACGCGGTGGGCGTCGCACTCTACCTGTGGCTCTCTCTGCGTTACCTGCGCGGGGCCGGGCCGCTCTTGCTGCCCGCGGCTGCGCTCCTGCTGGTGATCGCGCTGCACCTTTCCGCCGCCATTCTCATTCCCTCGTTTCTCGTGCTGGCCGTCCACGCGTTCCTGACCCCGGCGAGGCGCTTGCGCGCCGCCCGCGACCTGGCGATCGCCGCCGCCGTGCTGGTGGGCGTCGATGTGGCCCTCGCCGCGTGGCAGCCCGGCTACCACTTCATGGCGGAGCTGTTGCGCGTCGCCGGCATTGCCCTCACCCGCCGGGAGGAAGGCGCACCAGGCTACATGTTGTCGTCGATCCATCTTCGCGATTTTTGGAACGAGCAGTTCCTGATCGGGCCGCTGGGGATCTTCCTGTTCGTTCCCGCGGTGGTGACGGCGTTTGTGCGGCGGTCCGGGCACAGAGCGCGGCATCTCTTCCTCGTCGTGGCCGGTGCGGCGTACGTGGGGGCGAGCTGGCTCGCGGGGGATTCCAACCTCGGGTATGCGCGCAACTGGGACCTGCTGGCACCGGGGGCCCTCGTGTATACGGCCGCGGGCCTGGGGCTCTTTCTTTCGCCGGCAAAGGGGGATGCCCGCCGCGCGGCGGCCGTGCTCTCCTGTGCGCTCGCCGTGTCGCTCTATCATACCGTGCCGTGGATCGCCACCAACGCCTTGTTGCAACGGAGTTTCGAACGGCTCAAGACGCTGCCGCTCGGCCTGGGAAGGACCGAAGTGCTGGTCGGCAAGTGGTACAGCTGGCGCGGCTCGCTCGACGAGGCCGAGGAGTGGTTCGAGAAGGCGATCCAGGTCAACCCGCGCAACAACAACGCCCACTACCTGCTCGGGCTCGTGCACTGGGACAAGGGCGAGATGTCGGAGGCGGCCGACGCCATCGCGCGCGCCGTGCGCCTTCGTCCCGACAAGCTCTTGTTTCGAGAGCGGCTCGTAACGGCGCTTCGCGCCGCGGGCAGAAACGAGGACACGCTGCCACACGTCGAGTTCGTACTGGAGCGTAAGCCCGAGGACGTCAACTACTGGATCTACTACGCGGAGACTCTGTACGATATGGGCCGCGAGGACGAAGCGGTCGCGGCCTACCGCAAAGCGCTGCCGCTTTTTCAACGGATCTGGGACGGCGAGCCCGAGAGCTTCCGGACCAACTACACCTTCGGCATCCTCTACGGCAATCTCGGAGAGCACGAGAAGGCGCTGTCGTATTTCGAGCGGGCGCTAGCGGCGGATCCCCAATCCGGCGACGCGCACTACTACGCCGGGCTGACGCTCTACTTCCTCGACCGTCACCGCGAGGCGAACGCGCACTTCCGCCGTTGTCTCGAGATCAACCCCGACCATCCCCACCGGGAGGATATGGAACAGTGGATAGAGGAAGAGTGACCGGTGTCACGCCTCTTTATAAACAGCCGCACCGGCGAGAACGGCAAACGGCAGCTCCAACACATTAAAGAGGAAGCTGGCGGC